>JANNHO010000067.1:0-27805 GCA_031404435.1 Acidimicrobiaceae bacterium | reverse complement strand
CCTCCGGCTCCGATCGAGCCTGTCGCGCTCGGTAGATTCCACGACGTGCCAGTCACCTGGCTGGCCGCGAACAAGGGGGTTTTGCCATGTCCGATCGGCTTCGATTCGGGACGTTCATGGCCCCGTTCCACCCAGCGGGCGAGAACCCGACGTGGGCGCTGCAACGGGATCTCGATCTCATCACCCATCTCGACCGGCTCGGCTACGACGAGGCGTGGATCGGCGAGCACCACTCCGCCGGCAGCGAGATCATCGCCTCTCCGGAGATCTTCATCGCCACCGCGGCCGAACGCACCCGCAACATCAAGCTCGGTACCGGCGTGGTCTCGGTCAGCTATCACAACCCGTACATGGTCGCCGAGCGGGCGGTGCTGCTCGATCACCTGACCCGTGGCCGGTTCATGCTCGGCATGGGGCCCGGCGCGTTGCCGACCGATGCGGCCATGATCGGTCTCGACCAGAGCCAGACCCGGTTGCTGCTCGAACAGGGCACCGATGTGATCATGCAACTGCTGCGCAGCGACGAGCCGGTCACGGCCGCCAACGATCGGTGGCAACTGCATGACGCCCGCTTGCACCTGCGGCCGTACTCGGACTTCGACGTCGCCATCGCAGCCGTCGCCTCGCCCTCCGGGCCGCGACTGGCGGGCAAGTACGGGCTAGGTCTGCTGTCGGTGGGTGCGACGCAAGCTGCCGGCTTCGACGTGCTCGGGCTGCACTGGGATGTGATGGAGGAGCGCTCGGCGACGTTCGCCTCGGTGGTCGAGCGGGCAAAGTGGCGCCTCGTCGGGATGTGCCACGTGGCCGAGACGCGCGAGCAGGCATTCAAAGACGTCGAGTACGGGATGGCCCAGTGGTTCGACTACTTCCAGCACACTGCGGCGTTCCCGCAGATGGACGTCGGCACGGCCGATGCGGTGCGCGGCATGATCGACTTCGTCATCGAGGGCGGGATCGGCGCGATCGGTACCGCCGACGACGTGGGCGAGCAGATCGAGCGGTTGTGGAAGCAATCCAACGGCGGGTTCGGCGCGTACCTGATGCTCGCCCACGAATGGGCCAATCCCGAAGCCACCAAGAACAGCTACGAGCTGATCGCCCGCCGGGTCATGCCCCAGTTCCAAGGCCAGGGGTACAGCACCAACGAGGCCAAGGCTCGCGCCCGCGCCGCGCGACCAGAGCTCGCTCAGCAGTCGATGGACGCAGTCGAGATGATGACCAAGAAGTACCAGGACGAACTCGCCGCCAAAGGCACCTGAACACGTGCTGCGTTGGGCCTCATCCTCCGCCGCGTCACGGACCGGACCTGCAGACTCAGGCGAGCACGGCAATGGCCTCGACTTCGATGAGGAGATCGGGCTCGCCGAGAGCGGCGACCCCGACGAGGGTGATCGGCTTGAGCGGGTCGATGTCGGCAGTCGCTGCTGCTCGAGCGACGCCTTCACCCAGTGCTGCCATCTTTTCCGGTGCCCAATCAACGACATACACGTTCAGCTTTGCAACGTCGGCGAATCGACCGCCGACGGCCTCGATGGCGATGGCGACGTTGCGAAACGCCTGTTCTGTTTGCGCTGCGAGATCGCCGGCGCCGACAGCGTTGCCGCTGGCGTCACGAGCGACCTGTCCGGCGACGAACACCAGACGCGACCCGGTCGCGATCGCAACCTGCCGGTACATGTCTGGCTTCGTCAGACCTTCGGGGTTCAGAACTTCAACCGTCATCGTGTTCTCCTTGGTTCGGTGCGATGTACCGTAGTATAACTCTGCTATTCTACGAACGCAATGCCGAGACCACCGTCACCCGAAACCCGCGAACTCCTCCTCGATAGAGCTGCAGGGATGCTCGCCCGACGAGAGCCGGTGACACTGCGTTCGCTCGTTGCCGGAAGCGGAGTATCGACCATGGCGGTCTACACCTACTTCGATGGGATGGCAGGGCTGTGGGGGGCGCTGCGCCAGGAAGGCTTTCGGCGTCTCGCGCAACGGGTCACTTCCGTCGCCCGCAGCTCAGACCCGGTCCGCCACTTCGCCACGCTCGGCGTCGCGTATGTCGAGAACGCCCTGGCAAATCCGAATCTGTACCGTGTCATGTTCGACGCGACCTTCGAGCTTCCAGATCCGAACGCCGCGGCCGATACGTTCAACCAGCTCGTCGCAGCGGCCGGCAGTTGCATCGACGCTGGACGATTCCGTCCGGACAACGACCCGACAGACATCGCACTCCGCAATTGGGCGAACGGACATGGGATCGTCTCGCTCACCGTCACCGGTGCGCTGACAGTCGCCGACCTTCAACGCCACGCACCAGCAATGGCGACAATGCTGTTCATCGACGCAGGAGACTCTCCAGACCGCGCTCGCAGGTCAGTTCGATCGGCGTGGCGTGAGATCGACGCAACCAAAACGCAGTAGCTCGCCTCAACCGCGTCAACAGCACCGCTTCACAGTGTCCGGACCGCCTGACTCTCCGTTGCGCCTTGGTCACGGAACGTGGGGTCCCGACCAAAACCGTCAGCGAGCAGCTCATCAGTTTGGGCGCTGATCCCCGGTCCGCCACTCGACGCGATCCCGGCCAGCGCCAACCGTCGTCGGCGACGAGCGCTGACCGGTTCGCTGAGCCCGGCGAGCAGCGGGCCGGCATTCAAAACTTCCAAAGCGGGGTCTCGATCGACTCGCCACGCGCCCCAGCGACCGGCTCCATCCGGCGGATCATCGCATCGGGCAACCCGATCACCATCGACATATCTGCCAGCGTAGATCCCCGCGCTATAGTGATTGCTATGGCGAGCACGACAACGATTGCGATATCTCCGGAGGCTCGCGATGCGCTGCGGAGTCTCGCTGCCGAACGCGGCGACACGATGGACTCACTGATCAAACGACTCTTGCGCGATGAACGGGCGCGCCGGATGGGAGCCGCCCTGGCCGAGAGGCGCTCTCAGATGGGCCCAAGCGAGGTCGACAACGAACGAGCCCTGATCGCCGGTTCGGCAACGTCGGTAGCGCGTGCGATCGGGTGAGATCGTCATCATCGATTTCGGCCTCCCGATCGGCAGCACCCCGGCGCTCGTCAGGCCAGCGGTCGTGATCACCGCGCAGCCAACGCTCGACGAGTTCGTTCAAACCTTTCACGTCGTGCCGATCACCAGCACGGAGCGGCGCTGGCCGAGCGACGTGGCCACCGACCGAGGTCACGCCCAGTGTCATCTCGTCACCACCGTCGACCAGTCGCAAGTTATGGAGCCGACGACGGAGAACGTCGGCGCAGTGACGCTCACCCAAATCCGCGAGATCGTCTCGGTCCTGCTTGGCCTGTAATCAGCTCCGGTCCGGCCCTGACGGGCGTACCGGCTGCCGGCGACCGAGTTTCGTGTTGGCGTCAGATTCGCTCGACCGCGACGGATGACTGTCCGGCGAGTAGTGCGTTCAGGTCGTCGGGATCGCTCGTCAACAGCAGTGACGGTCGCCGATGAATCGCTTCAGCAGCGACGAGCGCGTCGATGGTTGCGTTCGAGCCTGCCGCAGCGAGCAGTTCTCCGGCTTGGCGGACCGTCGGTTCGTCCACCGGTCGGTGCGGTGCGAACTGGCCGAGCACTAGATTCACGGGCGCGTCACGCGGGCCGTTACCGCGCACCGTCTCGGCCAGAACCACCATCGGAACGACGATCGAGACCCCGTTGCGATGGGCCGTGGCGATGAGCGCACGAAGACGACGATCGCCTCGCGCTAGCCCGATCACGGCGCCTGAGTCGAGGACAATCGTTGCGTCATCTGGCTGAGCCACGCCGCTCCTTGCTCGAGGTCGCCCTCGGTCAACGGGCCATGAATTGAATCGAGCTGAGCGAGCAGCTCCTCGATCGGATCAATCCGCAGCCGGTGACGCACTGCTTCGACCACGTACGCGGACAGCTCCCCAGGACCGACGCGTTGCTTCAACTCGTCAAGTGTCTCCTCATCGATGGTGACAGTGATCCTCGCGGTCGGCATGAACACGGATCATACCAACAGTATGATGTCGGGCCAAGTCGCTTCATTCGGCGCCAGATCAGGCGCTGATCACGGTGACGTGTCGGGCGTGGTTCTTGCCGATCAGGCTGGCGAAACCCTTGTCGAACGTGGCGACGGTGCCGTTGTTGGCGACCGCCAGCGCAATCAGGTGAGCGTCGGCCGCCTGCCGATGACCAAGCACCCGGGTCGGGTCGAGATCGTCGCCGACGACGCCTTCGATCGGGTCGGACCAGAACGAATGGTTTGGCATCGCCCGAAGCCTCGACAGATGCTCGATGGCATCGACAGGGCGAACCGACGACGCAAGAACGATGCTGTTCGACGAGATCCGGACAAAGCCGATCTCGGTGAGCGGCGTCGTCGCCCACCCGGTCTTCCACCCCGCAAACCACTCGTGCGCGGCGTCATGGTGCGAATGGTTCGGCCACGCCAGCGCAACCAGCGTGTTGACATCCAACAATGCGATCACTCGTCGAGCCCGCGCGCCACGTCGTCGGAGCCGAACATCGCCGCATCGGCGGCGACGTCGAATACCGGGAACCCGTTGCGCACTCCGACCGCCGGCCGGGGCCGCATTGACGCGCGTACCAGCTCCGAGATCAGGCGGCCCAACGATCGCTGTTGAGCAGCTGCGACAGGTTTCAACGCAATGATCAGGTCGTCATCGATGTCCAAAGTGGTGCGCATACATCGCGATGCTACCGCGTCACAGGGCAGTTGCGCCGAGCGCCTCACACCACGCGCGGGAACTGCGGCAACGAGCGAGTGAACTGCTGCGGCTTGTCGAAGGCGGACACACCATCTTCACCTCGCCACCGCCGAGCGGCTGCGTCACGACATCGGCGAGGTGGTGACCTACGACGATCGCATGGCCGCAGCGGCCCGCACGCTCGGGCTCCGTGTGACCACGCCGACTTGACGGACATCACCGGCCCGCCACCTCAGTGCCCGGTCCATCGCTGCGGGCGATAGCGTCGCTGCGGCTGTTCATAAGAACAGATCACGTTGGTAGCTCCTTGTTCGAGGCCCCTTCGCCGCAGCGCACGATCCGCACTGCTTCAGGGTGATGTTGCAAACGTGCCCTCGATGCCGGTTCCAAGGCCGGTCGTACACAGGAGTTCCAATGTCACAGTCATTCCTCGACCTCGGCGTGCCCGCGCGCATGGCCGAAGCGCTCGCTGCCGCCGGCATCGCCGAGCCGTTCCCCGTACAAGCAATCACCCTCCCCGATGCGCTCGCCGGGCGCGACCTGTGCGGCCGCGCCCCGACCGGTTCGGGCAAGACGCTCGGCTTCGCCATCCCGATGATGGCCCGCGTATCGCAGGCCGAACCGCACCGGCCCACCGGCCTGGTGCTCGTGCCCACCCGCGAGCTCGCCGATCAGGTGCAGCGAGCATTCGTGCCGCTCGGCCGTGCGTCGTGGCGCTTCGTGCAGGCGATCTATGGCGGCGCACCGATGTCGGTGCAGATCCATTCGCTGCGCAAAGGCGCCTCGGTGATCGTGGCCACACCCGGCCGACTGCTCGACATCATCGACCAGGGCTACTGCGACCTCAGTGCAATCGAGGTGCTCGTCATTGACGAAGCCGACCGAATGGCCGATCTGGGATTCATGCCCGACGTCCGCACGATCCTCGATATGACCCCCGCCACCCGCCAGACGATGCTGTGGTCGGCAACCCTCGATGGCGACGTCAACGAGCTGATCAAGGACTACCTACGTGATCCGGTGCGCCACGACCTCGTCGGTGAGATCGACTTCGGCACCGTCGATCACCGCTTCGTCGTCACCCATCCGATGGACCGCGTCGAGGCGACCGTCAACCTGATCAACGCGACCGGACCCGCCGTGGTGTTCGTCAAGACCCGCTTCGGCGTCGACGACGTGACAGCAGCGTTGATGAACTCCGGCGTCACGGCCGGGTCACTGCACGGGGCACGCACCCAGCAAGCCCGCCAGCGCACCCTCGACGACTTCCGCCGCGGCAAGATCCAGGCACTCGTGGCGACCGATGTGGCCGCACGCGGTATCCACGTCGACAACGTCGACCTCGTCGTCCACTACGACCTGCCCGACAACGACAAGGACTACCTGCACCGCTCGGGTCGTACCGGGCGCGCCGGCAAAGACGGCACGGTCATCGCCCTCGTGCCGCCGAGCCGTCAGCGTATTGCCAAGCGCCTCATCGAGACCCTCGAGGCCAAGGTCACCTGGGATCAGGGCTCGGCCCCGGCCGACCGCGGCGACCGTGACCGCAACGACCGCGGGCCTCGCCCCGACCGTCACGCACGTCCGGACGAACGCGGCCGCACTGCCGGCGCCGGCCCGTCGCGTGGTTTCGAGCGCTCCGGCCGACCGGCCCACGATCGTCCCCGCGACGGCGAGCGCAGCCGTAGCAGCGCGGACCGCACGGGATCCGATCGCGCGGGTGCCAGCCGGCCGTACGCCGACCGCAACGACCGGAGCGCCCCGCGTTCATCTGCGGGCCGCAACCCTGGCGCGGCGCGAGGCGGCAATCAGGTCGCCAGCCGCCAGCGCGCTCGCTGACTCGCACCGTTCGCAACCGCCAACTGACCACGCACGATCACGTGTTGGGGACCCATCACGTTCGCGTGTTGGACCCCCGACACGTTCGCGTGAGCGATCAGGCCGACTGTCGGTTTGCGCGCTCACGCAAACCTGATCCTGGGCGGGCGAGACGGGCTGGAGCCATTGGGCGCGCTGGCGCATAACGGGCCGGCTTGCGGCCGATGGTGGCGGTAGCGTCGGGAACCGTGAGGAACCGACGGTTGGTCTATTCGTTCGGTGTGCTCACGGGGCTGTTCGCTGCGGGGTACGGCGTGATGTTCTCGATGCTCGACGACTTCCGCGACAGCTACGGCATCACCGGCTCCTCGCTCGGGCTGATCGTCGCGGTCGGTTTCTTTTCGTCGTTCGTCGCCCAGGTCGTGTTTGGGCCGATGGCCGATCGGGGCCACGCCAAGCGGCTGGTCTACATCGGCATGGCCCTCGACGTGATCGGACTGATCGCGATGGCGGCCGGGCGAGATGAGGCCGTACTGCTCGCCGCTCGAGTCGTGATGGGGCTCGGTGCCGGCATCGCGCTGCCGGCGATCCGACGCATCGTGATCCTGGCCGACCCCGGCGACATCGGGGCCAACGTGGGGCGGATGCTGTCGGCCGACGTCGCCGGCTTCGCGCTCGGTCCGGCGATATCGGCCATCCTCGTCGGGCCGTTCGGGATCGCCAGTCCGTTCCTCGTCATCGCCGCCGCGACCGTGGCGTGCTTGCCGATGGTCATCCGCGCCGACGTGCTCGAAACCCCCGTCGAGCAACGCTCGCAGGCCCGCTTCGCGTTCGATCTGCTGCGCAACCGCACCTACGTCGGCGCAGTCCTGTTCGGCGCGGCGGTGTTCTTGATGATCGGCACCTTCGACGCGATGTGGGTGCTGGTGCTCGACGATCTGAACACCGCCGACTGGATCGCCAACCTCGGAATCACCCTGTTCGCCCTACCGTTGATCTTCCTCGGCGCGTACGGTGGGCGAATGGCCGAGCGGGTGGGCCCGTTCCGTACCGGCAGCCTGGGGCTGCTGCTCGGGGCCGGGTTCATGTTCTCGTACGGGCAACTGCCAACGGGCGCAGCGATGTTCGCCGTTTCGATGGTGCACGCGCTCAGCGACGGCCTCACCGTCTCGAGCGCCGGTGTCGCAGTCGGGCTGGCCAGCCCGCCCGAGCGCCAGGCCGGGGCCCAGGGTTTGCTCGGCGGAATCGAAACCCTGGTCGGCGGGGCAGCGGCGTTGATCGCCGGGTCGCTGTACGAAGGAAGCGGGCGTGCCGTCGCGTACACGGCGTGCGCAGTGGCGATGGTGATCCTGGTGGTCGTTGCGCTCGCGTGCGCCGGGCGGAGCTGGTCGGCCCGGCCGGTCCCCGAAGCGGCGCCGAACACGCCGGTACCCGCCGTCATCGACGGCTGATCAGCTACCTGCTCAACTCACCGTGGTGAAACCGCGCTCGCTCGCCCATGCGCCAACATCACGGCGTTCGATTGCCGCGGCAATAAGGTCGGCGAAGGCGTCGGGCGTGCACGCGAACGCCGGAACACCTTTGGTCGCAAGGGTTTCAGCTGCGGCGTGATCGAACGACGGTGCACCGTCGTCGTTGAGTGCGAGGAGCGCGATGCAGCGCACCCCGGCATGCGCCATCGCGGCAATGCGGGCGATGTAGTCGCCGCCCGGGGTGCCCTCGTACAGATCGCTGATCACCACCAGCACGGTGTTGTCGGGATGACCAACGATCGACTGGCAGTAGCTCATCGCCCCGCTCAGATCGGTGCCGCCACCGAGTTGCACACCGAACAACACATCGACCGGATCGTGCATCACGTCGGTCAGGTCAACGACGGCCGTGTCGAACACGACCAGCCGTGTCCGTAGTGCAGCGACGGAGGCAAGCGCCGCGCCGAGCACACTGGCGTACACCACGCTGTCCCCCATCGACGCGCTTTGGTCGATGGCGATGATCAGTTCGCGCCGAACGGCCGGGCCGAGCCTGGCGTAGCCGACCAGACGCTCTGGGATCACCGTCCGCAACGACGGCTGGTAGTTGCGCAGGTTGGCGTGAATCGTGCGGTTCCAGTCGATGTCGGCGTGGCGCGGCCGACGGGTTCGAGCGGTCCGAGCCAACGCGCCAGACACGGTCTGCACCGCCGCCTGGCCGAGCCGGGACTGGATCTGGGCAACGACACGTTGCACCACCAGCCGCGCCGTCGACCGGGTGGTTTCGGGCAGCAGGTGCTGCAGCTCGAGCAGCGTCGTGACGAGGTGGATGTCGGGTTCGACGGCCTCGAGCATTTCCGGTTCGAGCAACAGGCGGCGCAGGTCGAGACGCTCGATGGCATCCCGCTGCATCACCTGCACCACGGCCGACGGGAAGTAGCGGCGGATGTCGCCGAGCCAGCGCGCCACCGCCGGAGCCGACTTGGCCAAACCGCCCGCTCGAGTGGACCGCTTGCCCGGCCGTGCGTTCCGCGCTGGCGCGTCGTACAGCGCGCTGAGGGCTGCGTCGATGCGGCTCTCGTCGCCGCGCAACTCCACACCGGTCCCGTCCGGATGATGTTCGTCGCCACCACCAAGGATCAGGCGCCACCGTCGCAGCCGCTCGGCCTCGTGCACCCGGGCCTCGGCGCCCGCGGCCCCCTGGTCGGCCCCCTGGTCGAACTCCTGGCCGGCTGAAGTGTTCACGGCGACACCCCGAGGAGCTGGCCGACCGTCACCAGCGCGGCGGCCACCCGTTCGGGATCGAGCTCGACAGATACCGCAGCGGACGGCGTTTCGCCGGTACGGACCCGTTCACCGATCGCCCGCCGCTCGGCTGCCTCGAACGCCCCGAACGTGCGCCGCAGCAACGGTACGACGTCGGTGAACGCGTCGCCGGTGAGGGTCGCGAGCCACCCGTCGAGCACGCCCAGTAGCAGCGGGTCGTGAACCAGTACCGTGCCCGAGCCGCCGAGAAAGCCTTCGACGAAGAACGCCGCCTCGGTCGGTGGTGTGCCGATCGACAGTGCCCGTGACACTCGTTGCTGCGAAGCCGCCGCGCTGAGCGCCAGCGCATCGGTGAGCAGGCGGGTGGCCAAGCCCTGCACCAAGCCGTGCACGCGAGGGTGCTCGGAGACCCCGGCCAACGCCGTGACGAACGTCGTCAGCAGATGGTCGCGGCCGAGCAGGCCAAGAGCGGCCTGCGCCTCGCGAACGGAATCGGCCATCGACGCCGACGCTTCATCGGCAAGGCCCGCGCACGCGGCAACCAGCCCTGCCGCAACCCGACTGACCAGACCTTCGATCACCCCGTCGAGCAGCGCCGCCGTATCACCGGTGCCCGTGCTGGTGCCGGTACTGCTGCCGGAGCGGATGTCGCCGTAGCGGCGGGTGCGGACCAGCGGGGGGAGTGCGTCGAGTAGCCGTTGCACATCGAGGGCCATCGCCGATTGCTGCGACACCGCGGCCAACACGGCCGGGACCGCATCGTCAAGCCTGGCCAACAGGGCCGCCTCCAACAGCACCGTCAAGTCCCCGAGCGACGTTGCCGACCGCGCCCGTTGAAGCACAGCCTCCGTGCTGGCCGCGACCACTGTGGTGCCGAGCGCCGCCGATTCGATGATCCGGACCTCGAGCTCGGGCTCCCAGCGCAACGACCACGTTTCGCGGAACGTGCCGGCGCTCGAGCGCCCTTCGGTCTCCACCCCCCACACCACGCCCAGCAAACCGAGACGGTGGAGCAGTTCGGAACGGTGCAGATCGAGGGGACGGCGCAGGTCGAGCTCGAGCGTGCGGCGGGCCCCGTCGGGCTTCAACCGACACCGCCGCTGCTCGGCGGCAAGGCTGCGCGCCAATGGCACCATCGGGGTGGCGTCGGGCACCGCGCCGATCTGGTGACCGATCACCAACGAGTCGCTGATCATCCGCATCGGCGCATCGGTGCCCTGCCCAAGCACGGCACGCGCCGCATCATCCACCTCGGCAAGCCCCGCCAGCGGTCGGTTGCGGATCGCCGCGAGCGCCTCGGCCAGGCGGGTTGCTTCGACGGCATCCGCGGCAGACACGGGGTGATCACCTGCACGCAGAACCTGCGCAGCCTCGCTGAACCAGCGGGCGATCACGTCGGCCCCAGCATGTGTGTAGAGGTGGTGATACCAGCCCGGCGCAGTGACCCCCGCGCTGTATCCGGTTCCCGACGCGAGCCGGCGGTGGGTCCACGGAACCCAGGTGACAGCCGCTTTGACCTTGGCGAGACCACGCAGCGTCGCCGTGTCGCGGCGGGCCCGCCCCGTCTCGAACGCCACCCTCAACGCGGGTACATGCCACGCACCACACACCACAACAACGTGCCGGTAGCCGTCGCGGACCGCGGTGCGGATTGCGGCGCGCATGTGCGCCTCGCGCCGCTGCTCGGCCGCATCGATCGGCTCACCCGTGGGCTCGTACATCGCCCGCAGCGCATGCATGGCCTCGCCGATGGCCACGAATGGCTCATCGACCGCCAGGTCGGGCAACGCCGCGTCCGGTGCCTCGGTGTCGGTGTCGGGTGCCTCGCAGGATGCATCGCCGCGGTGCTCGACCATGTCTTCCCACCATCGTTCGGCATCGTCGTAGCCCGCCGCCAACGCCAACTCGGCCAGTGGATCGGCCGGCCGCGACGGGCCGGCCCGGTCGGTATCGCATTCACCCGACAGCGACAGCTGCTCACCGGTGCCGGACCCGGCCAGAGCGTGCTTGGAGGCAAGGTCGATGAAGCGCACCGGCACCTCATGGCGGAGCGCCCAGGTGAGGGCCACCCACTCGGGACTGAAGCTGGCCAACGGGTGGAACGTGGCCACCTCGGGGCGGTCGAGCGCGTACGACAGCAACGCAACGGGCGGCCGCATCTGTTCGTGGAGAGCAAGGGCGAGCACCGGGTCGGCGTCGGCGGGTCCTTCGATCAGCACGATGTCGGGCGGCGCACCCTGAAGCGACCGCTCGACCGCCCGGGCCGACCCAGGACCGTGGTGACGAATGCCCAGCAACCGCACGACCGGAACCGACTCGCCTGCGCCCGACCCGACGCCCACAGCCGGGTCAGCGAGTGGCACAGCCGGGTCACCGAGTGGCGAGGGAGTCGAGGTACTCACGCCACACCACCGAATCGTGAACCGGGTCACGCACCACCGTGGCCTCGATGCCGGCCAGCAGATCATCGAACCGCACCCGACCATCGCCGAGGTGGACCGCCATCGACATCGCCTGCACGATCACCGAGATGGCCTCGGCCGTGCTCATCGTTCCCGACGGGGTCTTGAATCTGATCCGCCCGTCCTCGCTCTGGCCGGAGCGCAGCTCGCGGAACACCGCAACGACGCGACGGATCTCGTCGGCAGGCGCGGCCGACGGCGGCAGCGACAACGCGGCCCCCAGCTCGGCAACTCGCTGGTTGACGATGCGCACTTCGTCGTCGGCGGTCGCTGGTGTCGGGAGCACCACAGTGTTGAACCGTCGACGCAGGGCGCTGGACAGCTCGTTGACTCCCCGATCACGGTCGTTGGCCGTGGCGATGATATTGAACCCGCGCAAGGCCTGCACCTCCGATCCGAGCTCGGGGATGGGAAGGGTCTTCTCGCTCAGCACAGTGATGAGCGCGTCTTGCACATCGCTCGGCAATCGGGTGAGCTCCTCGATCCGAGCGATGGCCCCGGTCTGCATGGCCCGGAAGACCGGCGAGGGCACCAACGCAGCGTCGCTCGGACCCTCGGCCAGCAGCCTGGCGTAGTTCCACCCGTAGCGGATTGCTTCCTCGGCGGTACCGGCGGTGCCCTGGACCAGCAACGTCGAATCACCGCTGATGGCCGCGGCGAGATGCTCGCTGACCCAGGTCTTGGCCGTGCCGGGAAGTCCGAGCAACAGCAGCGCCCGGTCGGTGGCCAACGTCGCGACGGCCGTCTCCATCAACCGCCGAGGGCCGATGTACTTCGGCACGATCACCGTCCCATCCGCCAGCGTGCCACCGGTCAGGTAGGTCACGACCGCCCATGGCGACAGCCGCCAGTTGGCCGGGCGGGTATGGCGGTCGGATCGCTCGAGCGCGATCAGCTCGTGGGCGAACTCGTCTTCGGCGTGGGGCCGCAGCACGGTGCCCGGCTGATCGGTGGTCATATCGGCTCGCTCGTGTAGGCAGGGTCCGGCGGGCACGGTGCCCCGCCGGAGCGCGAGCCGACCACGGTACGGGCCTGGTCGAACTCGCGCAGCATCGCCGAACGGAACTCGGCCAATCCGACCACCTCGGCACGCGTCCGTTCGGCCGGGGCGCGAAACGGCAACCGGGATAGCTCGACCACGAGTGCCGGCAACCAGGCAGGGTCGAGGCCGACCACCACCAGGCGCAACTGCGGTGCGGCGGCCCAGCTGGCCAAACCTTCCGCAAAAAGTTGCATCACCGCCGTCACTACCGCTCCCCCGTCCGTTCGCGCGACCGGAGCGACCGGAGCGACCGGGGCGCTGGGCAGCGGCAGCGCTGCCGCGGTGACCGGCACGCCCAGTTCGGACACGATGCCAGCGAGCCACTCGGCGCGACCGCCGGCCAAGCGACGCACGGCGACGTCGAGCTCGGGTTGACGGCGGCCGCGGAGCAGCAGTGTTGGTAGGGCCTGGGCTGGCAGCTGCACGCCCGCGACGGCACACAACCGAAGCCATTCGGGCAGCAACACCTCGTGGTCCCCCGCGAGCAGTCGCGCGAGCCGTGCCGCGCATGGTGCGGGGCACGGGGGGCGGTCGTCGATCGGGGCTGGCTGCATCGACGGCGGTGCCGGACCCGGTGTCGCCCCAGCGCGGCGGGCGAGCACGACAGCGAGTGCACGGTCGAGGACGGCAACGGCGTGATCGTTCTGACCCGCCTCGGATCGTGGTCTCGATCCCCATGAATCCCAGCCGGCTCCGGGAGGGGCCGGGGGGCGACGATCCGTGCCAAGTATGGCTGCGGTGACCAGACCGAGCCATTCCTGCGTCGCCGACTCGGCCAGTGCGCCCGCACCGGTCATCGGACCCGGCTCGGTCTGCGTCGCGGCGCTCACCCGAGCACCACCGGGTACCCGTGCGACCAGGCGGTCAGCGGAACGATGCCCTCGACACTGTGCTCGCCGACCATCGTGATCGGCTCGCCGCCGCTGAGCGCGACGAGCTCGGCGAGACGCCAGAAGCCGGGGACCACCGGAACCGCACCGGTGCGATCGACGAGGGTCCACCGCCCGTTACCGACCGGCGTGGGGACCACCGAGACGCACACCGGGTACCGCTCGAGCCACGGCTCGGCGGCCACGGCCCACCCGGCAGCAGCAACGGCCTCGGCGAGCGAGGTGGGCGACGGCGACGGCGCAGATTCAGCCGGTGCGGTGTGCAGGCGGCCGATGATCGCGCGCAGCGGGATCGCCCCCGGATACCAGTGCACGTCGGCGTGGACAGCAGCGCCGACGGGATACGGGGATTCGACTTCGCGACCGAAGGCACCGAACGCGAGCAGCATCGCCCAGGTCAGCGGTGCGGCCGAACCAGAATCTGCGGCTGCGCCGGCGGCGCGTGTGTCGGATCGGGTGGCGCACAGCCAGGTCCGCTGCACGGTGATGGTGTCTTCGCGAACCCGGCTCTCGCCCATCACCAACCAGGTTGCCGTGGAGGGGACCCCGGCGAGCACGTCGTCTTTGGACACCGTGAGCCCCGTCGCCGCGTGCACACCATCGCCGAGCAGCGGCGGCAGCGCCGAGGTACGCAGCGCACCTTGGGCCAAGCCATGCAACACGGCCATCTCCTCGAACACGTCGTCGTGCCAGCGCGCGTGCCGCCCGACGAGCGTGGCGACCCGTTTGACGCGATTGGCCAGAGCACCGCATTGCGCGTCGACAAGGCGGGCGGCCATGCGTTGCCATGCGTCGGGATCGGCGAGCTCGGGTGCAGCCAAGCCGGCGCGCACCCGGTCGGCGAGCCATCGGTCGAGCTCGATCACTCCGGCCCGCATCCGCTCGGCCCGGTCGTGTTGACGCTTGTCGCGCTGCGGGTCTGGCGGCCCACCAAGACGCCCCCCGGAGCGACCCGGTTCCGGCGTGGTGCCGACCTCTTCGTCGCCGGACGCAACCGGATCGGGTGTGCTCGCGCGAGCGTGACCGGAGGGGTGCGAATCTCGGCGATGCATCCACTGCTGGGCAAACGGCAAACGGCGGGCAGCCACCAGGCGTTGATCGGCGTGTAGCAACAGCAACGCGAGGCAATGCTTGCACGGCACCTTGCGACTGGGACACGAGCACGAAAAGGCCGGACCTTCCAGATCGACGGCCACCTCGTATGGCTCGGACTTGGTGGCGATGTACTGGCCCCACAACGCTTCCTCGTCGCACCCGGCCGCCGACCACGCTCCCGGATCGGCAGCCGCAGTGACAGCCGCGGCGGCGGAACGGTCGGGGGCAAGCAACAGCACCTGTTCGGGCGTGGGGCGGACGGTCATCTCGGCCAACGGTACAGCGGGGGTGCGCGAGGGTTCTTTGCCGACCACAGAACCGACATGACTGGGCCGACCACCGAACCGACATGACTGGTAGGTTCCCGACGTGGTGACAACGCCGTCCGGGCACCTGGATGTTCAATGGAGCAACCAGTTGTCGACCGGCAGGGCGCGTCTGGGGCGGATGTGAAGCCGAAGGTTGGGCGGTTTTCGATCGACGATCTGTCGGCCCGAGCGCGTCAGGTCGACCTGTCGGGCGTGGCCGACATCCTCCTCGCCGCTATCGACAAGGCCGCCGAATCCCGATGGGACGCCGCTGTGGAGCGGGCAGCCGCCCTGCCCGGCGACATCCGCCCACAGAAGATCCGGGCGCTGACCACCTCGATGTCGCACGAACTCGCCGCCGCCGGAGCAGCTGCGGGCTTGGCCGCGGCTGCGCCGGTCGTCGGGACGGCCGCAACCCTGGCGACGTCGGCTGCCGAGCTGGCCTGGTTCACCACCCGCGCCGGCGACCTGATCCTCACCATCGCGGCGCTGCACGGCAGGACCACACCGACCGTCGACGAACGGCGAGCCTGGATGCTGGCCGTGCTGATCTACGGCAGCAGCGCCCGCGACGGCTTCACCTCGATCGCCCGCCAGGTCGGTGTGGAAACCACCGGGGGGACACGCCTGCCATGGGCATCGTTGCGAGCGATTAACGGGGTGCTGGCCAAGGCGATCGTGCGCAGATACGGCGCGAAACGCGGCGCGATTCTGCTCGGCCGGTCGCTGCCGCTGGGGATCGGGGCGCTGATCGGTGGCGGGGCCAACTACCGGGCGATCAGATCCCTCGGCAAAGATGCCGACGCCTTCTTCGCCAAGCTCCCCTACTCGGCGATCGACGCCACAGCGATCGACGTCCCCATCACTGACACCCACTGACACCCGCTGATACCCGCGGATGGCCCAGGCCGCCTGATTGCGGGGGGAGCGGTACCCTTGGCCCATGGTCAACCACCTGGACCGGCATGTCGCTGAGCACGATGACCGTGACGCTCGTCTCGACGGCACCGAGATCGCCGCGAGCGTGATCGACCTGATCGGCAACACGCCCCTTGTGCGGTTGAAGCGGATCAGCGAGATCTACGGCATCACCTCGGTGCTGGCGATGAAGATGGAGACGACCAACCCAGGCGGGTCTGCCAAGGACCGGCCGGCGTTGGAGATGATCCTGGCGGCCGAGCGCGACGGCGTGTTGCGCCCCGGCGGCACCATCGTCGAACCAACCAGCGGTAACACCGGCGTCGGCCTGGCTATCGTCGCTGCGCAGCGCGGCTACCACTGCGTGTTCGTGATGACCGACAAGGTCGCCCCCGAAAAGGTGTCGTTGCTGCGGGCTTACGGGGCGGAGGTGCTGGTGTGCCCGGTGGCCGTCCCTCCCGACGACCCAACCAGCTACTACAAGGTCGCCGAACGGCTCACCTTCGAACTCGATGCGTTCCGCCCCAACCAATACGCCAACCCGAACAATCCGGCCGCGCACACGAAGACGACCGGGCCCGAGATCTGGCGTCAGACCGCAGGCCGGGTCACGCACTTCGTGGCCGGGGCCGGCACATGCGGCACGATCACCGGTGTGGCCCGCTACCTGAAGCAGCAGAATCCCGCTGTCCGGGTGATCGCCGCCGACCCCGACGCCTCGGTGTTCTCCGGCGGTTCCGGCCGCCCGTACCTCGTCGAAGGTGTCGGTGAAGATTTCTTCCCGGCCGCCTGGACACCTGAGCTGTACGACGATGTGATCGCGGTCAGCGACGAGGAGAGCTTCCTCACCGCGCGCGAGGTCAGCCGCGAGGAGGGCATCCTCATCGGCGGTTCCGGTGGGATGGCTGTGGCCGCGGCGATCAAGGTGGCCAAGGCGGCAGGGCCCAACGACATCGTGGTGGTCCTCAACCCCGACTCCGGCCGCGGCTACCTGTCACGCGTGTTCGACGACGACTGGATGGCCAACTACGGCTTCCTGCGCCAGTGCGACCAGTGCGTCGGCGCGGTGCTCGACACCCGCGGGTCAACCCCTGCGCTGCTGTACGTCAACCCCACCGACACGGTGCGCGCGGCAGTCGACATCATGCGCGCCAACAACATCAGCCAACTGCCGGTGTGTAAGAATACACCGCCCTTCGCTGCTGCCGAGGTGGCCGGAGCCGTCGATGAACTCGAGTTGATGGAGGCTGTCCATCGCGATCCCTCCGTCATGGGCACGGCGGTCGAACACGTGATGGGCCCCAAGTTGCCGACCATTGGCGTCGGACAGGCCGTGTCACTCGCGGTGTCCATGCTCGACCGCTCGCCGGCCCTGCTCACCCTGTCCGGAGGACGACCATTGAGTGTGCTCACCCGTACCGACCTGCTCACCTACTTTTCAGCGATCGCCGCAGATGCCGAATCCCGGCCCGCAGGCGGACCCGAGAACGGAGAGGGGTTCCATCGTGGGTGACACCGAGCAGCACAGCGGTTGGGGGTTCGATACCCGTGCCGTGCACACCGGGCAGGCACCCGACCCGACGACGGGTGCGGTGGTCACCCCGATCACGCTCAGCACCACCTTCGCCCAAGATGGCGTCGGCAACCACAAAGGCTTCGAGTACTCGCGCAGCGGCAACCCCACCCGCGCCGCGCTCGAGACGTGCGTCGCCTCGCTGGAACTGGCTAACCACGGGTTCGCCTTTGCCAGCGGCCTGGCGGCGGAGGACAACGTGTTGCGCCTGCTGTCGCAGGGCGACCGCATCCTGCTCGGCAACGACGCCTACGGCGGCACGTTCCGGCTGATCTCGAAGGTGTGGTCGCCGCTCGGGTTCCCGTGGAGTGCGGTGGATCTCACCGACATCGACGCGCTGAGAGCGGCGTGGCCGAACGACACCAAGCTGGTGTGGTTGGAGACGCCGACCAATCCGCTGCTCACCTGCGTCGACATCGAGGCGGTGGCCGAGCTCGCCCACGACCAAGGCGCGCTCGTCGTGGTCGACAACACCTTCGCCACTCCGTTCCTGCAGCAGCCGCTTGCCCTCGGCGCCGACATCGTGGTGCATTCGGCCACCAAGTATCTCGGCGGCCACAGCGACGTGGTGGGCGGGTTCCTCGCGCTCAACGACGACGAGCTTGCCGATCGCATCCGGTTCACCCAAAACGCCGCCGGGGCGATCCCCGCGCCGTTCGACTGCTACCTCGTGCTGCGCGGCGTGAAGACGCTCGCGGTGCGGATGGAACGCCATTGCAGCAACGCCCGGGCGGTCGTCGCCATGCTGATCGAGCATCCCTTCGTGGAGCGGGTGCTGTATCCGCAGCTCCCCGATCACCCCGGTCACGCCGCCGCGGCGAAGCAGATGCGCGACTTCGGCGGGATGGTCAGCTTCATCCTGCGAGACGGGATCGGCGGTCGTTCCGGGCTCGATGCGGCGCTCGAGGTGGCCCGCGGTACCGAGATCTTCACCCTCGCCGAGTCGCTCGGCGCGGTCGAGAGCCTCATTGAACATCCGGGGCAGATGACGCACGCTTCGGTCGCCGGTTCACCGTTGCAGGTGCCCGACTCGCTCGTACGGTTGAGCGTCGGCATCGAGTCGGCCTCTGATCTGGTGGACGACCTCCATCAGGCGCTGGACAACCTCGCCGGCTGACCACGCGCAGAGGTCGACCACCTTCCCGACCGCGTCGCCTCACCGACACCTGCCGGTAGGTTGCGGCCATGAACGGATCGATCCTTGGCACCCGCGTGCTGCGCACCGAAGACCCGGCGCTGCTGATCGGCGATGTGCGATATGTCGCCGATCTGCACCTCGGCGAGCCCGACCGCACCGGCCCCGACCCGGATTCACTGATGCACGGGGCCGTGCATGTGGTGTTCGTGCGCTCGGAGATGGCCCACGCCCTGATCACCGCGATCGACACCGACGCCGCCCGAACCGCGGCCGGCGTGGTCGCCGTGTTCACCGCTGCTGAACTCAACGTCGCTGCACACCACGGGATGGTCAAGGTCCACCAAAACTTCGCCCGCCCACCGCTGGCCCTCGACCGGGTCCGTTTCGTCGGCGAGGCCATCGTCGCGGTCGTGGCCATCACCGCTACCGCGGCAAAGGACGCAGCCGACCTCGTGGTGGTCTCCTACGAGGCGTTGCCGGCGATGGTTCACCCGGAACAGGCGCTCGCCGACGGGGCCGAGGTGCTGTTCCCCGACCATGGCAGCAACGTCGCAATCACCACCACCGACCCCGACCTGCCCGATATCTTCGCCGACGCCGATGTGGTCGTGCGCGGCCGCTTCGTGAACCAGCGCATGGCGGTCGCCCCTATGGAGCCGCATGCCGCCGCGTCGGCACCCGGGCCCGACGGCCGGTTGGTGGTGTTCGGCTCCACGCAGATGCCCCACCTGATGCAGCAACTGTTGGCCGCCGCGCTCGGCGTCGAGCGCACCGCCATCCACCTCATCACCCCTCCCGTCGGCGGTGGTTTCGGGGGCAAGGCCGGCCTGTACCCCGAGCAGACCGCAGTGGCTGCGCTGGCCATGCGCCTCGGTCGCCCGGTTATGTGGAACGCGACCCGCAGCGAGGACATGGTCGTCCTCGCGCACAGCCGGGCCCAGATCCAGTACGTCCAGCTCGGCTGCAAGCACGACGGGACCTTCACCGGGTTACGAATCCACCTCGTCGGCGACGGCGGTGCGTACCCGGGACTCGGCGCGTTCCTCCCGGCGGGCACACGGCGAATGTCGAACGGCACCTACCGCTTCGATGCGATCCAGTGCGACATCGCCGTCGCGGCAACCAACACCACCCCGACCGGTGCGTACCGCGGCGCGGGCCGACCGGAAGCCACCGCGATGCTGGAACGCATCGTCGATCAGGCCGCGCTCCAGCTCGGCATCGACCCCGTCGAGATCCGCCGTCGCAACCTGCTGGCAGATTCGGTGTTCCCGTTCACCACGCTCACCGGCATCACCTACGACAGCGGCGCCTACTTCGCCCCGCTCGACGAAGCCGTACGCCTGGCCGGATACGACGACCTGCGCCGCGAGCAAGCCGAACGACGGGCACGCAACGACCGCAAACTGTTGGGCGTCGGCGTCGCCACATACGTCGAGATCACCGCTGGCGGCGGGACCGGCGAGTACGGCGCAGTCGAGGTGCTGCCCGACGGCAGCGCGTCGGTGATGGCCGGCACGTCCGCTCACGGTCAGGGCCACCAGACCGCGTACGCGATGATCGTCAGCGCGCAGACCGGCATTCCGGTGGAACGCATCCGCCTCGTCCCCGTCGATACCGACCTGGTGCGCAGCGGGGGCGGTACCGGTGGTTCGCGCTCGTTGCAGCTCGGCGGATCAGCGGTGCACCGGGCCACCGAAGCACTCGTCGACAAGGCTCGCCAGCTCGCCGCCACCATGCTCGAAGCGGACGTTGCCGACATCGTCGTCGACATCGCCACCGGCACCGTCGGTGTGGCCGGTGTGCCCGCCGGAGCGCTTGATTGGGCGACCTTGGCCGCGCACGCAGCTGGCGCTCCGGACCTCGTCGATCACGCCGACGGCACGCTCGGCCTGGCGGCGCAGCTGGACTTCAGCCAAGGCGCGGCGACGTTCCCCTTCGGGGCGCACATCGCCGTGGTGGAAGTGGATCGCGACACCGGCGAGGTCACCCTCGTTCGCCACATCGCCGTCGACGACTGCGGCATCGTGCTCAACCCATTGCTCGTCGAGGGCCAACAGCATGGCGGGGTGGCCGCCGGCGTGAGCCAGGCGCTGTACGAACAGGTCACCTACGACGCCGATGGCAACCCGCTGACGGGTTCGTTCATGGACTACGCGTTCCCATCTGCGGCCGAGTTCCCGTCGTTCGAGGTGCACAGCACCGAGACCCCGACCCCACTCAACCCGTTGGGGGCAAAGGGAATCGGCGAGGCATCGACGATCGGCAGCACGCCAGCGGTGCAGAACGCAGTGATCGACGCGGTCGCGCATCTCGGGGTGCGTCACATCGACCTGCCGTGCACCAGTGAGCGTGTGTGGCGCACGATCCGCGACGCGGAAGCCGGCACACTTCCTGACCCGTGGAGCGAACCGCCGCCGGTGTTTGCCCGGCTCGCCGCGGGTCAGGAAGTGGACGAAGTGGGACTGAGCGCGGCCGAAGGCATCTGATACCGAATTAGCCCTTTGAATTAGCCCCCGGTTGAATCGCAAAGCTCAGAACAGAGTCGGCTGCTCAGGCCGCACGTAGCGGACGCAACCCGACCACGGCACGAAGTTGTCCATGAACACCCATGAGCGGCGATGGATGCTGGACGGGCCATAGCCCTGCAGCGCGGTCTTGTGCACCGGGCACGGATAGCCCTTATTGGTTTCGAAGCTCCACTGCGGGTAGTGCTCGGCGTGGGCGCGCATCACCCGGTCGCGGGTGACCTTGGCGAGGATGCTGGCCGCGGCCACCGACAGGCAGTGCAGATCGGCCTTCACCCGCATCTCCACCGTTGCGACGTGCGGGGTAACGAAGTTCCAGTTGCCGTCCACCACGGCCACGTCGGGCACCACGCTGAGCGACTCGATCGCTCGCTGCGCGGCGAGACGCTGCGCCGCGGCCATCCCCAGTTCGTCGCATTCCCGCTGGCTCGCGGCGCCGACCGCCCACGTGACGCACCACGCGGCGATCCGGTCGAACAGCGCTTCGCGGTTACCCTCGGAGAGCATCTTCGAGTCGCGAACACCGTTGACCCGCTTCTCGCGCGGCAACACCGCGGCACCTACCATCAGCGGACCGGCCCACGCGCCGCGACCAACCTCGTCGATTCCGACCACCAGATCGTGGCCGCGCTCCCACATCTGGCGCTCGATCGTACGGGTGGGTGCTCGGCCGGCCATCGCTGGGTTCCGTCTCGACTCGGTGTGTGCTGGGGGCTGGCCTAGTGGACGTGTCCGTTCGGCTGGTCAGCGAAGCACGAGCCGGGGACCGCCGTCGACCACCTGGCCGACCCGCCACCACCCGCCGTCGGGGATCGACGCGAGCTCGGCGGCCGCTGCGGGTTCGAGCGCGGCGAGCAAACCACCGGACGTTTGCGGGTCCATGCACAGCGCCTCGCCCCCGGCCGTCGCGGAGCTCTCGAGGTGGTCCGCCACGTACTCGCGGTTGCGCGGGTCGCCGCCGGTTCGTACCCCCCGGTCAGCCGCCTCACGCGCCCCCGGGTATGCAACGATCGTGTCGGTCTCGATGACGAACGTGGCGCCGCTGCGCTCGGCCATCTCCCAGCCATGGCCCGCAAGGCCGTAGCCGGTGACGTCGGTGACGGCATGCACCGCCGCGCCGAGCGCTTGCAACTGCTCGGAGGCGGCGCGGTTGATGCTGCGCATGCCGGCGATTGCCGCAGCCTTGTCCTGGTCGTTTCCGGCAGTGAGCGTGAGCGCCGTTCCGAGGGGTTTCGACAGCATCAACACGTCACCCGGCACCGCGCCACCCTTGCGGAAGATGCGTTGCGGATGCACCACGCCCTGCACGGCGAGTCCGAAGATCGGTTCCGGGTTGCGGATGGTGTGGCCGCCGGCAATCGTGCCGCCGGCCTCGGCGACGACTGCCGCCGCAGAATCGAAGATGGCCACGATCGCGTCGCGCGGGAAGTGCTCGGGAAACGCAGCCACGTTCACGGCCAGCACGACCCGGCCGCCCATCGCGAACACATCGCTGCAGGCGTTGGCCGCAGCGATCGCACCGAAGTCGGCGGGGTGATCGACGAGCGGGGGGAAGAAATCGGTGGTGCTCACGAGCGCGACATCAGGTGCCACCTGATACACGGCAGCGTCATCGAATGGAGCGAGCCCGATCAGGAGTGACGGGTCGAGACCGGCGGGCATCTCGCGGACCAACCCGGTGAGGAGCGAGGCACCCCATTTCGCTGCGCACCCACCGCACGATGTCCACTCGGTCAGACGCAGATCGGCGAAGGGATCCACGGCACGGTCAACGAGCTCGGTCATGCCGGCCAGCCTACGTGGCCGTACTGGAACCCCGCCCGAGTCAGCGGGTCTCGCGACCGATGATCGCGTTCCGGCTAGCCGGGCTCGGGTAATGTCCGGTCCAATGCTCACGTCAGCGCCGCACCACTTCACGTCGACCGATGCGAAGCGCACGATCGACAACTTCCCCGACATCTGGGATCAGCTCTCGCTCGGTCGTGATGCGTCCGCAATCGAACACCTCCGGCCGGTGCTCAGCGGCGACGTCCGTGAGGACCTGCCTGCTGTGTGGGAGGCGATGCAGGCGGCCGGTCCAGCACTACGTGCGGCCGGTCAACTCCCGCCACGCGCGACCGGTCTGGTTGACTCGGTCCATCGCGGCTCGGGTGGGGTGCCCAAGCCCTCCGTCGAGCATGTCGACGTGGTGTTCAGCGGCGTTGTCGGCGACGTGCAGTTGGCCCGGCAGCATCATGGTCGCCCGTGGCAGGCGCTGTGCATCTGGTCGACCGAGGTGATCGAGCGGTTCAATGCCGAAGGCCACCGCCTGTTCCCGGGCGCAGCGGGCGAGAACATCACGCTGTCGGGGTTCGACTGGGCGCTGATCCGCCCCGGTGTGCGGATGCGCATCGGTGAGGTCCTGTGCGACGTATCAGCGTTCGCGTTGCCGTGCAGCAAGAATGCGCGTTGGTTCGAGGGCCGCCGGTACAACGCGATGCATCATGATCTCGGACCGGTCAGCAGGGTGTATGCGACCGTGCTGCAACCCGGCCAAATCCGAGCCGGTGACGAAGCAATCCTCGAGCCCTAAGTGCCTCAACCGCCCGAGACCGAGGCGACAACGCTCTCCGGCAACTTTGTCGGTCTGGACAGGCTGAGGATGTCGAGACCGACAAAGTTCGCCCAGGCCACAGCCAGCACGACCCCTCTCCGGCAACTTTGTCGGTCTGGACAGGCTGAGGATGTCGAGACCGACAAAGTTCGGCTACGCCGGCGGGCCGGCGGACCTAACTAACTGAACGGCTTTGAGCCCTAGACCGAGGCCCGAGCGTGATCCGGTGCACCCGGGGGCATCGGCCACAACGCCTCGCCGGACAGCTCCGTGGTGCTCCACTCCGGTGCCAGCAGTACGGCGCGGAGTTGCACCGGGGCACCGCTGCACTCCCACAGCACGGCGGGACGGGGACCGTGCCAGCGGATAGCCAACGACACCGCCGAACCTGCGCCAGTTGGCACGTCGAATACCTCGAAGTTCTGGCCGAACCAGGATCCTGGGAACCCCTTCGGAAACAGGTTGGAGCCACGAGCAACGGCCTGCTCGGCCGCGATGATCTCGCGTGCCTGGGTGCCAGAGCCAGCCAGGTCGCCAGACAGAACACTGGCCCGTTGAGCGGTTCCCGGGGGCATCGCCAGCAGGCGCAATCGCGCCTTGCCCAGATTGCGCATCGCCCGCGGCTCGTTTGCCGCCAGGCACACCCGCTCGGCCGCGTCAAGCGCGGCGATCAACAACTCGTCATCACGATGATCGACAAGATCGCCGATCGCCTGAGCGAGCTCTGGCATCCACGGTTCGGCCCCGTTACCCATCCGCACCAGCTCACCGACGCCGAGCAAGAACTCGACCGGATCGTCAGCCGCGAGTGCGGGGCCAGCGAGGAGCAAGCCAGTTCGCGCCACCTTCACTGCAGTAACGGCGGCAGGGTCGGGAACCGTCAGACGGCTGGCCCGGTCGAGCAGCGTTGTCCATCCGTTGGCCACACTCACCGCCGATGAAAACGTGGCCGGAAGCGACCCCGCTCGCGGCTCGGCGTGGGAGATCGCAACAGTGATGCTCGAGCGATGCCCGACGGGGAAGGCAACGGTGCCCGCTGGCACGTCGATGCCGGCGAGAGGCATGTCGGTGGGTGGCCGGGCCGACAGCAACGCCGTGCCGTGGAAGGCCACAGCGATCGGCAGCGGCGAATCGTTCGCCACCTCGATCACCGTATGCCCGCCCCCGTCGGCGACGGCGAAGATCCGCTGGACGACGTCGCCATTGGGGATCCGCACTCTCGTCTCGACCACCGGCGTGCCGTCAATGCGGATCTGGCGCACCGACGCTTCGAGTGCGGGGTCGTGCCAGCGGTCATCGGCGGCCACCCACCAGTCGAGCGATGCGGGCTCGGTGCGCCACACCGCGTCGGGCCACCCGCGGATGGCTCCCCACGGCGTCACCTCGGCGCGCCATTCGCCTCCGAGCACGCCGATCGTGATCGAGGGCAGCGGTTTCAGGTTCGTGTCATGGAGCACGATCACACGGTAGCGAGCGTTGCTCGAACCGCTCGCCGCTGCGGCGGTGGCCGGCATGCCTACGATGATCCGGTGGAGACCGCCGTCTTGGTGCCAATCAAGGGTTTTTCCTCCGCCAAGCAACGCCTCGAGCCGGCGTTGTCGGCGACACAGCGTGAGCAGTTGGCCCGCTGGACCGCCGAGCGCGTGCTGGTCGCAAGCGGCGAACATCCCGTCCATGTGGTGTGCGACGATCCGGTCGTGGCCGAGTGGGCGCAACGCCGTGGTGCCACCGTGCTCTGGGAGGTGGGACAGGGTCTCAATGCCGCCGTCGACCACGCTGTGGAATGCCTTGCGGGTCGCGGGCACCGTCATGTTGTCGTGGTGCACGGTGACCTCCCCCGACCCCAGCATGTGGGCAGCTTCGCAGTCGATGGCGCGGTGACACTCGTACCCGACCGACACGGTGACGGAACCAACTTGATGGCCTTCCCAATCAGTCGGCGGCTCGCTGCAAGCTACGGTCCGGGGTCGTTCCGACGGCACCTCGACCAGGCGATGTCGCTCGGCCTACCGGTGCACGTGGTCAGCGACCCATTGATGGCCCTCGATCTCGACCACCCGCGAGACCTCGATCATCCCCTCGTGAAAGAAGTGCTGCCCGCATGGCTGCGAACGAACCAGGCCAACCTGTCCCCGAGCAGTTGACATACGCGCCGAGCAGCAACCTCGCCGTCCCCTCCTCGGCGCTGGCAATCGGCGCCCACCCCGACGACGTCGAATTCGGTGCCGGCGCAACCCTGGCCAAGTGGGCCGCGGCCGGCTGCATCGTGCATCACCTGATCTGCACCGACGGCTCGAAGGGCACCTGGGATGCCGCTGCCGATACGGCGGCCTTGGCGGCCCGTCGCCGCGACGAACAGATCAACGCGGCACGACGCTTGGCCGGTACCGCCGCCGGCGAGGTCCGCTTCCTCGGCCGCATCGATGGTGAACTCGATAGCGACACCGCCACCCGCGGTTCGGTGGCGCGGATCATTCGTGAGCTTCGTCCCACGGTGGTGCTCGGCCACGATCCGTGGAAGCGTTATCGCCTACATCCCGACCATCGCCACGCCGGCTTGTTGGCCTGCGACGCAGTCGTGGCGGCCCGCGACCCACATTTCTTCCGCGAGCATGCGCTCGCCCACCATCGCCCGGAGGCACTGATGTTGTGGGAGGCCGATGTGCCGAATCACGTCGAGGATGTGAGCGGTTTCGTCGATACCAAGTTGTCGGCACTCGAGGCTCACGAATCACAGTTGGAGAGCACCATGCACGCCGTCGACAACGCCTCGATCGAACAGTTTCGACAGCGGGTGCGGTCTCGACTCGCCGGCCTCGGCGCACCGCACGGTGTGGGTGCCGCAGAACTGTTCCGGTTGATCGTCGACCTATGAGGCAGAGTTGAACTGACCGATCACGCGCCCTTCGCCCGGCGACCCGGCGAACGCCTGCGCGATCGACATCCACTCGGTTGCGGCGTCCCCGTGGATCTCCAGTGCGGTATCGGCACGGTGCCGCCGCTGGGTGACCGCAAGGCAGAAGTCGAGCATCGGGCCGTGCACGGTGT
Source organism: Acidimicrobiaceae bacterium (assembly GCA_031404435.1). GTDB lineage: Bacteria > Actinomycetota > Acidimicrobiia > Acidimicrobiales > Ilumatobacteraceae > VFMC01. The sequence goes on along the minus strand of JANNHO010000067.1, from coordinate 937 downwards.
CGAGCGCGTCGGGTGACCCCCACGCCGAGGTGGTACCGCTCGGTGCGGTCAGCGCGACGTGCACATCGACATCGGGCATCGTTCGGCCGTGGATCGCATAGCTGAACGGGCGGGCACGGACGCCGATGTGGGCGACGTGGCGGAGCCGATCGGTAGCCTCCGGCGTCACGCCGAGGGCGTCGGCGACGTCGTAGCCGTGGGCCCACGTTTCCATCAGCCGTGCGGTGAGGAACGACCTCGCTGCCATCGCCGGGCCGTACCAGGGCACACGGGCAGCGGGATCGATGGTGCGGGCGTGATCGAGCAATGCCTGGCGGTCACGCCGCCACTCGGCCAGCATCGCTTCACCGCTCATCGCCCGTCCGGGCAACACCGACGTGTTCGTGCCGCCGCCGGCCAGCAGGCGGGTGGCATCGGTGACGAACTCGGCCGGGTCGCGCAGGGCGAGCAGGGCACGTTGATCGAAGAACCAGAGGTGACTGATCTGATCGCGCACCGTCCATCCAGGGGCTGCGGTGGCCGTGTCCCAGCCGAGTTCCTCCGCGCCATCGCGACGATCAGCGACGAGGCTGTCGAGCGCAGCATGCTCAGCGGCAAGATCGGTACAGATGTCGTCCATCCCGCCAGTCTCGCAAGTTCATCCCGACAACGGCAGATCCGCTTGACGATTCCGACCGGGCCGAAAACGCAAACGAGGAGCCCGAAGGCTCCCCGTCGACGCGTCTCCCGAATCTCGGGAGGGTGATTACTTCTTCGTAGCCTTCTTGGCCGGTGCAGCCTTCTTCGCTGGTGCAGCCTTCTTCGCTGGTGCAGCCTTCTTCGCTGGTGCAGCCTTCTTGGCCGGCGCGGCCTTCTTCGCTGCTGGTGCAGCCTTCTTTGCTGCGGGGGCAGCTTTCTTCGTAGCCATGGTCATTGGTCCTTTGGTTGGTCCTGGGTC
>JANNHO010000066.1:0-4346 GCA_031404435.1 Acidimicrobiaceae bacterium | reverse complement strand
GAGCATCGCCATCTTTGTCGTCCTGGCGATGGTCGTCGCTGTCGTCGCCGCCTGGCTCCCCGCCCGCCGCGCCGCCAAAGCCGACATCCTCCAAGCCATCGCCACCACCTGACAACCCAAAGATCTGGTGGCCTCGTTACGGTGGGCTCGTGAAGCCGCATGAGGCGACCGTGGCGTTCGAGATCGACGGCGTCGCTCACGCCTTTGCCACGTGGTCGGATGTCTCGGCGCTGTGGGCGGTGCGCTACCTGGCCAAGCACCCACGACCGCAGCGAGGGTGCGAGACGGGGTTGTGCGGAACGTGCGAATCGTTGGTGAACGGCGAACCCGCCAGGTTGTGCCTGTTGCCATCGACCGCACTCGACGGCTGCACCATCGTGACCAATTCTGTCTGACAGCCGATCGTCCAGCGAGGCCAGGTCAGCGATGCCAGGTCAGCGGCGGGCCTCAGCCAATGCTGCGTGGTACGCAGCGAGGTTGCGCTCCTTCACCGCTTCGTAGCCGCGGACCATGTCGACCAGGCCGACGATGCGCGCCGCGGCGGGCGTGTTGGCTGCGGTGAGCGAGACGGTGAGGTCGTCGACGAGCTCGGCGTAGTCCGCTGCGAGCGTGCGTTCGGCGCGGCGCATCGCCGCCCGGCCGAACGGGTCAAGTGCGGTGCCGCGCACTCGCTTCATCGCCCGCAACACACGAAACGACGGCCCCGCGCTGCGCCGCAGGCGGAGCTTGCGGCGCATGCCCATCGCCCGCAACGCCGGCGGGTGGAGGTGATACGTGACGGAGTCGACGGGTGAGCCGAGCGCGCGCTCGAGGCGGTCGCGGCCATCGAGGGCGAGCCGGGCGACTTCGTACTCGTCCTTGTACGCCATCACCCGGTGCAACTGGTGGGCGACGGTGCGGCTGAACGAACCGTCGCCGCCGGCACGTTGTTCGACCTCGAAGCAGCGCCGCACCCGAGCGAGGTAGCGGTCGGCGTAGCGCCGGTTCTGATACGCGATCAGATCATCGTGGCAGCGGGCGACGATGCTGCGCACCTCGGGATCGGCGGCGAACTCGGCGAAGGCGTGCGGCGTCACCGCCGCCGTGGCCATACCCGCAGCCCGCTCAACCGCGGCCGGATCGAGCACCCAAGCCCGACCCCAACGGAACGCGCGCAGGTTGGCCTCGACGGCGGTTCCGTTGAGCTCGATCGACTGCTCGATCGCGGCTGCGCTCATCGGCAGGGCACCTGCCTGGTAGGCGATGCCGAGCAGCACCACGTTGGCGGCCACACCGGTTCCGAGCAGCCCAACCGCGAGCGATCCGGCATCGGCGTAGTGGTTGTGCGTTCCGGTGGTCCGCTCGTCGAGCTCGCGCCGGTAGGCGGAGACGTCGGGTCCCGCTTCGGCGACACGACCGACCATCCGCCCGGTCGGGGTGATGGTGGTGGAGGCGATCACCACACTGCGCTCGTCGAGGCCCTGCAGATTGGCCACGGTGACCGCGCCCAACAAATCGAACGCGATGAGCACGTCGACATGGCCGGCCTCGGGCTCGCCGAGCGAGATGGTCGATACCACCGGCCCAGCCTTTTGGCTGAGCCCGGTCTGGTCGACCGCCGACGCGTGGATGCCGTCGATCTTGGCTGCCGCAGCAAGCAACTGGTTGACCGTGACCACGCCGGTACCGCCGATGCCCGGCATGCGGATGACCGAACCACCCGCGGGGACCACGCGGCGTGGCTCGACCAGATCGGTCGGCGGGGATGGCGAAACCCGTTTCGTGTCCGTTGATGGCGTGACCGTGACGAAGGCCGGGCAGTCGCCTTTGATGCACGTCGTGTCGAGATTGCAGCTGGCCTGATCGACAGTGGTCTTGCGCCCGAACGGGGTATCAACGGGTTGCAGGCTGAGACAGTTGGACTGCACCCCACAATCGCCGCAGCCTTCGCAGATCCGCTGATCGATCACCACGCGTTGCTTCGGGGTGACGATCAGGCCACGCTTGCGGTCGCGGCGCTTCTCGGCCGCGCACTGCTGATCGTGAATCAGCACGGTCACGCCGGCGATCGTGCGAAGGTGCTCCTGCGCTTCGATGATGTCGTCGCGGTGCCGCACCGTGGCACCATCTGCAAGGCGGACTCGGTGGTACTTGTCGGTGTCGTCGGTGGTGATGATCACTTCCTTCACACCCTCGGCGAGCAGCTTCGCCGCCACCTGCGGAACGGGCAGTAGGCCGGTTGCGTCCTGCCCGCCGGTCATCGCCACGGCAGCGTTGTACAGCAGCTTGAACGTCATGTCGACGCCGGCCGCAATCGCCGCTTGCACCGACAGTTGCGCCGAGTGGAAGTACGTGCCGTCGCCAACGTTTTGGAACATGTGCGGTGTGTCGAGGAACGGGGCCATCCCGATCCACTGGCTGCCCTCGCCACCCATCTGGGCGCTGCCCATCACCTCGCCGCGGTCCGTGTAGCCGGGGAACCCGACCATGCCGTGGCAGCCGATCCCCGCTCCCACGAGCGATCCCTCCGGCACCTTGGTCCCGGTGCTGTGCGGGCAGCCCGAGCAGAAGTACGGCGAGCGGACGGCGTCGGGGTTGATGATGATGCTCAACCCGCGCTTGACCGGTGCGGGAACCAGGCGCTGCGGATCGATGCGCGCGCCGAGCACCCGGCGGAGGGGTTCGCGCAGTGCCCCGGCGTCGAGCATCCCGGTGAACGGCACCAGCGCAGCGCCGGTCGCGTCGCGCTTGCCGATCACCTCGGGCCGTTGCGCCAGCGGGTACAGCGCGTCGCGGACCAGCGTCTCCAGGTGAGCGAGCTTGTCCTCCACCACGAGCACGGTTGCGCACCCGTCGGCCAGGCGACGCACCGCTTCAGCGTCGACCGGATGGATCGCCCCCAGGTGCAGCACGCGGATCCCGAGGTCGGCCGCATCGTCGAGGGTAAGCCCGAGCGTGCCGAGGGCTTCGACCACCTGCTCGGCCAGATAACCCGCGGCAATGATGCCCAGCCATGCCGTGGTGGGCTCGGTGCGCAGGCGGTTGATCCCGTTCGCGGCGATGTAGCGCAACGCCATCTCCCGCCGGGTGCCGAGCACCTCGGCTTCGAGCCGGATCGAATACGGCGGCCCCACCTTGCCGGTGAGCGTCGGCACCCACGGCGCGCCATCCACCTCGATCACGGGCACGACCGGGCGGATGCGGTCCGGGTGCACCTCGACCATCCCCGAGCCGTCGGCCACCGGGGTGACGATCTTCATCGCCGTCCACAGCCCAGACGCCCGCGACATCGCGATCGCGTGCAGGCCGAGATCGAGAGCGTCCTGCACGTTGCCCGGGTACAGCACCGGCAGGCCGAGCGCCTCGAGCACGACATCGCTGCGCGACGGCAACGTCGACGACTTGCAGGCCGGATCGTCACCGACCAGCGCAACCACTCCACCGAGGCGTGACGTGCCGGCCCAGTTGGCATGGCGGATCGCATCGCCGGCCCGGTCGAGCCCTGGCGCCTTGCCGTACCACACGCCAACGACACCGTCGTAGCGATGGTCGGGCAGGGTGTTGACCACCTGGCTGCCCATCACCGCCGTCGCCCCGAGCTCTTCGTTGAGCGCCGGTGCGTGCACGAGGCCGAGCCCCTTGGCGAGTACGTGCTGGGCTTGCAGCTCGCGGTCGTAACCGCCGAGCGGAGAGCCTTGATACCCGGACACGAACGCCGCAGTGTGCGCCCCGGCGCGGCGGTCGGCGCGCAGCTGATCAAGCGGAACCCGAACGAGCGCCTGTATCCCCGTGCAGAGGATCTCGCCGTCGAGGCTGTGGTAGCGGTCGCTGAGCGAAAACGACCGCTCCGGAGTCATCGTCATGCGCGTTCTTACCACGTCCCCGGGTCGTGCCTCACCGTTCTGGTCACGCAATCCCGCCCCTACGCCGGTTTCACGTGACCAGAACGCAAGTTCGCTCTACCGATGGTAGCCGTTCACGTCGACGATCAGGTGAACCGGCTGGTTCGCAAAGAAACAGACGCGGCCGCCAGCACCGATCTTGCGACGACAGCATTCGGTACGGTCGCACCCACCGAGAAGTTCAGATTCGACGCCGCCGGAACCCCTGTGCCGCACGGGAACACCGTCAGGAAGCCAGCGCCCTGCGCCTCCGTCACAGTCACGTTCAACACCACCGCAGTCGCATCCGCCGGCACTCCACCACGACCGACGACTTGCAACTCGGTCACCACACCACCGGGTCGAACCCCGACGCCGCTGAACACGCCGTCAATGGTCGACAACCCGGGGCGAGACTCCAACAACCGCGCCGGTGCCATCGGCACGTACCCAGACGTGGCCGCGTGGTAGCCGTTGACGTCCACG
>JANNHO010000065.1:0-13074 GCA_031404435.1 Acidimicrobiaceae bacterium | reverse complement strand
GAGCGGCGTGATGGGTGGGCCACGCTTGGTCGGGCCGCGCAATACAAAGCGGCGCACGAGTTCGACCAGCAACTGATCATCGACCGCACCCTCGCCGCCTACCGGCAGCAATACGTTTCAGCGTGATCGTGCTGAAACCGCGTCACAGGTCGGTAGCGGGCTGTCGGTCGTCGGGGAGGGCGTGCATCGTGACGACGGTACCGTTCGAGACGCCGGCCCCGCTGAGCACGGTCGGCACCGTTCGCAGCAGGATCCGTAGGTCGCCGAGTAGCGATCTCGTGGTGACGTATTCCACGTCGAGTGCGAGCCGTTCAGGCCAATCGACGAGGTTGCGCCCGTTCACCTGGGCCAGCCCGGTGATGCCGGGCTTCACCTCGAACCGCCGGTACTCCGCCCCCCGGTAGCGGTCCCAGTAGTGAACCGGCAGCGGGCGCGGTCCCACGAGGGTGATGTCGCCGCGCAACAGGTTCCACAGTGAGGGCAGCTCGTCGATGCTGGTGCGCCGAAGCCACGTACCGAGCGTGCTGAGGCGCTCATGATCGAACTCTGGGCCATCGCGCCCCGGGGCGGCGTGCTTCATCGTACGGAACTTGAGCAGCGTGAATGGACGACCGGCACGACCCAAGCGAACCTGCCGGAACAACACGTCGCGCCCGAGCGACACCCTCACCACTCCGGTGGCGGCGACGACCACGGGTGCCGTGACGGCCAACCCGATCGTGGCTGCGACGAGATCGACGACCCGCCGAACCACGGCGCCCGAACCGCTCACCGGCAGACCCTGGCCGGAACCCCGGCGACCACGGCCCCGGGCGCAACGTCACTCACCACGACGGCCCCGGCCCCCACCACGGCGCCTTCGCCGATGGCCAGACCGGGCAGCACCCGGGCCCCGATGCCGACCAACGCCCCGGCACCGATGGTGACACCGCCGGCGATGGCGACGCCAGGGGCAATGTGCGCGAACGCTCCGACCGTGCAGTCATGATCGACCGACGCGTTGGTGTTGACGATCGCCCCGGCACCGATGGTGGTGGCCGCGTTCACGATGGCGCCGGGCATCAGTATCGCCCCTTGCTCCAGTGCGGCCGTGCGCGACAACCGCGCGTCGCGACTGATCGCCGTGGCGAACGAACCGCCGATCGTCCGAACTCGTTCAGTCGCCCGCTGCCGCGCGGCGTTGTCGCCGATCGCCACGAACCACTGATCGACGCGATGCGTGCAAGCGAGGGCGGCCAGGTCGTCATCGAGCCCCAACATCGGTACGCCGAATCCGTCGACTGCCACACCGTCGTTGCTTGCCGCACCGATCACCAGATGGCTGGACAGATCGGCCAAAGCCTCGAGGCAGACCCGGGCGTGGCCACCTGCACCGATCATGACGATTCGCACGAGATCGGTTCCCATCGCGCCAACAGTACCGGCCACCGCTCGTTTGCCCGATCCATCGCCGGCTGTTAACGGAGCTGTAACCGCGCTCTGCGACGATGGCCGCATGGACCCGATTCAGATCGATCTCGAGGGCACGGATGGTCATCTCGGCAGGCAATTGGCGATGTTCGTTTTCATCCTCATGACGCTCGCCGGGTTGACGGTGCTGCTCGTGCAAGCAGCCTGATCGAAACCTGATCAAATACGGCCCGACCCGTTGGGGCCATCTTGCGTCGCGGTCAGCGACGGAAGCGGGCGAGCTGCGGAGCAACCTGCTCGCGCAATTCGTGGTTCGTGACGCCGAGGCCCTGCCCGGGGGCGAGGGCGAGCACGCCGATCTTGCCTTCGTGCATGTTGTGGTGCACCTGATACGCGGCTTCGCCGGTTTGATCGAGGCTGAACACCTGGCTCAGGACCGGATGGATCATGCCTTTGCTGATCAGCCGGTTGGCCTCCCACGCCTCTTTGTAGTTGGCGAAGTGCGATCCGACCAGGCGCTTCAACCGCATCCAGAAGTGGCGATTGTCGAACTCCATCATGAACCCGCTCGTAGCCGCGCACGTGACCACCGTGCCGCCGCGCTTGACCACGTACATCGACGCGCCGAACGTCGACCGGCCGGGATGCTCGAAGACGATGTCGGGATCCTCGCCGACCAGGGCGCGGATGTCCTTGCCGAGGCGGCGCCACTCGCCCTCGTCGTGAGTGTGGTCGTCCTTCCAGAACTGATAGCCGGCCGCACGGCGATCGATGATCGCCTCGACACCCATCGACGACAAGATGCCCGCCTTGTCGGCCGAGCTGACCACGCACACCGGGATGCCCCCGCCGTTGAGCACGTACTGCGCGGCATACGCGCCGATGCCCCCGGTGGCGCCCCAGATCAGCACCACATCACCCTGCTTCATGTTGGCCCCGTTGCGCGACACCAGCATCCGGTAGCTGGTCGAGTTGCACAGCGCATTGACCGCGGCTTCCTCCCACGTGAGATGCGCCGGCTTGGGCATCAGCTGGTTGGCCTTCACGATGGCAAGGTCGGCGAGCCCACCGAAGTTCGTCTCGTAACCCCAGATGCGCTGGTTCGACGCCATCATCGAATCGTCGTGGGCGCTCTGGTCCTGATCGTCGACGTGGTTGCAGTGCACCGTCACCCGGTCGCCCGGCTTCCAGTTGCGTACCGCCGAGCCGACCTTGACGACCACGCCCGAAGCGTCGCTGCCGACCACCTGAAACGGCTGATCATGGCGCTTGGCCCACTCGCTCTCGCGGGCCAGGCGCTTCAGTGCTCCGAATGTGCTGATCGGTTCGAAGATGCTGGTCCACACCGTGTTGAAGTTGATGCTGCTGGCCATCACCGCGAGGTACACCTCATCGGGGGCCAGCTCCGGTGTCGGCACCTCGCCCACGTGCAGGCTCCGGCGCGGATCCTTCTCGGCCGTCGGTACACCCGCCCACATCTCCTGCTCGGAGGCCAGCACGTGGACCGCCCGGTACGACTCGGGGATCGCCAGGTTGGCGAAGTCGTCGGAACTGGCATCGCCGGTGATGGCATCGAGGATGTGGCGCATCGGCCGATGTTACCCATCGGTAGGCATCTGGCTTGCAAGCCGGGGCGCGGTCGGGCCGACGCGGAGGGCAACTACAGTCGCCGGATGCGATCACGAGGGGCGGCCGGCGGCATCGGCGCGTTATTCGCAGCCCTCGCTCTGGCGGCCTCCACAATCGTGCCGACCGGTGGCGTTGTCACGGCGACGCACCCGACCCGGTTCGTCACCGGATGGATCCCCAACTGGTCGGCCGGCGTGGTCACCGACGGGCTGCGCGTGTTCAACGCCGGCCAGGGCTACGAGAACATGTTCGCCGAAACCTCGCCGTTCGGTTTCTCTGCCACGAGCGGAACCACCATCGCCACCAGCGGTGCCGAGAGCACGCTCACGACCGCCGTCCAGACGCTGCGCAACCGTGGCATCCAGGTCGTGCCGAGCATCACCGACGGCACCGGCAAGCTGACCATGGCGGCGATCCTGGCCGACCCGGCCACCCGGACCGAGCACGTGAGCGCCATCGTCGCGTTGGTGATGAGCCGTAGCTACGACGGCATCGACCTGGACTACGAGGGCTTCGCATTCAGCGACGGCCGCGCCTCGTGGCCGACCACCCGGCCGGTTTGGGCCGCGTTCGTCAACGAGCTCGCCACTGCGCTCCATGCGCAGGGCAAGCTGCTGTCGGTGACCGTGCCACCGATCTGGGCCGGGGGAGCGCAGGGTTACACCGTGTACGCATGGCCCGAGATCATCGCCTCGGTCGACCGGCTGCGGCTGATGGTGTACGACTGGAGCGTCAGCCGCCCCGGCCCGATCTCGCCGATGGTGTGGGTGAACGACGTGATCTCCTACGTGCAAGGCGTCGCCGGCCCGATGATTGGCAAGGTGCAAATCGGCGTACCCACCTACGGGCGCAGCTGGGCCACCGTCATCTCGGGCACCTGCCCCGTGAACGCAGACCTCACCACCCGCGCTGTACAGATGGAGAACGCCGGCGCGCTCGCGGCCGGCAAGGGTGCGACAGCGGCTCGCGATGTGAGCGGTGAGATGAAGTTCACCTACGACGAGAGCTTCACCGGTACCCGCACCGCGGCCTTACCTGCACCCGAGTACGTGATTCCGGTGGTGCGCGCCAACACGCTCGCCCCGGCAGACGGCAGCGCGTTGGCCGCCGCCCTGCGACTCAGCCCCGTCACTGGAACGGTCACCTGCACCGTGCGCCGCACCGTGTACTACCCCGACTCAGACTCGGTGGTGCAACGCGCCCGCGCCGCCATCGACGCGGGTACCGCCGGCATCGCCATCTGGGCACTCGGCTACGAAACCACCGACCTGTGGCCCAAGCTCGCCGCAATCAGCTAAGCCTGATCCGTCCGTCGGCAGCCCAAGGACGCATCGCAGGAGCGACGACCGGATGTCTTATTTCAGGATCGACAACTGCAGTTGACAGTTTGAGACAAAGTGACAACTACAGCTGTCGTCGCGCAAAAAGGAGACCACCTGCTCGTCGCGTGACCGGGCATCGGGTAAGTGGCGGGGCCTGCAGCAGATGGGCGATGTCGCATGTGCTGCAGCGACAGCGCGCGCCTACGCTGAGTGCACTACGTCCCGGGGACGTCCCTGGAGACGCCGAGAAGGAGATTCCGCCATGGCTGGTTCGTACATCGTCGCCGGAGCCCGCACGCCGATCGGCAAGATGAGCGGTGCGTTCGCATCGCTCAGTGCCGCCGATCTCGGTGGTTTCGCGATCCGCGAAGCCCTTGTGCGCGCCGGGGTCGCCCCCGACGAGGTTGAGCACGTGCTCATGGGTCAGGTGCTGATGGCCGGTCAGGGGCAGGTCCCGTCTCGCCAGGCCGCGGTGAAGGCAGGTATCCCGATGAGCGTGCCGAGCGTCAACATCAACAAGGTGTGCCTGTCGGGGCTCAACACCATCTACCTCGCCGACCAGATGATCGCCGCCGGCGAGGCCGACATCGTGGTGGCCGGCGGGATGGAGAGCATGACCAACGCCCCGTACCTCGCCCAGGGTGCCCGCGCCGGGTTCCGCTACGGCAACACCGAACTGGCCGACGCGATCATCACAGACGGTCTGTGGTGCGCGTTCGACGCATGCCTGATGGGCCTCGGCACCGAGCGCTACACCGCCGGCGGGATCACCCGCGAGCAACAAGACGACCTGGCGATGAAGTCGAACGAGCGGGCCGCGAACGCGATCAAAGACGGCCGGCTTGCCGACGAGATCGTGCCGGTCTCCATCCCCCAGCGCAAGGGTGAGCCGATCCTGGTGGAAACCGACGTGGGCGTGCGCCCCGGCACCACGATGGAGAGCCTCGGTGGCCTGAAGCCGGCCTTCGACAAGGCTGGCACCATCACGGCGGCGAACGCGTCGCAGATCAGCGATGGCGGCTCGGCAGTGGTGATGATGAGCGAGAAGGCACTCAACGCCCGCGGCATCACCCCGCTCGGCCAGGTCGTGAGCTACGGCATGGTTGCCGGCCCGGACAGCGCATCATTGCTGCACCAGCCGAGCCGGGCGATCATGAAGGCGCTCGACAAGGTCGGCAAGTCCGTGGCCGACGTCGACCTGTTCGAGATCAACGAAGCATTCGCCGCGGTCGGCATCGCCTCGATGGCCGATCTGGGGATCAGCGACGAGATCGTCAACGTCAACGGCGGGGCGATCGCCCTCGGCCACCCGATCGGAATGAGCGGCAACCGACTGGCGCTGACCGTGCTGTACGAGCTGGCCCGGCGTGGCGGCGGGCTGGGAGCGGTGGCGTTGTGCGGCGGTGGCGGTCAGGGTGATGCCATGGTGGTGCGCACCGTCTGAGGAATTTTCGCACCTGTACCCAAAAATCACTCTCGTAACACTTGACATGTGGTCGTCATCGTTGTAATGTAACTGACATATAGCAACCGAGGTACCGCCTCTGGAGTTGGCCCGTCCGCCCGCTACCAGGTCCAGGAGCGGCACCTCGGTTGCTTTTTTGATTTTCGAGTCCATGCAAGTCGTGCTGGAGTTTGGTCGCCAGTTGGCCGATGAACTCTCTAATGGTCATGCAACATGTCGACGATCGAACCGTCCAGGATCAACCAGCAGGCGAAAGCGACGCCCGGCTGTGGGCACCTCCGCAACGGGCGGTGACGCCCCAATCGCTGCTACCCGGCAACCTCACCCCGAGCACGCTCGAGGCGGGCCGCCGAGTCGGACTCGAACTGATCGGCGCGCTCGATCAGGTGCTGGCCGGCACCCATGGTGTGGCCGAGGTCGCCGTTGCCTGCCTGCTGTCGCGGGGTCATCTGCTGATCGACGACATCCCCGGTGTCGGCAAGACGCTGCTCGCCCAAGTGCTCGCCGCGGCCGTCGGGGGAACCTGCCACCGCATCCAAGGCACCCCCGATCTACTGCCCGGTGACGTCACCGGCTCGATGGTCCCCGACCGGGAGTCGATGACCCTGCGGTTCCGCCCCGGGCCGGTGTTCGCCAACATCGTCGTGTTCGACGAGTTGAACCGGACCAGCCCGCGCACCCAGGCCGCATTGCTGGAGGCGGCAGAGGAAGCCACCGTGTCGGTCGATGGAGTCACCCACCGGCTTCCCGATCCGTTCATGCTCGTCGCCACCCAGAATCCGCTCGAGATCCTCGGCACCCACCGCCTCGGCGAGGGTGCTCTCGACCGTTTCGCCGCGGTCGTCACCCCCGGCCGCCCCGGATTCGACGACGAGGTGGAGGTGCTGGCGGGGCGTCGCGGACGAACCCTGTTGGCCGGCGTGGTGCCCGTCGCCCCGATGCAAGCGATCACCGTGGCGCGCACGATCGTGGACCAGATCCACATGGCCGAGCCGATCGCCCGGTACGTCGTGGAAGTGCTCGACGCGACGCGCACGCATCCGCGAGTGCGACTCGGTGCTTCGACTCGGGCGGGTGTGGCGCTGATCGGCCTGGCGCGCTCGATAGCGATGCTGCGCGGGAGGGCGTATGTGGTGCCCGACGACATCGCCACCGTCGCGGTGCCCGCGTTGGCCCACCGGGTGCTGGTGATCGACGGTTCGTTGGCGGCGGGACGAGACGTCGTGGGCGAGTGCCTCGCCCGGGTCCGCCCGCCATCGGCGTGAACCGGCCCGCGGCAAACGGGCCCATACCGAGCCGGGGTCGCGGCATGGCCCGCCCGGTTGGGCTGGCACCTGGCGGCGTGGCGTTGGTCGCTGGGTGGTGTGCCGCGTACGCGATTGCCTGGCTCACCGGGGCTGCGTCGGTGGTGGTGGTCCTGGCCATCCTGGCAGTCGGTGCCGTCGGCGCCGTCGGAGGCGGCTGGTGGCGGCTCACTCGAGCGGCGAGGACGCAACTCGCCGTCGCCGCGCACACCGAAGTAGGCGCCAACTCCGCCGTCGCCGTGTGGCTGGCTAACTCGCCTCACCCGGTGCATCTGCGGATCATTGATCGTGGCGACGACGTGGCGAGCGGCTGGGTAACGGCAGGCCGCCTCGACGCCGACGCCTGCTTCACCCGGCGCGGGGTGATCGATCACCTCGAGACCCGCGTCCGCACTGCGGGCGCCGCCGGGCTGGTGTGGTGGGAGCGCCGTGAACGCGTCGACATCGGCGGCCTCGTCATCGCCCCGCCTCCGAGCGGTCCAGGGGCCCGCGTGGAAATGGCCGACGGGCACAGCGATACCGAAATCGAGGGCACGAACTCCGGCATCGGTGGTGAGGAGATCGACGGGATCCGGCCGTGGCACGACGGCGACAGTGAGCGGTCGGTGCACTGGGCGTCGTCGCTGCGCAGCGGAACGCTGGTGGTCCACGACCGGCACGATCCGTTGCCACAGCGCTGGATCGTGCGCGCCAACCCGGCAGCGGCCGACCTCGACGACGAAGCCGGCCGCTGCAGGTGGTCACTCGATGAGGCCCGCCGCTCCGGTGCTCATGCCTGGGCGGCCACCGGTGACGGGCCCGCCGTACCGATCGCCGACGGCCACGCTGCAGCCCGGTGGAGCGCGAGCTGCGTTCCGCCTGCCCCTCGGGTTCAGATCGGACGCCGTCAACGAATCGTGGGGCAGATCGGGCGAGGCGGCAGGGCCGAACCGGTCACCACGCTCACCCCGCGGGCGCGCTGGACCACCGCGGCCGCCACGGGAACCGCATCGCTGATGCTGGCCGGCGCGCTCGAGAGCACCCCGATCGCAACCGGGCTGGTGGCACTCGGGACGATCGCCGCCGCCGCACTGACCACCCACCTCCTGCGCTCCGGGCGCCCGATCCCCGCTGCGTGGCGCGCCCTGGTGACCTCCGCTTCGATCGCCACGCTCGCCGTGATCATGTTCGCCAACAGCGGAGGAATCGACCTGCTGGCACTGCTGCACGGGCCGCTCCCGCAACTACTGATGCTGCTCGTCGTGCTGGTCGGGTTCGAGTGCACGGATCGGCGCGCGGCCCGGGTCAGCCTGGCAATCTCGGTTGTGGTCGCGACGTACGCGAGTGGTCTGCGCGTCGACGGCCGGCTCACGGCGTGGCTCGGGCTGTGGCTGATCTGCTTGCTCGCCGCGCTCGTGGTCACCGCCGCACCCGGATCGCCATCCCCCGCATCCGGCGTCGCGTCACGGCGTTGGAGCCACGCCGCTGCACGGGCAGGTCTCGAGGTGGGCACAGGCCTTGTTGCCGCTGTGACGCTGCTGTCGATGGTGTCGGTGCCCTCGGGTCCGGCACCGCTCACCCTGCCGACCTTCCTCGACAACCAACGACCGGTGGGCGCGCCAGGCGTGCTGTCACGGCCCGATGGCGCCCCCACCGAACGCGGCGACCCCGGTGACGGAACAAGAGGCGGCGACGCCGCCGGCGGCAGCAACGGCGGGTACCCGGGCTTTGCCGAATCGCTCGACACCTCCATCCGCGGGCCGCTCAGCGACGACGTGGTGATGCGTGTGCGCGCCCCCGAACCCGACTTCTGGCGGGGACAGACCTTTGCCGATTTCGACGGCCGGTTCTGGTACGCGGACCAGGATCTCGGCGAGCAACACAACGGCCCGACGATCAAGGTGCCACCTGCGATCGGTGACCTGGACGAGCCATGGTCGGGTGTCAGCACCACCCCCTTCGTGCAGACGTACTTCGTCGAGGTCGACCAGCCCAACGTCGTCTTCGCCGCGTACCGGCCGACGCAACTGACCTTCGACGGCACGGTGTGGCTGCGGCCCGACGGCGCGCTGCGCTCCGACATCGTGCTGACCAAAGGCTCGGTCTACACGGTCGTGTCGAGTCGGGCCGAGATCACCGCGACCTCGTTGCGCGACCAGGGTGATGTCGCCGACTACCTCGACGCGGGACCCAGGCCGCAACTCGACCGCTATCTGATGCTGCCGGCGACGATCAGCCAACGCACCATCGCCCTCGCCGATGATCTGACCGCGCGTGGCGCGTCCACCTACGACACGGTGCGGGCGATGGAGGCCTGGCTGGGGGCGAACGTCGAATACGACCTCGATGCACCGGTGCCCGGTGACGGCGTCGATGCCGTCGACGATTTCCTGTTCGAATCGCAGCGCGGTTTCTGCGAACAGATCGCCACGGCACTCGCGGTGATGCTGCGCGCCCAGGGCGTGCCGGCCCGGCTGGTGACGGGCTACGTGCCCGGCGAGCGGGACCTGATCTCGGGCGTGTGGAAGGTGCGCGGCAGCGATGCGCACGCCTGGGTGGAGGTGTGGTTCCCGGCGAGTGGATGGCAGGCGTTCGACCCCACGTCCAACGTTCCCCTGGCCGGCGACACCCGGCCAAACACGATCGGGGTCGACCTGATGAAGGCAACGTTCGCCGGTGTTCGCGACCACGCAACTGCGGTGGTGACCGTTGTCGCGATTGCGGCGGGTGGCGGCCTCCTGACCCGGGCCGGACGAGCCTGGTTGCGCCGCCGGCGGCGCGGTCGCTGGGGGCTGCTGCAGGATCGTTGGGTTCGAGCGGGGGCGAGGCACGGAGTCGACACGACGTCCTCGAACCCCGAGCAGGCCAGGCGTTGGGCGGACCTCGCGCCGCTCCACGCAGCCGACGCCCACCTCCTGGCGGAGGAACTCGATCGTGTGGCCTTCGACCCCGACTGGATCGACGACGACGACCACTATCGGCGCACCAAACGCCTGGGTCAACGCCTCGGCGTGTAACCCAGCACCAAATCTCGTTCTGGTCACGTGAATCGGGCTCAGCGCCGGGAACGCGTGACCAGAACGGGGTCCGGCCTACGGCTCACGGCTGCGTGAAGATCGCATGCGTTCCGATGCGGCGCCACACCACATGGGCCGCACCGTCGGCTACCTCGGTGCCGTACTCGAAGGTCGCCCTTCCATCGTCGGCCCACGTCATCTCGAAGATCCCTTTCGCGCCCTGCACACCCTTCACTCGGAGCCCTTTCCGGAACAGTCCACCGTTCTGCAGGTCCTCGACGAACTGCCCGACCGCAACCAGGAAGGCAACTTGCTGCGCTGGGCTGAGTCGCACGAAGTCAGCTCGGAACCGTGCGAGCCACGCGTAGGTCGGCACAGGGTTCAGCGACTCCGACGGGCCTTGACTGGCTTGGCGATTGTTCGCAGCTCCTCGATCAGTGCCTGCCCGGATTCGAACGTCTCCACACGACCAGTGGCCAGATCGGCGTCCGCCTCACGCTCGCCGGTCTGCCACGTCGGTGTCCAGAACCACGCCTGGGTTGCATCAATGACTTTTCGAGGCCGGAGGAGGATCCCCTCGTCGGTGATCTCGGCATCGAGCAAGTCACCCTCCTCGAGACGCGCCGCGCTGCGAATCTCTTCTGGCAACGTCAGCTGCCCCTTTGCTCGAAGCGTGGTTCGTGACATACACGAATCGTACATTCCGAAAGTACGATTGTCAGCCCGCAACCTCGTTCTGGTCACGTGAATCGGGCTCAGCGCCGGGAACGCGTGACCAGAACGGGATTTCAGGCAGACATCTCGCGGCGGCCTTCGAGGGCCCGGCCGAGGGTGAGCTCGTCGGCGTACTCGAGATCGCCACCTACCGGGAGGCCACTGGCAATGCGGGTGACGCGCACACCGAACGGCTTCAACATTCGGGCCAGGTACATCGCGGTGACCTCGCCCTCGGTGTTGGGGTTGGTACACAGGATCACCTCTTCCACGGCTTCCGGCTCGATCCGGGCGAACAACTCCTTCACCTTCAGGTCCTCGGGTCCGATCCCATCGAGTGGGCTCATCGCACCCAGCAGGACGTGATAGCGGCCACGGAACTCGCCCGTGCGTTCGATGGCGACGATGTCGCGAGCCTCCTCGACCACGCACATCACAGTGGGATCACGGCGATCGTCGGAGCAGATCGGACACAACTCGGCATCGGCGATGTTCCAACACCGAACACAAAAACGGACCCTCGCCTTGGCGTCGGTGAGGGCAGCCGCCAATCGGTGGACCTCGTCGGCGGGGGCCTTGAGGAGATGGAACGTGATCCGCTGGGCCGACTTCGGGCCGATGCCTGGCAACCGACCGAGTTCGTCGATCAGCACCTGGACGGGTGTGGTGTACACGGCCGCCATCAGCGTTGCTCGTCGATCAGTTCCGAGCCCGGAAATGCTTGAGCGAGCCGTTCGATCGGGGTGACCACCGACCCGGGTGGGGCGTCGACGAGGTCGTCGAGATCGATGTCGGCCTCGTTGGCGTGGGCGTTGGAGTTGGCGCCTGCCGGTGCGACGGCGGGCGCGCCACCGGGATGCAGCGACACGACATTGCCCGACCTGTTGCCCGACCTGTTGCCCGACCTGCCTTCCGGCAAAGACGTCGATGGGTGACTCGCCGTCGACGTCGGTGAGTCGTCGTCGTCGGCGGCGTTGCCAGCTTCGGTGACGATCAACAACTCGACCTTGCCGCCGACGATCGCGGCGATCCGCGCCTCGACCTCAGGACGATGCTGCTCGCAACGTGCCCGGTGCGCATCGTTCGGTGCCCCGAGAGCGAGCCGACCATCGCGCTCCCCCAGCAGCGCGGGTACCGAGAAGATCGCCCGGGCAAGCGGCTTGAGTGACGGCACCACCTCGCTCGCCCACGCGCTCACCGCCTGATCGAGCAGCGACGATGCCCCAGCAGTGCCGGGCTCCGCGGTTGCTTCCGTGGGCGTTCGCGCAAGCCGAACGTGTTCCACCGGTGACGTCGAGGGCGCGCCCGGCTGGGCCGGGGTAGTCGCTACCTCGGGCGGGCTGGCTTCGGGCCGGCTTACTTCGGGCGGGCTGGATTCGGGCGGGGGTGCGGGTGGCGATGCGGCAGCGCGGGGTGCCTCGCGTCGGGCGCCACCGCCGAGCTGCACTCGTCCGGTGGCCGGATCGATCGGCGTTGCCGCCGGGGCAGGTGCCGCGGCGATGCCGTTGGCGACCGCTTTTTCGAGCCGCTCGATGCGGTCCATCAACGCGCCCACATCGCTCGCCGCGGCTTCGTGGGTGAGCTGCACGAGCGCCACCTCCAACAGCAGCCGGGCATCGGGGGCGTGGCGCATCTCGACGAGGATCTCGCCGAGCGTCTCCATCGCCCGCACCAACCGGGCTGCGCCAAGCCGGGTGGCCTGTTCTGCCACCACGCGGGCCTTGACATCGGGTAGCGCCACCAGCTCCGGTGCCATCAACGACAAGAAGCAGTCACGGAGATGGCGGACGATGTCGTCGGTCAGCGAGCGAGGGTCGCGGCCCTGTTGCGCGGCGAAAGCCACCGCCGTCAACGCCCGCGCCGGATCGTGTTCGATCAAGGCCTCGACGAACTCGTCGTTGCCGACGATGTCGAGATCGTCGCCACCGACCGATGCAGCAAGCTCCAACGCACTGAGGGTGTCGCGGGCCGAACCGCCGCCCTGCTCGAGCGACGCCAGGATGGCCGCTTCGCTGACGATCAACCCGGCGTCGGCGACGACCCAGCGAACGTGCGCTTCCAGTTCGTCCATCGGCAGGAGGTGGAAACGCAGGTGCTGGGTGCGACTGCGGATGGTGTCGCTCACCTTTTGCGGATCGGTGGTTGCCAACACGAACACCACATGCGGCGGTGGTTCCTCGAGGGTCTTCAGCAACGCCGCCTCAGCTAGCTTGGACAGCATGTGCACCTCGTCG
>JANNHO010000064.1:0-5191 GCA_031404435.1 Acidimicrobiaceae bacterium | reverse complement strand
GAGTCCGCGACCGATGCCCCTACTCGAACCGGTGACGAGCGCAACGCGGCCGACAAGGGAGAACGAGGGAAGGTGATCGCTGTGCATCAGCGCACCATAGGCCGAGGCCGCCTGGAACCCGCGGCCGGTTCTTCCGGCAGCCGCACCCTACGCAGCCGGTTCATTCGGCGCCGATGTGGGTGGTATCGACGACACCCGGATCGGGCGAGGATCCGCCTGGCAAGCTTCGGATTCAGCGCAGACGTGCCCGACACCTACTACGGGAGGGCCACGACGATCTCGTCGCTTTGCCGCTGACCGCCCGCAGCCGTTCCGGTCATGGTCGTCGCGTCCTCTTCGAAGGCCGCTTGGTAACTTCTCTGCCTGGCTATTCGGCCAGTGCCTCAGCGAACCCGTCGGCCTCGGCCTTGGTCAAGCCCTTGATTTCACGCTTGCCGTAGGCGATGGGCCGCGCTGCGGCACGAAGCGCCTCGGGTGATTCTTCGAGCGAGTTCCTACTCAAGTCACGGATGCTGACGAGACTCACGACACACCTCCCCGTTCGATACGTACAACTGTCGCACCAGGGTATGCCCGAGCCGGTCGTCGGCAACGGGCCCGTCGGCGCCGCATACCCGGATCTGGGTCGATTGGTCACGGAATCCGGGACAGTTCGGCCCGGATCGTGAGCGTTCCCAGCGCCGGTTCACGAACCGAGGCCGAGGCGAGCGGCGAGACCGCGCAGGCCGATGACGGTGAGCCCGCTGATCGCCCGGCTGACGCCGACGTACAGCAAGGCATCGGTCATCGTGTTGGACGGCGCGGCGAGCACGACGTAGTCGAACTCGAGCCCTTTCACGCGGTGCACGTTCTCGCAGATGATCGCGGTCGACGTCCCGCTTTCCCACGGCACCAGCGCGAACTCGTCGCGCAGGCGGTTGCGGACCTCGGTGGCGAACGTGGCAACGAGCACCCGCGGCGGTGAGTGGCCTTCAAAGTCGACGATCCGGTCGATCTCCTCACCGACCAGTTCGGCGACGGCATCAAGGTCGTTCGCCTCGGCCCAATCGATCCCGGCGGTCTCCGGTTCACCGTCGAATGGGGCGGGTCGACTTTGGTACTACCAATCCTGGTAGTACCAAAGCTGGTAGTACCACGAAGTGGAACGTCGGGCGTTCGCGCCTGTTCGCTGAGCGAGGAGAATTGAGGATCATGCAACCCCGCCTGCTCACCCCATCGAAGATCACGGCCTGGCTCGACTGCGCCCACTTCCTCACTCTGCAACACGAGGTGGAGGCAGGACTCCGCACCCAGCCGCATTCGGCCTTCGGGGATATGGCTGCGATGTTGTTCGACAAGGGCATCCGCCACGAGCTCGACTGCCTCGCGTACTACGAGCGTGAGGGCCGCACGGTCTTCCGTGTCCCCGAGCGCAACGCAGCAGCGCACGAATCATTCGAGGCGTGGGTGGCCCGCATCGGCAACCCAATGGCCGACGGGCACGACGTGATCTACCAGATGCCGTTCATCCACCACGGAGTGCGGGGCATCGCCGACTTCCTCGTACGCGCCGACTTCCGCGTCGGCGACCCCTTCCGCGTCGGCGTTCCGGGCGAGGCCGTCGCCTACGAACCCCTCGACGCGAAGCTCGCCCGCACGGCTGCCAAGCCCGGCCACGTGCTGCAGCTCTGCTTCTACGCCGATGCGATCGCTGCACTCACCGGTCGGGCCCCCGAGCATCTGCACATATGGCTCGGATCGGGCGACATCGAAACCATTCGGGTGCGAGAGGTCGACGCGTACTGGCGACGGTTGACGACTCAGCTCGACGTCGCCATGGGTGGCACGGCACCGGCCAACACGACGCCGGTCCGCTGCAAGCACTGCGAGTTCTGCGCGTTCTCCCAGACGTGCGAAGCGCAGTGGCGGGCCGAGCATGCGCTGCACTACGTAGCCGGTCTGCGTACCAGCGACCACGAACCATTGGCCGCAGCCGGCATCACCAACATGATCCACCTCGCCGAATGCGCCTCCGAGGTCGAGACCCAGATCGACCCGGCGCGCTTCGAGCGGCTCGTACGCCAGGCCTCGCTGCAGCAGCGGGACGTCGCGGATGTTCCGCCGCCGTTCGAGCATCTCCAGCCGTCGCTCGACCTGTCGCGCGCCGATGGTTTCGCGGCGATGCCTGCACCCGACGACGGCGACGTGTTCCTCGACTATGAGGGCCATCCGTTCTGGTCGGCCAAGGAGGAGCTGTTCTTCCTGTTCGGACTCATCATCTGCGACGGCGGCGGTGCCTGGCAGTACGAGGCGCGCTGGGCGCACACCAAGGCCGACGAAGGCCGCCAAGCAGGCGCACTCATCGACTGGTTCGAGCGCCGCCGCGACCAGTATCCGAACATGCACGTGTACCACTACAACCACACCGAGCGATCGTCGCTGGTGCGGTTGGCCGAGGAGCACACCGTGGGCGCGGAAGCGTTGCAAGGCCTCATCGACACCGGCCTGTTCGTCGACCTCTACCCCGTCGTGACGCAGGCGTTGATCGTTGGCATCGAGTCGTACGGTCTGAAGCACGTCGAACGACTCGCCGGTTTCCAACGCCGCGGCGGCATCGACAAAGGTGCTGGGGCTGTCGTGGAGTACGAGCGTTTCATGGCCGACCGCCTCGACGAACGCCTCTCCGCCATCGCCCGGTACAACGACGACGACGTGCGCGCCACCCTCGCGCTGCGCGACTGGCTCGTCGAGCAGCGACCCACCGGAACTCCGTGGCGAGCTGCCGTCATCACACCGCCGGAGGCGTCTCGCCCCGACATCGACGACGCCGCTACCCGGCTCCTCGAACGCTTCCCAGACACCACGTCGCCCGAGCACCTGCTCGGACAGGTGCTCGGCTACTGGCGCCGTGAATGGAAGGCGGTGGCCGGCAATCTGCTGGCGAAGGCGGGGATGGACCCGGCCGACCAACTCGCCGACCCCACTGTGATCGCCGGCCTCGAGTACGTCGGACAGCTCGAACGGCTCGGCGCGAAGGGCAGACCCATCACCCCGTCCATCGAACTCCACTTCCCGCCGCAACCCCTGTCCCCCAAGCTCCACCCACGAGATGGTCGGAGGCCGGGCACCGTGTACAGCGGCCCGGATGGGATGATGGGCTTCGCCACTGTTGACGCGATCGACGAAGCGGCGGGCCGACTGGAGCTGGTGTGGTCCACCAAGTCACACGATCTCGGCATCATCCCAGCCGCTGTGGTGCTCAACGACCACGTGTCGGCACGACCCAAGCCCGACGCGCTCCTCGCCATCGCCAATCGCGTGCTCGACCCGGCCGCTCATGGCTCACCCAGCCCGGTTGCGATGGCGCTGTTGCGTCGCGACGAGCCGCGATTCACACAGGGCAATGGTCCGGTGGGCGGTGTGTTCACCGACGATGTCGAGCAGTTGCGCCACCTCGGCCTGCACCTCGACGGGAGCTATCTCCCCATCCAGGGGCCTCCGGGTACGGGCAAGACCTACACCGGCGCACGCATGGTGCTCGAACTCGTACTGCACGACAAGCGCGTCGGCATCACCGCGATGAGCCACCAGGCCATCGACAACTTCATGGCCGGTGTGGTCGAGGCGTTCGAGGAAGCAGGTGAACTCCACCGCTTGCAGGCCATCCGCCGGGTGCCGCGCGCACAACCCGGCGGTGGCGCAATCACCTACACCATCGACAACAAGCAGTGTGCCAAGGCCGACTTCAACGTGGTCGCCGGCACCACATGGCTGTTCGCCGGCAAGGAGTTGCAGGCCAACCCCGTCGACGTGCTCCTCATCGACGAAGCCGGCCAGCTGTGCTTGGCCGACGCGCTCGCGGCCAGCACATCGGCCCACAACCTGGTGCTGTTGGGCGATCCGCTCCAGCTACCACAGGTAGCCCAGGCAGCGCACCCCGGCCGGTCCGGCGACAGCGTGCTCGAACACGTCCTTGGTGACGAACGCACCATCGCCGCGCACCGCGGCGCGTTCTTGTCCACCACCCGCCGGATGCACCCCGATGTCAGCACGTTCATCTCTGAACAGATCTACGAAGGCCGCCTCCGCACCCACTCGTCGTGCGCCATGCAGAACACCACCATGGGCACCGGCCTGCGCTGGCTGCAGGCAAGCCACACCGGCTGCTCCACCGAATCGGTCGAGGAGTCGTCCATGGTGGTGCGCGCCATCGAAGGCATCATCGGCAAGCAGTTCATCGACGCTGCGGGCAAGCCCCATGACATCACGCCCGCCGATGTGATGGTGGTCGCGCCGTACAACGACCAGGTGAACCGGTTGCGCGCCGACCTCGACGACAACCCCATCACCCGTGGCGTCGAGGTGGGCACCGTCGACAAGTTCCAAGGCCGCGAAGCACCGGTGGTGTTCTTCACCATGACCGCCTCCACCGCCGCCGACATCCCGCGCGGCGCCGACTTCTTGTTCTCCAAGAACCGCCTCAACGTTGCCATCAGCCGCGCTCGTGCGATTGCCTACCTCGTGTGCACCGACGAACTCCTCAACAGCCGCGCCAGCGACGTCGAGAGCATGAAGCTGATCGCCACCCTCTGCGCCTTCGTCGAACAATGCCAGCCATGACCCGTACCCCATGACCGGTGCCGCCATCAATTGTCCCGCCAACAACATCCTGCCACCACCGCCGATCGAATTCGCGAACCGTTGCCGACCGTGTTCAGCCTCCCGACTGCGAAACTCATCGGACACAGCCGATGATGCCGAAGCACCGAGACATAATCGGCTGGCCGTTGGAGTGCTTGAATGCCGAGTAGTGGAAGCCGACATTCTGACCGCGGCTGGAGTCATTCGCGGGTTCGTTCGTAGAGTGCGTCGGCGAGGATCACTGTGGCGGCGATGTCGTCGTCGGTGAGTGCCTGCGCGGCAACAGATCTGTCGTTGGTGCGTAAACGGAGCAGCGTGTAGCGAAGGTCTCCGCCGAAGGTGCGTTCGATCTGAGTGGCGACCCAGTCGGCGAGTTCGAGGTCGAATCCGGCGAGTTCCTCGGCGATGGATCTGGTTACGACCGTGGCGGTCTCGTCGGCGAGGAGTTGAAGGATCAGTTCTGCCTGGGAACGGGCGACGGTGTCCGCGTCGGCTGTCGGTCGGGTGATCGATCCCAGCCGGAGGAACACGGCGACGCCACCAATGAGAACCCATGGTTGCGTGGTCGGGA
>JANNHO010000063.1:0-2529 GCA_031404435.1 Acidimicrobiaceae bacterium | reverse complement strand
GGATTCCACTCGGAATCCGAAAGGAATCCTGCCCAGATCATGTGGAGCGGGTGGCGCGGGCGGGGCACCGCGCGTGCAAGGCTGGGGGGGTGGCTTGGTTGGTGAACGATGGCACGGTGTTGGCATCGGCCGAGGTGGCATCGGGGCGCGCCGACAAGCGGCGTGGCCTGCTCGGCCGCGACAGCTTCGAGGGAGCTTTCGTCATCGAGCGGTGCAGGTGGATCCACACGATCGGAATGCGCTTCCCACTCGATGTCGCCTACCTCGACGGTGACGGCACGGTGATCAAGGTGGTGACGATGCGGCGCCATCGGGTCGGCCTCCCCGTGATGGGCACGGCGATGATCGTCGAAGCTGAAGCTGGTGCGTTTGCCCGATGGGGCCTGCAGGTCGGACACACCCTCGAGCTGCGCCCATGACGGGTGCGCCATGACGGGCGAACCATGACGGGACGACTGGTGCTCGTTGCCACGCCGATCGGCAACCTCGGAGACCTTGCCCCGCGGGCGATCGAGGCGCTGCGCGGCGCAGCGCTAATCTGCTGCGAGGACACCCGCCGCACCGGCAAACTCTTGCAGCACGCGGGGGTGCGGGTGCGGATGGCCGTCACCAACGACCACACCGAACATGCCCGCGTCGCTGAAGTCCTCGACCTGTTGGCCGGCGGGCTTGATGTTGCGTTGGTCAGCGACGCCGGTACGCCGGGCATCTCCGATCCCGGTGAGCGACTGGCCCGCGCCGTCATCGACGCCGGTTTCGTCGTATCAGCTGTGCCTGGACCGGCGGCGCTGGTGATGGCGCTCGTTGTCAGCGGGTTCGACACGACCCGCTTCGTGTTCGAAGGCTTCCTGCCACGATCGGGCATCGACCGAAGTCGACGCCTCGACGACATCGCCGCCGAACGCCGCACGGTCGTGCTGTACGAAGCACCACACCGGGTTCTCCGCACGATCACCGACCTGGCGCAGCGATGTGGTCCCGACCGCCGGGTCGCCCTGGCCAGGGAACTCACCAAGCTGCACGAGGAGGTGTGGCGTGGCACACTCATCGAGGCGGCCACCCACCTCGTCGCGCGCGAACCCCGCGGCGAGTTCGTCGTGGTGATCGAACGCGCGCCCCCACCGGCCGACGCCGACGAGACCGCGATCACGGCTGCCCTCATCCGCGAGATTGCTGGTGGCGCCACTCGCAAGGCAGCGGTGGCTACGGTGACGGCGAGCCTTGGCGCACCAAAGCGCCGGGTGTTCGATATCGCCACCTCCCTCCCCCGATACGAGGCGCCGAGATGACCGAGTACGCACACATCGCCAACCACGGGCCGAGCGCGGCCTTCTTCGACCTCGACCGCACCCTCATCAGCGGATCGAGCGCGTTCGTGTTCGGCGTCGCCGCATGGCGATCCGGCCTCGTCGGCAAGCGCCAGTTCACCCGCGACCTGGCATCGGCTGCGGCCTTCCGGCTCACCGGGGCGAGCGACGAAACGAGCATGGGGGTACGCGACCGCATCCTCGGCGCCGTCGAAGGTGTCCGCCACGATGAGCTCGTCGGGCTCAACACCCTCGTCGTACCGAAGCTGTTGGAGCGGGTGCGGCCCGAGGCGCGCCAGATCGTCGAGATGCACCGCCACGCCGGGCGGGCCAGCTACATCGTGTCGGCGTCACCCGTTGAACTGGTCAACCCGCTCGCACTCGCGCTCGGCATGACCGGCGGGATCGGCACCGTCAGCCAGATTGTCGATGGCGTGTACACCGGCAAGTTGGCCGGGCCGTTCTGCTACGGCGTCGGCAAGGTAGAGGCCATCTTGGAGCTCGCCCGGTGGGAAAACCTCGACCTTGCCCAGTGCTACGCGTACAGCGATTCGGCCAGTGACCTACCAATGCTCGAGCTCGTCGGGCACCCCGTTGCAGTGAACCCCGACTCGAAACTCGAGCGCGTTGCGCAGCGCCGCGGTTGGCCGATCGTCATCTTCAGCCGCCGCACCAAGGCCGTGGTTCGGCGCAGCTCGCAGGCGGTCGGGGCCAGCACGCTGGCGGTTGGGTCGTTCTTCGCCGGGGCCAAGTACGCCACCCGTCAGCGCGGCAGCAGCGCGAGCTGACGGCTGAGCGCCACGAGTGTGCCGGTGCTGTCCCACACCTCACCGTCTTCTTCGAACATCCCGCCGTGGACGAAGCGCGATCGGAACACGCACCGCAACAGGCCGGCCGCCGGTCTGGCCCGAACGTGCACGGTGAGTTCGACCGTCGGCACCCATCCCGATGGCATGTCGAGATTGAACACCGCCGGCGGCAGCGCGTCGGCCACCAGCAACAGCGCGAGCGTGTCGACCGGCCTGCCATCAGCGAACTCGAACCAGCCCGCGATTTCAGCAGTTCCGGTTCGCTCCCCCTCGATGAACCTGGCGTGGTCCGGGTGCAGGTGCACATCGATGCGGTTCATGAACTCCATCGGGAACAGGTCGTGGGCCGACCGTTTCCGGCACACCTCGATCGGCGGGAGATCGGGGGGAGCGCCGTGCATCGCCACGAAGTC
>JANNHO010000062.1:0-11267 GCA_031404435.1 Acidimicrobiaceae bacterium | reverse complement strand
CAACGCTGCGGCCGAACGCCTGGCCGCACTCCCCAAGATCGACGCTGTGTACGCCTCGCCACTGGAGCGCGCCCGCGAAACGGCGGCGCCGATCGGCAAAGCTGCCGGGCTGAAAGTACAGATCGACCGAGGCTTGCTGGAGTGCGATTTCGGCGAGTGGACCGGCGCCGAGCTCAAGGCATTGATGAAGCTGCCCGAGTGGGGCACCGTCCAGCGGGCCCCGTCGACATTCACGTTTCCGGGCGGCGAGAGCTTCACGGCAATGCAGAACCGCATCGTCGGAGCCATCGACCGGCTCCGTGCACGGCACCCAGGTGGCGTGGTGGTGTGCGTATCGCATGCCGACCCGATCAAGGCAGCCGTCGCCCACGCGATGGGCACCCACATCGACCTGTTCCAACGCATCGTCATCAGCACCTGTTCGATCAGTGCGATCGCATACGGCCACGGCGCACCGGTGGTGCTCACCGTCAACTCCACCGGTGGGTCTCAGGCCGAACTGCGCCCGTCATGACACACCACAGGCCGGGCGGCGTTGGAAACCCCGGCAGCGGTCACCGCTAGGTCTCGCGATGTCGGTGTTCTTCGAGTTCGACCAGGTCGACGCGTTCACCGTCGGCGCCGTCGGTCGTCCCGGCCAACGCACGTTCCTGCTCCAGGCCAGGCGCGGCCGCGAGCGAGTCACCGTGAAATGCGAGAAACAACAGGCGGCCGCCATTGCCGAGTACCTGCGCCGCGTGCTCCACGACCTGCCCCCGGCTGACGACCGGCCGATGCCAGGCGCACTCGAGCTTGCCGCGCCGCTCGACGTGGCGTTCGTGCTCGGAGCCATCGGGCTCGGCTACGACCGGGTGACCGAACTGGTCGTGTTGCAACTCGACGAGGTGGTGCAAGTCGACGAGGAAGGCGAGCCCATCCCGGAGTCGCTCGAGGACCGCAGCCGTTTGCGGGTCTTCCTCACCCGGGGACAAGTGCTCGCGCTGTGCGAGCAGACCGACCAGTTGTTGGCCGCCGGCCGCCCGAACTGCATGTGGTGTTCGGGCCCGATCGACCCCGACGGGCACATCTGCCCGCGGATGAACTGATGCAAGTGGATCGCACCGGGCAACTCGACCTGCTCGACCGCGGCACGATCGACATCGAGGGCAGGATGCCGTGGAGCAGCAACGCCACCTTCCTTGTCAACGTCACCGGGACCGGCACCGGCTCTGGCACCGGCACCGGCACCGGCACCGGCACCGTCTCTGGTTGCGCAGGCGAAGCCGGTCCACTCGCCCAGGCGATCTACAAACCGGTGCGTGGCGAGCGGCCGTTATGGGACTTCGAACCGGGGCTGCATCGCCGCGAACGAGCCGCGTATCTGCTCAGTGAGGCCATGGGGATCGATCTCGTCCCGCCGACGATCATCCGCGACGGTCCGCTTGGCGATGGCAGCATGCAGTGGTACGTCGACGCCGATCACCAGCAGCACTACTTCACGATCCACGAACAGCGCGACGACCTCCACGAGCGACTGCGCGAGGTCGCGGTGTTCGACATCATCGCCAACAACACCGATCGCAAGAGCGGACACGTGCTGATCGACGGTGACGATCACATCTGGGGCATCGACCACGGGCTGTGCTTCGCCACCGAGTTCAAGTTGCGCACCGTGGTGTGGGAGTTCGGTGGGGAACCGGTACCCAAGGCGATGCTGGCTGCGTGCGCCCGCCTGGCGCAGTCGGTGCCACTCGGCATCGCCGCGCTGTTGTCCGACGACGAGGTCGAGGCGGTACGCCAGCGTGCCGAGTGGATCGTGCGTCAACCGGTGCTGCCGGTCGATACGTCCGGCCGCCGCTACCCCTGGCCCCTCGTCTAACGAAGGATCTGGGCAGGATTCGTTTCGGAAACCGGGAGAAATCCCGCCCAGATCTTTGGGTCAGCGCGCTTTGAGGGCTTCGATCAACTTGGGGAGGACCTTGTGCACGTCGCCGACGATGCCGAGGTCGGCGATGCCGAAGATCGGCGCCTCTTTGTCTTTGTTGATCGCGATGATGTTCTTCGCGCCCTTCATTCCGACCATGTGCTGGGTGGCACCGGAAATGCCGGCGGCGATGTACACACCCGGCTTGACGACCTTGCCGGTCTGGCCGACCTGGTAGCTGTAGGGCACCCAGCCCGCATCGACGATTGCTCGTGAGGCACCAGGGGCACCGCGCAGCAACTTGGCGAGCTCTTCGATCATGGCGTACTTCTCGGCGTCGCCGAGGCCGCGGCCCCCCGACACCACGATGGCTGCCTCGTCGAGCTTGGGTCCCGAATGCTCCTCGGTGTGCACGGCTGTTACGGCCGCTGCACCGGCGGCACCGAGATCAGGAACCGGGGCGTCGATCACCGTTGCGGCGGCACCGCCTGATGCTTCGGCCGCAAACGACTTCGGCCGGAACGCAGCCAGGTTGGGAGCCGAGCCGGTGAACTGCGTGGTGACCAAGGTGTTGCCACCAAAGATCGGGGTGATCACCGAGATGGTGTCGCCGTCGGCGGTCACGTCGGTGTTGTTGGTGAGCACCGTGCGGTCGAGCTTGACCGACAACCGGGCCATCACATCGCGGCCCTCGTACGACTGCGGGAACATGATCAGGTCAGGCGTGGTCCCACCATCGATCACTGCCTTCATAGCCGCCGACACGGCGACGCCCGGCAGCTTTCCGGCGAGGTCGCCCGTGGCATATACCGACGTTGCCCCGTACTCACCGAGCGACCCGGCGATCACGCTGGCGTCGCCGGCGACGAACGCGGCGACCGTGCCGAGCGAACGAGCCTTGGTGAGCAGTTCCAGCGTGGCTGTGGTGGGCGCGCCGTTGGACTGTTGTGCAAATACCCAGATGTTCATGAGATGGTTCCTCTTTCCGAGCGGGGCTCAGATGACCTTCAGGTTCTCGAGGAACGCCACGATCTTGGCGAAACCCTCTCCGTCGTCTTCCACGATCTCGCCAGCGGCACGGGCCTCGGCCTGGGCGACGTTGACGATGCTTTGACCAGCGCCGCTCCAACCGACCGGGCTGATGCCAAGGGCGCTGGCAGTGACGGTGTCGACCGGCTTCGACTTGGCAGCCATGATCCCTTTGAAACTGGGGTACCGGGGCTCGACCACTCCGGCGGTCACGCTGATCAGCGCCGGCAGCGGGCAGGTCACCTCGTCGTAGCCCTCTTCGGTCTGTCGATTGACCTGCAGCGTCCCGCCATCGACCACGACGTGCTTCGCGAAGGTGACCGAGGGCAAGCCGAGCAGTTCGGCCATTTGCTCGGGCACCGTCCCGGTGTAGCCATCGCTGGACTCGGTTGCAGCGATGATCAGGTCGGCACCGCCCAGGCGAGCAACCGCCGCAGCAAGCACCTTGGCCGTGGTGAGCGCATCGCTGCCCTGCAACTCGGGGTCGCTGATCAGCACCCCTCGGGCCGCACCCATGGCAAGCGCGGTACGCATGCCGCTCGTCTCGCCGTTGGGCGCCATCGACACCAGGCTGACCTCGCCACCACCCGCGGCGGTGACGAGCTGCAACGCCATCTCCACGCCGTACGTGTCGGACTCGTCGAGGATGAGCTTGCCATCACGCTTGAGAGTCTTGGTGCCGGAATCGAGCGCCCCCGGTGAGGCGGGATCCGGGATTTGTTTCACACACACGATGACGTTCATTGGCACCCATTGTTACCGACCGGTACCACCAGCACCCAACCCTGCCGGTAACCCTTTCCGTCAGCCCTCCCGTCGCCCGGCCCCGCAGGCCGCCTGCAACCCGATCCGCAACCATGACCTCGGGCCCGGCGCCCGGTCGACCAGCGGTAACGTGCGGGGCTTGCGCATCTTGCTCGTCGTCAACGCGTTCGCCAGCTCGGTGACGGCCCGCAACACGGTCATGATCCACCGGGCCCTCAGCCAGGGCCACGACGTCGAAGTGGTGGAGACCAACCGTCGCGGCCACGCCACCCGCTTCGCCCAAGACGCCGCCCGCCGGGGGGTGGACACCGTCATCGCGTTCGGCGGCGACGGCACCCTCAACGAAGTCGCCACGGGTGTCGCCGAGACCTCGACCGCACTCGGAGTGCTGCCGGGCGGATCGACCAACGTCTTCGCCCGCACGCTCGGTCTGGCCAACGATCCCGTCGCCGCCGTAGCGCAACTCTGCGATGGCATCGACGCAGCCCACATCGAACCGATCGGTCTCGGCATCGTCAACGGGCGCTACTTCTGCTTCCACACCGGGGTCGGGTTCGATGCCGCGGTGGTTGCCCTCGTCGAGCGGCACGCGTCGTTCAAACGCTGGCTCGGCCATCCGCTGTTCATCTACGCCGGTCTGCGCACCTGGCTGAGCGAGTACGACCGGACGACGCCCCATTTCGCGGTACGTGGGGGACCGCGCTCCGGGGCTGGCAACAATGGGGCCGGCGACAATGGGGCCGGCGAATTCCGGGTCGACGACGGGTACTTCACCGTGGTGCTGAACACCAACCCGTACACCTATCTCGGCAACCGACCGCTCGACCTTTCCCCCGCAGCAACCTTGGAGCGGGGATTGGTCGCGATCACGTTCCAGACGATGAACGTGTCGGCGATCCTCGGATCGCTCGCCGGGGCGTTGCGCGGCGGGGGTGTGACGCCGAGCGAGCACCTCGACGTGCGCACCGACCTGGCCCACATCACGGTCACGTCGGACACACCGTTCCCGTACCAGCTCGACGGGGACTTCCTCGGAACTACTCGAGCGCTGCAGTTCAGCCACGTACCAAACGCCGTCAGGATCGTGCGTCCCGCGCCGCCACCACGCTGACACCCACGTCGGGCACATTCGTGCAGATCCCGTCGATCCCCCACTCGATCAGCTCCCCCATCCGACGCGGATCGTCGCAGGTCCACGCGTTCACGGCGAGACCAGCGCGATGGCACGCGGCGACCGTCGATCGTTCGAGGGTGCGGACCCACGGATGCAGCGCGTCGTGGCCCCGCGCGACGAGCATCTCGATCACCGCATCAGGCACCGGTTCGAACGAGGCCACCATCGTGAGCCACGCGGTCCGGATTGCCACCCCGGCATCGTCGGCAACTGCACGGCAGCGATCAATGGTTTCCAGGCGAAACGACGACACCAACCACCGGTCGGGCTCGCCTCGAGCGATCAGCAACGCCATCGTCTGCTCGGCCATCGACTCGGTGTCGTCGAAGTCCGGTTCATCCGGATCGTTCTTGATCTCCACGTTGACCCACATCCCCGCGCAGGCATCGAGCGCCGCGTCGACGCGTGGGATGTGCGCGGGAAGTGCCGCTGCGTCGGTGTCGATGATCGTGACCCGGGTTGTCCGGCCTGTGTCCGGGCTCGTGCCGGTGACGCTCGGGTCGTGGTGCACGACGAGGACTCCGTCACGGGTTCGGCGCACGTCGAGTTCGACCGCATCCGCCCCGAAATGCCTGGCGGCGCGGAACGCTTCGAGTGTGTTCTCACGTTCCGTCCTTGATGCACCACGATGAGCGATGATCTGCGTCACCGTCGGCCGCCTGTCCTTTTTTCTAGATACCCCCATCGCCAGGAACTATGGCATTTTGAGCGAACATGCACACACAAGTCGGGCGCGTCTCTTGTGTTCGCGGAAAATGTTTCCTAGCGTTACCGCTTGGTTAACGGTTCACGTCGTTGCGCGTCGCCGCTACGTTGCAGCGAGTCCAACCGTATCCAATACCCCATGACCTGGGGTAGCCAACCCTTTACTCCAACTCCTTCAGCGGGGAGAAAACATCGTGACGATCCTTGCATCGAGCCTGGCTTTGGCCAACGCCGACTACACCTGGCGAACCAAGGCCATCTGCCGAGATACCGATCCGGATCTGTTCTTCCCGATCGGTACCACCGGGCTGGCGCTCACGCAGATTGCTCGTGCCAAGGAGGTCTGCGGCGAATGCCCCGCCCGGGACGATTGTCTCGAGTATGCCCTGGAGACCAACCAGGATTCGGGGATCTGGGGTGGTCTCGACGAGGAGGAACGGCGGGCAATCCGCCGACAGAACGCCGCCCGCCAGCGCCTTCTCGCCTGACCCGCGCTCCATTGGGCCGCTCGAGCCGCGTCGCCCGAAACCGGTCAGTCGCCCAAAACGGTCAGTCCATGGCCAGCACAGCCTCGTCAATCGAGGGGGACCAACAGTTGCACGACCGTGCCGGTGCCGTCACGGACGTCACGGATGCCGACCCGTTCGAAGTCGGCCCTGGTGCCCGAACGCATCACCAGTGACCCACCGAGTTCGGTCGTCACCAGCGTGCGCACGATCGACAAACCGAGCCCGGTGGCCCGGTTCAGTTCGAAGCTCGGATCGAGCCCGACACCGTCGTTGACCACAGCGATCGACAGGGTCCCCGCCTGACGGCCGAGCTCGACGACCACATCGCCCCCTGGGCTGCCCTCGGGAAACCCGTGATCGATGGCGTTCTGCAACAACTCGATCAGCACCACCGACAATGGCGTTGCCACCGTGGTCGGCAAGCGGCCGCCGTCGCCGTGCACCGTGAAACGGATCGGGCGGTCCTGCGACTGCAAACCCTCCTCCGAGAGGCGCAGCAACGGGCGGACGATGTCGATGAACGCGACATCGTCGCCCGCTTCTCGCGACAGCGTCTCGTGCACCACGGCGATGGTGCGGATGCGCCGCACCGACTCGTTGATCGCGGCCTTGGCTTCGGCCGACTGCAGCCGCCGCGATTGCAAGCGCAGCAACGACGAGATGGTCTGCAGGTTGTTCTTCACCCGGTGGTGGACCTCGCGGATGGTGGCGTCTTTGGAGAGCAGCAGCTTGTCGCGCTTGCGCACCTCGGTGACGTCACGGATCAGGAGCAGCGCGCCGGTCACCTCGCCCCCAGCCATGATCGGCAGGCAACGGCTGAGCAACGCGATCTCAGCGGTCTGCTCGAACTCTTCGATCACCGGCCGTTTCGTTTCGAGCGCTCGGCGCGCCGTTCCGTCGTTGAAGCCCATCTCGGCCAACCGCATGCCCAGCGCATTGGCAGTGATCCCCACCCGGTGGAACACGCTCATTGCATTGGGCGAGGCGTAGCGAACCCGGGCGCTCTCGTCGAGCAGGATCGTGCCATCACCGATGCGCGGCGCGGCGCTGGAATCCTCCAGTGGACCCTGGCTCGGGAACGAACCCTCGGCCACCATCACCGCAAAGCGTTCGAAGATGGCCACGTAGGTGCGTTCCAGTTCGCCCAACATTCGCGTGTTGCGCGACGTGGTCTCGCGGGCAAGCACGGCGATGATCTCACCATTGAGGCGTACCGGGATACCGAGCATGCGTGCCGGTTCGGCGAGCCCCTCGACGTCGATGTCGCCCTCGCACAGTCCTCCGCTGCTGGCGACGTTGTCGAGCAATGATCGCGCCGTGTCGGCATGGTCACCCACGTAGTCGGCGACGTAGATCGTTCGGGCGGTCGAGGGCCGAACCTGCGCCAGGACCACCCAGTCGTCGTTGGGTGTCGGTACGTACAGCAACAGGTCAGCGAAGGAGAGATCTGCGAGAAAACCCCACTCGGCAACGAGTTGTTGCAGGTGGCCGACTTGCAAGGGAGTGAGGTTGGTGCGCTGCCGCGCGACCTCGGCGAGTGTTGCCATAGGACTCCGAGTGTGCCAGAAAGCTCGACGTCGGCCACGTCTCCACGTGCCACGGGCGATGACTCCGGCCTAGTTGTCGGGCCGGTTCAGGTCTCCCCGGCGGGAAGTCGTTGCAGGAGATGGGCGCCGAGGAGCGCCAATGCGTCAAGGTCGGTCACGTCGAAGGGGAGCGATGGGGCCGACACAGTGAGCGCACCGATTCGTTCGAGCTCGTTGCGCCGCTCGGCCTCGCGACTGGCAACGACCGCGATGTCGTGGAAGCGGGCGCTCACCTCGGCCAGGACATCGCCGACCTCGACCGGGTCGGCACCGATCGCTTTCGCCACACGGGCGACGACCGATCCGCTGCGCTGCGCTGCCTTGTCGACGGCCGCGACCGCCTCACCGTCGGGTGCCGCCCCGGGTTTGGCGCCGATGGCGGCCCGGAGCCGCCGCGCCGATTTGGCTGCGGCGGCGGAACGAAACGCCGTTGGCAGTACCCGGTTCAAAACGACTGCGCCGAGGTGCATCGATCGCCGTTCGAGTTCGCGGGAGAGGGTGACCGCTTCATAGGCCGGTGCAGCCTCCAGCGTGGACACGACCACGAACGACGTGCGCGGGTCGATCAGCAGGCGCTCCACCTCGTTGGCTCGCTGGACGAAGCCGTTCTCCATCGTTTGGAACAACACGAAGAACTCGGCGATGTCCTGCAGGAAACGTGACCCCAGGATGCGATCAGCCACTTGGTAGAACGGTTTCGAGGCAACGGTGAAGAACCGCGACCGGTATGGCACGGTGAGCCATCGCAACAACCGACTGCCGAAGAACTCCTTCATCCGCCCCGGCGCGTCGAGTAGGTCGAGCGCGTTGCGTGAGGGCGGCGTATCGATCACGATCAGGTCGTAACGGCCCGACGCGTGCACCTCGTGCAACCGCTCCATCGCCAGGTAGTCGTGGCTGTGCACGAAACGGCCGGTCACGTTCTGATATAGCGAGTTGGCCAGGATCTGGTCGCGGACCTGGGCGTCGGGGGCGTGGCGGCGGATCAGCTCGTCCCATCCCGATTTGGTGTCGAGCATCGCCACCCACAGCTCACCATGCTTGGCGTCGTCGGGCCGGCGATCGCCGCGCCCGACCGGATCGGCCGCAGCGAGGAGCCTCGGGGCGACCTGCACCTCGGCGTTGCCCAACGGGCCGAGGCCCAACGCATCGGCCAACCGTCGCGCCGGGTCGACGGTGAGCACCAGCACCCGCGCTCCCAGCCTGGTCGCGGCGATAACCCCGAGCGTGGCTGCGATCGTGGTCTTTCCGGTGCCCCCGCTGCCGCAGACGATCACCATCTCCTTCGACGCCAACAAGGCGTCGAGGCCGACCTGTCCGCGTCGGCCAGCGGCTGAGGATCGCGCAGCCATTCCGGGCTCAGACCAGCTCGTCGTGGATCGAGCCGGCCATCAGCGTCACGACGCGACGCCCGGTTGCCCTGGTGAACAGCTCCGGCACGATCAGCATGGGCACCGAGTTGGTCAGACCGTTGCGGAGTCGCTCGAGATGTCCGACCCCAAGGCTGCGCCGAGCTTCGATCGATGCTGACGCGTCGAGCACCGAACCAACAGCGGCTCCGGCGACATCGACGAGCATCGCCCGCGGCCGCTTCCCGCAGATCCGTTCGAACACTTCGAGCTCACGTTCGGCGAACAACGCCGGCAGGACCCTGTTGGCGATCACCGCGGCAATGTCGACCCCGGTCTCGGTGCGGACCCGGTCGACCAGTCCGAGGGTTTCGGTGACCGGCATCTCCTCGGGTGTGGTGACGATCACCAAGCCGGTCTGGACAGGATCGTCCAAGATGTCGATCATCCAGTTGGTCTGGTCGCGCACGATGCCCACCTGGACGAGCTGGCGGATCGCCCGCGGTGCCGCGATCTGGGCGACGATGTGTCCGCTCGCTTCGGCATCGACGATCACGATGTCGTAGTGCTGCTCGCGAACCTCGTAACAGAGCTTGCCGACGGCGAGGATCTCCTTCACCCCGGGTGCCGCATCGGCGACGAAGTCGAAGGTTCGCGCCAACGGCCCGATCCGTCCGACGAGTGGCACCCGCACGAACAGGCGCAGGTACTCGCGTAGCGAATCCTCGGTGTTCATCGCCATGCCGTACAAGCGTGGGGCGATCTCCGTCGCCGTGAACTTCAGCGGGGCAACATCAAACGCCGCAGCGAGCGCGCCCTTGGCGTCCATCTCGCACACGAGCGTGCGTTTACCGAGCCCGGCGGCAAGCTCGGCGAGCGCGGCGGCGGCCGTGGTCTTGCCGACGCCACCCTTGCCAGTGACGAACAGGAGACGGCGGTCGAGCAGTGTCAGCCGCCGAATCCGATCTTCCGTTCGCCCTCTGCCGAGCCGATCTCGACGAAGGCGATCTTGGCGGCGACCACGCCGACATCACGCTGCTTCTTGTCGGTCACCCACAACACGTCGACGGCACCGCTGAGCGCAGCGTCGATCTTCTTGTGCAACTCTGCCCGATCGGTGTCGTCGGCCAGTTCGATGCTGAGTTCACGGGGGGACTGAGTGACGCCGATGCGGAGATCCATGACCGCCGAGTGTACGGAACGATCGTCGCTACGCCAGGCCTGCGGTTGCCACAGACGCTGTGCCACAGACCGGGTCCGCTGAACGGCGGCGTGGCCCGGCGGTGCCGTGATGGCGCGTTTCGTGGGCTACATGTCATTGACGTCATCTGTGTGATGCAGCACACTCGACGACATGCCCCGCCAGCCGCAACGCCCAACGGTTGCCCAACGGAGTACCTGTCAGGTCGTGATCGTCACCTACCCCGGCATCCAGGCACTCGACCTTGTTGGGCCACTCGAGGTTTTCGTCGGGGCCAGCAAGGTGCTCGATGACATGTCCACCCGTGGCCGCCACGAACACGCTGAACCGGCGTATCGCGTCACCGTCGTGTCGGCTGGCGGGTCGACGATCACCGCGGAAAGTGGGCTCGGCATCGCCACGCAGTCGCTGCCGGCGCTGGCCGCCGTGATCGACACGTTGATGATTGCCGGCGGGTTCGGTGTCCACGAAGCCTGCGACGACGTCGCGCTGGTGACGTGGTTGCGTGCTGCAGCACCGCGTGCGCGGCGGATCGCCACGGTGTGCACCGGCACGTTCTTGGCCGCCGAGGCGGGTCTGCTCGACGGCTTGACCGTGACCACGCATTGGGCGCGAGCCAACCGCCTCGCGCTGGAGTATCCGCAACTCACCGTCGATCCCGATCCGATCTTCACTCGCAGCGGAAACATCTGGACCTCCGCGGGGGTCACCGCCGGCATCGACCTCGCGCTGGCCATGGTGGAAGACGACCACGGCACCGAGGTCGCCCAAACCGTGGCCCGCTGGCTGGTGATGTTCCTGCGCCGACCCGGGGGGCAGACCCAGTTCGCCGCGCCGGTGTGGATGCCACGAGCCGAACGGCCGTCACTCGCACACGTCCAGCGCTCGATCGAGGCCGACCCCGGTGCCGATCACCGAATCGCTGCGCTGGCGGCGCGTGCGTCGATGAGCCCCCGCCATTTCTCGCGTGTGTTCGCCGGTGAGGTCGGGGAATCGCCAGGCCTCTACGTCGAGCGGATCCGGGTCGAGGCGGCGCGGCGGATGCT
>JANNHO010000061.1:0-1657 GCA_031404435.1 Acidimicrobiaceae bacterium | reverse complement strand
GCTCGGCGACGCCTGGAACACCACCACAGCAGGCTCACCGCTGGCGCCTCAGCAGGAGTCGCGGATCGGGCTCGCATCACAGCACGCGATGCACGCAGCCGTCGCCGCTGTCGACTTCGGGTTCACCTCCGTAGGTGCCGGAGCGGTCTACTCCGGCCACCCGCTCGAACGATGCTTCCGCGACATCCACACCGCAAACCAACACATCGCCTTCAGCGGCGAAGGCTTCCGCAACTACGCCCGACACCGATTGGGCCCCACCGGTTGAGTTCGAACGCCTCGTGTTCAGCACGGTCTGCTCGGGAACCGGCGTCCACAGGACGGGGGCGGGTTGTGCACCCCTGGCTGAGCGTCAGGATTTACCGACGCAGACCTCGGGCCTCCAACCCGTCAGGATCGCGGAAGAACAAGCTCAGGATGACACAGCGCCAAGGCGCTCCCGTCGTTCAGTAGCATCTCGTTGAGACGATCGAGATGGAGGAATCGGTGACTGACGGTCTGCGAGGGTCTCTCTCCGCGATAGGCAACACGCCGCTCGTCGAACTGGTACGGGTCGTTCCCACGGGTTCGGCGCGGGTGCTGGTCAAGCTGGAGTTCGCGAACCCGACGGGCAGCATGAAGGACCGGATGGCCCGCACCGCGATCGAGGGTGCTCTCCGCGATGGCCGGCTCCAACCCGGAGACACGGTCGTCGAGTATACGGCGGGAACGACGGGCATCTCGTTGGCGTTCGTGTGTGCCGCTCTCGGCTTCCCGCTCCACATCGTGTTCTCGAACGCCTTCAGCGACGAGAAGCGTCGAACCATGGCAGCGTTCGGCGCCGTCGTCGAGGACGTGGCGAGCAGCGGCGGCGACATCACCGAGTCGCTCATCAAGGCGATGATCGCTCGCGCCGAGGAGGTCTCGTCACAGCCCGGCCACTGGTGGTGCGATCAGTTGAACAACCGCGACGCGATCGACGGGTACGTGCCGATGGGGGAAGAGATCTGGACACAGACGTCCGGTGACGTTGACGCCTTCGTGCATGCCGTCGGCACGGCACACTCGATTCATGGCGTCGCACGGGCACTGCGGCAGCATCGCGCCGACGTGCGCGTCGTCGCTGTCGAGCCGGCCGAATCCCCGGTGCTGTCTGGCGGTCAGTCGGGGGCTAACCGAATCGAGGGCATCGGCATTGGGTTTGTGCCACCGCTCTGGGAACCCGACGCGGTCGACGCGATCGAGGCCGTGTCTGCGGACGAGGCGTTCGCGATGGCACGACGACTCGCCCGAGAGGAGGGTCTATTCGCCGGCGCCTCATCGGGCGCCAACGTCGCAGCCGCGCTTCGTGTCGCCGCAGAACTCGGCCCAAACGCCACGGTCGTCACCATCCTGTGCGATTCCGGCTTGAGGTACCTCTCCACTGACGTCCACCGCGATCGCTGACACGGGACCTCCGAGTGGTGCCAGGTCACCGACTGGTCGGTGGAACGGGTTGCTCCGCGCAATGCGGGATATGCGGATCGGCGAGGCCGAGGCTCATGCGCGGTGGGCGAGGAAGGCGTAGCCGTATACGTCGAACGATCGCGCCTGCGGTTCACCGGTTGCGCCGCCGAAAGTGTCGACTGGTGGTCCAATGACGACCTGCGCGAACCCGGAGTCTTCAAGCATCTGTTGC
>JANNHO010000060.1:0-22600 GCA_031404435.1 Acidimicrobiaceae bacterium | reverse complement strand
GTATTTGCTCCGGGAGGGGTTGCCACCTGATCAGGTGATCAAGACCGGTAGCCCGATGCGCGAGGTGATCGAGTACTACCGCACAGGAGTGGAGGCATCTGGTATTTTGTCCCGTCTTGCATTGACGGAGCAACAATATTTCCTGGTCAGCTCGCATCGTGAAGAAAATGTGGATGCACCGGAAAACCTGCAACAATTATTCAATGTCTTGAATGCGCTTGCGGAGCAATTCGGTCTGCCGGTGATTGTGTCTACCCACCCCCGCACCCGAAAGCGCATGCCGCTGGTCTTGCTCGGCGGCATCGTCTCGCGTGCGAATATCGAGCGCGCGCTGGCGGAGGGCTTCGACTTCGTGGCCATGGGCCGGGCGCTGATCGCTGATCCGGATCTCGCGGCGACATCGGCAGGGGTGCCGTACGGCGTCGTTCGCTCGAAATTCTCGAATGGGGTCGTGTAGAGCGTCTCCATCGCCTGCGCCAGCAACGGCCGGGCGGCCGCCGGTGAGGAACCGAAGCCAGCCCAGATCTGGAGTCCGTGTCGCCAGGCCACACCCTCGCGCCCGGCATCGACGGCGTATTGCTCGACGGTTTGCACCGAGCGGGCGTAGCGCTCGGCCGACAGCCAGATGGCCAGGTACCCCTCGCCCAATTGTCCGGCGCGACGCAATGCCGCCTCGGACCTGCCACCGACGACGACTGGGACAGGGTGCTGCAGTTGCGGACGGATGGATGCGTCGTCGATCTCGAAGAATCCGCCGTGACGGGTCACGGTCTGCCCGGCGAGCAGGTCGCGCACGATGCCCAACGACTCATTCATCCGGCGGCCGCGGGTGGTCGGATCGACGCCGCACATTCGCACCTCGTTGGGATCTTCACCACCGACTCCGACCCCGAAGAGGAATCGGCCCGGGGCGAGCTGAGCAAGCGAGTTGACCTGCCGGGCGACCGGGACTGGGTGGCGGAGGGGCAGCAAGTACACGGCAGTGAGGATCTCGAGGTCGCACAGCGCGGCCAACGCTGTGGCCTGGACGAGACCGTCGAATCCCGGTCCACCGTGGAACGACACGTGGTCGCCCACGCACAATCGATCGATACCGGCCGCCACCACGGCCTTCACTCCCTCTCGCAGCGCAGTCGCACCGCCCACGAACATCTCGTGGGGCACTCGGATACCGAGGGTGACCGGCGATGAAGAAGTGGTCCAGGTACTCATTCCATTAACCCGAATCGCCTCAGGCCGTGGCCGGAGATGAGCCTCGGAGTCTCCATCAGACCTCCGCTCCTGGATCGCGCGGGATGATGACCAGGTTGGCCTCGAACTCGTCGATCTCACCGTCGGTGTAGCCCAGTTCTCCGAGGATCGCGCGGTTGTGTTGACCGCGCCCACACGGCAGGCCGACCCGTCCGGGAGTCTCGGAGAACGCCACCGGCGGCGACGAGCGGATCATCTCGCCGAACTGCGGATGCTCGATCGCTACGGTCAGTCCGGTCGCCCGAAGCACCGGATCGAACACGGTGAACGCCGGGTGTCCCTTCAGATTCGCCTCGACGCAACCGACGCGAACGGCGCTGAGTACCGACTCCCACGCGCTAGCCGGTCTCGTGGCGAAGCACTCGGCGAGCGTCGTCGCTAGCGCAGCGTCGTTGACGGCGCGCGTCGCGACAGTGGCAAACCGCTCGTCGGAAAGCAGCTCAGGCTGACCCAGCGCCTTGGCCAGCGTGGCGAACTCGCGATCCGTCGGCACCACCAGGCAGATCCAGGATCCGTCGGCGGCCGGATAGACCCGGTCGACGGCGCTGACGCCGTGGTAGTCATCGTCGCCGAGGGGTATGGGCGGTTTGCCCTCATAGGTGCAGAAATCGTCGGAGTAACACCAGGCGTTCCCGGCAATCATTGAGGTCACCAATCGTTGTCCTTCCCCCGTGCGTTGCTGGTGGTAGACGCCGAGCGACACCGCGGCCAGCACCGCTAGCGCAGCACTCGAATCACCGTCGACCAGCGGGTTGAGCCGTGGGAGGATGACTGCCTGGAGCTCAGGAACGCTCATCCCCTCGCTCTGCGCCGGGTCGGCCCAATGACCGACCTGGCGTCCGAAACAGCCGGCCACGGCCTGGGCCGCCTGCGCGTAGAGCGCCCGATGGGCGTACGGCCCGTCGATGCCGTATCCCGACGCGTTGACGTACAGCAGCCGCGGGTTCAGCGCCGAGAGTTCCTCGTACCCAAGCCCGAGCTTGGTGGGGACGTTCGAGCGGAAACCGGTGACGAACACGTCGGCCGAGGCGACGATCTTGTGGGCGATGGCCCGTCCCGCGGCGGTGCGCAGATCGAGCGAAATGCTCTCCTTCGCCGCGGTGGTCTTGTTGCTGGCGACCTCGGGGCCGAACGACATCCGGTGCGGGTCGCCGCTGCCGTCCTCGATCTTGATCACCCGGGCACCGAGGGCCGCCATCATCGCCGTGCCGTATGGCATTGCATAGAAGCAACCGAACTCGACGATCGTCACCCCGGCAAATGGGTGAGCCGGAGCCGGACCGGCCGCGTGCTGGTTGGTCGACGAAGCCGAGAACGCTCCAGCGTTCACACCGAGCGCAGGAGCGGACGAGCGCGGAACGGCCGGGGTGTGCGAGAAGTGTCCGATCGGACCGACCTGACGAACGTCACCGACGATGGGGTCGGCGATAGTGATCTCGTCGCCGTTGTGAACGATCTGGGGGTGATCGAGCCCCTCCTCGCTGGTCACGCCGACCTCAAAAGCGATGTCGGGACTGGCCAATAGCAGCGGTAGCCAATGATCGAGATCCTCGGCGCGGAACGCTTCGAGCAGCAGGTCTTCCCAAGCCTGGGCGTCCTCGGCGGAGTCGAACATCGGGAGCCGTTTGAATCGGGGATCTTCGAGGTGATGACCGATCCCGGCGACGTCGCACAGAGCCTTGCCCTGATGGGGGAGGAGCGTCGAGGTCTGAACGATCCGACCATCGCGCGTCATCAGCATGACGCCGTAGCGGTTGGCGCCCATCAGCGCGCGCGTGTCCGACGTCCCGACGCCGCCGGACTTGATCGCCAACTGCATGATCGTGGCGACGAAGTAGTCAAGCGGGTCGACACCGTTGACCAGGGTCGCGTCGAGCGACTGTCCTCGTCCGGTCTGCTCCCTGACCAGCAACGCCCCCATGATCCCGGCGACCGACTGCATCGCGGAACCGAAACTACCCCACGGGACCGGGAACAGGATCGGGCCGTCGCGGTGACCAAACGCGCCGCGCGCCGTCAGACCGGCCTTCGCGGCGACGAGCGAGTCATAACCCTTCAAATTCGAGTACGGGCCTGTCGGGCCGAACCCGGTGATCGAGCAATGCACGAGTCGCGGGTTCGTTGCTCGGAGCGCACCGGCGTCGATTCCCCAACCCGCGGTCGTGCCCGGCGCAAACCCCTCGATCACGACATCTGCGTCGGCAGCGAGTCGGCGCAGGCGATCCTGCCCCTCGGACGTGCGCAGATCGGCGACAACGCTTTCCTTACCGCGGTTCCAGACGAGGAATCCGCTCGGATTGGCCGCGCGTAGTCGGTCGCCACCGGGCGGTTCGATCTTGATCACCCGGGCACCCGCATCGGCGAGGACCATTCCGGCCATCGACGCAGCCGCGCTGGCTGACCCGTATTCGAGGACGTTCAAGCCGTCGCAGACTCCAGCCATTGGATTCCCCCCACTGTTGGTGTAATTATCTACCTATTCTAGTGCCGAACTGACCGGGGGAGTGACCGGAGGAGTGACCTGATGAACCGTACAGCGCCCGGGATCCTGCCCGATGTCCTGCCCGGTGTCCTGCGCCAGGAACCGTGCCGGGTGCCGACGTGAGCGCGTTGGCGCCGATGTCGTATGAGGTGGTGGACCCTGCCTCGGTCGGCGTCGATCCGGCGCGCCTTGATGTTTTCCTGCGCCGCGCTCGCCTGGAAGTCGAACACGGCCCGCTGCCGTCCGCCCAGGTTGCGGTCGCCAAGGATGGCAAACTCGTCGCCTTCGAGACATATGGCGATGCTCGTCCCGATGCCCGCTACATCCTGCAATCGGTCGGCCGCACCGTCGTCGCCGGGACGATCTGGAAGGTCATCGACGAGGGACTCCTGTCGGTCGACGAACGGGTTGCCGACGTGATCCCCGAGTTCGCCACCAACGGCAAGGAGGTCGTCACCGTCAAACACGTGTTGACCCACACCGCCGGCTTCCCGTTTGCCCCGCTCGGTTATCCGAAGATGTTGGAACGATCCCGGCGGCTTGAGGCAATGTCGAAATGGCGGCTCGAGTACGAACCCGGCAGCCGGTTTCAGTACCACCTGACCGG
This sequence comes from Acidimicrobiaceae bacterium, assembly GCA_031404435.1. Taxonomy (GTDB): domain Bacteria; phylum Actinomycetota; class Acidimicrobiia; order Acidimicrobiales; family Ilumatobacteraceae; genus VFMC01. The sequence continues at coordinate 18,260 of JANNHO010000060.1, read as the reverse complement.
TGCCGCCTGGGTCATTGCCGAACTGATCGAACGCCGGACGGGGCTGCCGTTTGCCGACTACCTGCGCTCCGAGATCGTCGAGCCACTCGGACTCGGTTTCATCCTGCCAGTCCCTGCTGATCGTTATGACGAACTCGTCACGGCACCGTTCGCGTTTGATCGGGTCAGCGACGACCAAGTCGTCGACCAAGTCGTCGACCCGTGGGGCCCGTGGTATCTGGCTAGTTCCGAGGTACTTGCCGGCGGTGAGCCGAGCCATTCGATCATTGGGTCGGCGGCTGATGTCGCCCTGTTCTCTCAGGCGCTCGTTCACTCCGGGCTCTGGAGCCCCGAGATCGTTGCCGAAGGCACCCGGGTGCATGTCTGTGAAGCCCCGGCTGGCGACAAGCTGTACGGCGGGAGCACCCTGAAAACGAGCATCGGCCTGTTCTTGACGGTCTGTGGAGAAGAGCGGGGCTCGTGGATTCCGGCCACCGGGTCGGACGCCACGTTCGGCAGCGGCGGCGCCCCGTGCCAACTCGGCTTCATGGACCCCGAGGCCGGCACATCGTTCGCCTTCCTCACCAACGGCTACCCGGTAGCCGGGTACGACTACTCCCGCGTCGGCACCAACCGGATCATCAATCTCGCCAACCTGGGCAACGATCTCGTCGAATAGCCGCTGTGATCGCCCAGAGCGAACGTGCAACGCGCTTCATATAGTTATATGATTAACTTGATTCTACTATTCCAGGGGAGCTTGTGAGATGGCGCTCGACTACGGCATCACCGACTGCGACACGCATTGCTACGAGCCGCGTGATGCGTTTACTCGTTACCTGCCCAAGGCCTACCTCGACCGGGCTGTCACGCCGGTGCGTGACGCGGCCGGGATGGAGCGGATCCTTGCCGGCGGGCGGATCGCCACGTTCAACAGTGAGTCGGGTCTCGGGTGGGATCTGGCGTATCGGCCCGGCTCGCTCAAGGAGATGCTCCGCCAGATGGGTTCGGGAAATCCCGACGAGTCGTATCAGCCCGAACCGGTCCGCCCCGAGTACCTCGAGCGCGGCCCGCGGCTGGCGCTGCTCGAGCAGCAGGGTGTTGACCGGTGTGTGCTGTTTCCCGCCGGGATGGCTTTGGCCGCCGAGCACTACGTCCTCGATACCGATGCCTTGTACGTCAACATGCAGTCGTTCAACCGCTGGTACAACGAGGAGTGGGGCTTCAACCGCGACGGCAAGATCTACGCCACCGCCCTGTTATCGCTGCGCGACCTCGACCGGGCGATCGCAATGACCGACGAGATCCTCGCTGCCGGCGCCCAGTTCGTGCTCATGCCGACCGGGCCGGCCTACGGCCGCTCGCCGGGTGACCCGTACTTCGATCCGGTGTGGTCACGGCTCAACGAGGCGGGTGTCACCGTCACGTACCACATCATGCCCTTCTGGTATTTCGACTCGATCTCGCCGGCGTGGGGGCACGACACCGATCCCGCCGCCTGGCACATGTCGGCATGGCAGTGGATGAACATCTACGGCGAGCGCCCGATCATCGACACGGTGTCGTCGCTGATCTTCGACAATGTGTTCGGGCGCTTCCCCAACCTCAACTGCCTGGTGGCCGAGCACGGTGCCAGCTGGGTGCCGCACATGCTCAGTCATATGGACAAGAGCCGGGGCATGGGCCGCAATGGTCCGTGGATCGGCGGCAAGCTCACCGAACGCCCAAGCCGGATCTTCCGCGAGCGCGTTCGCGTCGCGCCATATCCGGAAGACGACGTGGTGGACCTGGTCGACCAACTAGCTGGCGACGCGTCGTGCCTGGTGATGGGCTCGGACTTCCCGCACGCCGAGGGAATCGCCGAGCCGGTCGAGTTCGCCAAGCTGCTCGAGACCCTCGACGACGAGACGCAGCGGGCAGTCATGTACGGCAACGCCGCCAAGCTGTTCGGCTGACTCGAGAGCCAACAGCGGTACGAAGTAGGACAATTGTCTACCTATGTCGATTGTCTGATGTAGTCTGCGCACATCGTGTGAGCACTGGGGGAAACATGGAACAAGGGAGAGGGACAATGGCTATCGCTCGTCATCCAAGGCGCCGAGGTGCGCTCGTCGGGATCGCTGGGGTGTTGCTCGTTGCAGCATGCAGTAGCGACACCAGTACCCCGGGGGATGATCCAACCGACGTCGCTCCTGCGAGTGCCGCTCCGACGGCGGCGCCGACGCCAACCGATGCGCCGTCGACGGACGCACCGTCAACGGACGCACCGTCAACGGACGCACCGACGAGCGAGCCAGCGGCGACCGAACCCGCAGAGCCAGCCAAGTCACCCGTTGTGATCGCCGCGATCATCGATGCAACAGGTCCGTCGGCCGGACCTCCACAGGCCGCTGAGATCATCCAGGCATGGGGCACGTTCATCAACGCCAAGGGCGGGCTGAATGGCCCCCCGGTCGCGTTTGTGGTCGCCGACAACGGCGGCGACGCGGCGAAGTCGCAGGCGATTCTCGATGACATGGTGGCGAAGAAGCCGATCATGATCCTGCTGGAGTCGGCATCGACCGAGTCGGCGATGGCCGAAAGCCTGGGCACGACCGGCATCCCGATCCTCGGCGTCGGGTACAACCCGTCCGTGTGGGGCGGTGACATCGAGGCTTTCCAGCTGCGCTGCAGTACCGATCCCGGTGCTGCTGTGGCGTGTGCCCTGCCCAACGCGTTTCCCTTGACGACCACGTTCGGAGCCGTGGTCGATGAGCAAGTTCTCGCCGCCCAGACCGTGGGTGCCACGACGCTGGTGACGGCCGCGTGCGCCGAAGTCGATTCATGTTCGCAGGCCGCCCCGGTGTTCTCGACGACTGCTGCTGCCTTGGGTTTGACCGACCTCGGTGTGACCAAGGTGAGTTCATCCGCGCCCGACTACAACGCCGAGTGCATCCAATGGATTCAACAGGGCGTCGACTTCATCCAGCTCAGCCTCAGCGGGTCCGCCGGTGCGAAGATCTTCAGCGACTGCAGCGATCAGGGATACACCGGTACCTTCGGTGCCTCGGCTGGATCGGTGCGCGGTGAGTTGATCACCACCGAGGGCATCACCCTCGCCGGCGGCCTCAACGCGTTCCCGTGGTGGGTCGATGACGCTCCGGTGGTCGAGTATCGCGACGCCCTCACCGCTGCGGGCCTCGACGACGAGGCGATCAACGATCCGACGGCCACGGGTATCTGGGGTGCGCTGCAGTTGTTTGCCAAGGCCAACGCAGAACTCGGTGACGACCCGACTGCGGCAGAGGCGATGGACAACATGTACACGATCAAGGACGAGACCCTCGATGGTCTCATTGCACCGGTGACCTTCACCAAGGGCGAACTCGCCAAACATCGGCCGTGCTTCTGGCCCTATGTGCTGAAAGACGGTGAGTTCACCAACCCGCTCGGTGGCCTGAAGTACCAGTGCTATCCACCCGAGTGACCAGCTCGCGTGGCTGATTTCCTGCCGTTCATCGTTACCGGATTGGTGACGGGAACGATCTATGGCCTAGCCGGCACCGGCCTGGTCCTGACGTTCAAGACATCGGGAATTTTCAACTTCGGCCATGGGGCGATTCTCACTGCCGCTGCGCTGATCTTCTATTGGATGCGCGTCACCCTCGAGTGGGACTGGAAGATCGCGGTCTTCCTCGCGGTCATGATCGCCGGACCGCTGTTTGGCCTGGTGATGGAGTTGGTTGCCCGCAACCTCTCCAGACAACGCACGACGATGAAGATCGTCGGCACCGTTGCCCTTATGGTCATGGTGCCGGCGATCTGCCTACTGTTCTATCCCGCGAGCAACAACGGTTTGAGGGTCGACCGTTTCCTGCCACTGGGGAACCGCAAGCAATACAAGTGGCGGATACTCGACGTCAATGTCTTCGGCGACCAGTTCGTCACGGCGGTGGTCGCCATCGCTGCCGTTGCCGCGCTCTATGCCCTGTTCCGCTACACGCGGCTGGGTGCGTCGATGCGGGCGGCGGTTGATGACCCTGATCTCCTTGACTTGCTGGGGACGAGCCCGGTGCGCGTTCGGCGGATCGCCTGGATGATCGGAGCCACCTTCGCGGCGCTGTCGGGTGTGCTCATCCTGCCGCTTGTCGGACTGCAGCCGTACAGCCTGATCTTCCTGGCGACGTACGCCTTTGGGGCGGCGGCGATCGGCGGATTCACCAGCATCCCGATCACGTTTGCGGGTGGTTTGCTCGTTGGGATAGCCCAGGACATCGTCGGATTTCAGGTCAACAAGCAGCACTGGACAACACTCAGCGGTCTGTCGGACGCCTTGCCGTTCCTGCTGCTGTTCATCGTCTTGCTCTTGATACCGAAACACAAGCTGGCTCCACGTTCCGATGCCGAGGCCCGTCCACCACTGCAGTGGTCGGGGCCGCCCGCGTTGCGGGCCGGGGTCGGAGTAATCGTGCTGGCCGTGCTCGTCCTCGTGCCCTCTGTCGTCGGCACGAAGCTGTCATTTTATACATTCGGCCTCTGCTCGGCGATCTTGATGCTGTCGCTTGGGCTGCTGATCAAGACCAGCGGGCAGGTGTCGCTGTGCCATGCGACGTTCGCCGGGATCGGAGCGCTGGCCTTCTCCCGCTTCACCATCGAAGCAGGGATTCCGTGGGTGGTGGCGCTCGTTCTCGCCGGTCTCGTCGCCGTGCCGGTCGGGGCGATCGTGGCCCTGCCGGCGATCCGCCTTCACGGGGTGTACCTGGCATTGGCCACATTCGGTTTCGGGATTCTGGTCACCCGACTGTTTTTCCCGCAGGACTGGATGTTCTTTACTTTCGCCGGGGGCCGCAAGGTGCCGTCGCCGTTTGGTTCGACCAGCCAGACCACCCGCTACTACGTGATTCTCGCCGTCTTGGTCGTCACCTCGCTGGTGATCGTGGTGATCTCGCAGTCCCGTCTCGGCCGGATGCTCAGGGGCATGTCGGGCAGTCCGACGGCCGTGTCGACACTCGGCCTGTCAACCAACGTCACCAAGATCATCGTGTTCTGTATCTCAGCCTTCATCGCCGCCATCGGTGGGGCGATGTACGGCGTTGCCCTGACCAATGTCGATGGAAGTACCGCCGTCTTCCAGCCCTTCTACTCGCTGGTACTCGTTGCGATCCTCGCTCTCGCCCCATTCCGTGAGCCGTGGTACGCGGTGTTCGCGGGGATGACCGCGGTGATTCCCGGATACATCGGAGGCGACCGCACTCCGCAGGTGCTGAACCTGTTGTTCGGGATCTTCGCCATCATGGTCGCGCTGCAGGGTGGACACCCGTCGATGCCACAGCGGCTTCAGGCTGTGTTCGGGCGGTCCGGGCGACAGTCGCCGGTCGAGCCGACGATCGGTTCCCAGGTGGCGCTCGCCCATCGGCCGGATCCCGGGCGGCCGGGCCTTGAGATCGCCGGCCTCGTCGTTCGCTTCGGCGGGTTACGCGCCGTCGATGGTGTGTCATTCACGGCCCCGGTTGGTCGCATCACCGGATTGATCGGCCCGAACGGGGCCGGGAAGACCACGACGTTCAATGCCGTCAGCGGCATCAACCGAAACATCAGCGGCCGCTTGACGTTCCGCGGTCAGGAGATCGCTCGACTGGGAACGGCGGCCCGCGGTCGACTGGGTATCGGGCGAACGTTCCAGCGGATGGAGTTGGCCGACTCGCTGACCGTGGCCGAGAACGTTGCCCTGGGCAGCGAGACCTCGCTTGCCGGTGCCCACCTGGTTCGCCAACTCTTCGCTCCCCGTGCCGAGTGGCGCACCACTCAGCAGGCCACCCGCGACGCGATGGCGATGTGCGGTGTCAGCCATCTGGCGGGCAATCAGGCTGGCGAATTATCGACCGGCGAACGTCGACTCGTCGAACTGGCGCGTTGCCTCGCTGGGCGATTCGATCTGCTGCTCCTCGACGAGCCCTCGTCGGGTCTGGATCGCAGCGAAACGGCCAGGTTCGGTGAGGTGCTCCGCACTGTGGTCGAGCAGCGGGGGTGCGGGATTCTGCTCGTCGAGCACGACATGTCGATGGTCATGAACGTATGCAGTTACATCTATGTGCTCGATTTTGGTCGTATGCTGTTCGAGGGTGAGCCAGCCGCGGTGGCGGCGAGCAGCATCGTGCGTGATGCGTACCTCGGGTCGGAAGAGTTGGAAACGACGACGGTGGCCCCATGAATGCGACGCTCAGCGCCGCCACCGTCGAGGCTCCCGCCGCTGCTCAGCTCTCAGGGGTGAGCGCCGGATACGGTCACACGACGATTCTGCGCCACGTCGACCTATCAGTACCTGCCGGGTCGGTGACGGCGTTACTCGGACCCAACGGGGCGGGCAAGACCACCCTGCTGAAAGTCATCTCCGGTCTGATTCGGCCGACTGCTGGGGCGGTGCATCTCGACGGAGCCGACGTCACCCGGTTGGCGCCCAACAAGCGAGCGGCCCGCGGGTTGTGCCACATCCCTGAGGGTCGGGGGATCTTTCGCTCGCTGACCGTCAGGGAGAACCTCGAGCTCCAGGCGGCCCCCGGCGACGAGACGGCGGCCATCGAACGGGCCGTCGCCGCTTTTCCGATCCTTGGTGAACGACTGGCGCAACGCTCGGGGACGATGTCGGGCGGCCAGCAGCAGATGTTGTCGATGGCAAGGGCGTACGCCCGCAATCCACGGTTGATCCTGGTCGATGAGGCGTCGCTCGGCCTTGCTCCGATCGTCGTCGATGAGATCTTTACCTTTCTCGCCGGCGCCGCGGCAGCCGGCTCGTCATTGCTGATCGTCGACCAATTCGTCGCCAGGGCCCTGGCCATGTCGGCCAAGGCATACGTGCTCAGTCGCGGCGAGATCATCTTTGACGGGACATCGGGCGAACTGCAAAGCGGTGACGTCTTCCAGCGATACCTCGGAAACTGAAAGCCAGGAGCTTCCATGACTGACGAAGAGATATTTGCAGCAATGCAGGCGCAGTACGCGATGTCCGATGGGTTGCTGGCCTACTCGTTCGGCAGCCCCGAGCGGACGCGGGCTCGCGCAAGCACAGCGCCGCAACCGATGTACGCCGATCTCGCTGCCCACTGCCCGGTGGAGCATCACGCTCCAGGCATGTACTCGGCGTATTCGATGGAGGACGTGCTGTTCCTCAACAAGCATCACGACGTACGCCAGGGAGTGACGTACCTCGGCAGCACTCGGGCCGCTATCCCGCTCGGCCTCGACGGGGAGGAGCACCGTAAGTACCGCCGTCTGCTCGACCCGGTCTTCGCGCCGCGCCGGATTGCGTCACTCGATGGCCAGGTCCGCCAGTACGCCCACGAGATGATCGATGCGTTCATCGACGCCGGCGCTGTCGAGGCCTACAAGCAGTGGTGTGAGCTGCTGCCGTCGACAGTGTTCCTGTCGATCATGGGACTGCCGATGAAAGATCGTGACTCGTTCATCGGTTTCAAGAACCGCATTCTTGGCACGGACCACGCCGACACGTTGACGCCAGAGGAAATCATGGGGCAGCGGATGGAAGCCGTCATCTGGATGCAGAACTACTTCACCGAAGACCTTGACGCCCGCGAGCAAGAAGCGACCCCGCGCGACGACATGACGAGTTGGTTGCTCAACGCGGAGGTCGACGGCGAGCGCCTGGGCCGCCAGGAGGTGTTGGACATCCTCGGCCTGCTCATGATCGCCGGGCTCGACACGGTCGCCGGCTCATTGGCCTGCTTCTTGAGTTTCCTCGCACGCCATCCGGAGCACAGAGCCCGCATCGTCGCTGACCCGTCGGTGCTCCCGAGTGCGGTCGAGGAGTTGATGCGTGTCGAGTCACCGGTGGTTGAAGGGACCCGTCGAGTCGTCGCCGACCTCACGCTGCCGAGCGGTACCATGGTGTCGGCCGGTTCGCACATCATGGTGTCGTGGGCGGGGTGCAATGCAGACGCCGCCGCCTTCCCGAACCCGCTCGAAGTCGATTTCGACCGTAGCCCGAACGCCCACATCGGTTTTGCGAGCGGCTTTCACCGCTGCCTCGGGTCACACCTCGCCCGAATGGAACTGCGGGTCGCGATGGAGGTCTGGCACGAACGCCTCCCGAACTACGCAGTCGCCGACGGTGTCGAGCTCACCTACTCGGGAAACCCTCGGGCCCCGAGGGTTCTCCCGCTGGTCTGGAACTGACGGCGTAGCCCTGGCCGAGCCAGTAGCTCTTGGGCCTACTGAGCGGGATTTGAACAGGTGTATCATTGTTCTGATTATCGAGTTCGGCGCTGCCGACGGAACGGGGATTTTCGATGCGTCACGATGTGTACGACATCAAGTTCGAGGAGATGAGCCGAGAGTTGCGGTCGATGATCGCTTACGAACCGAACGGCGCGCTGAACCTTGAGTGTCCGCAGGCGGTCTTCGACCGGGTTCGTCGTGAGACCCCGGTCGTCCGGTGGGAGATGGGCGTCGGTTTCTTCCGGATGGATGACGTGGTCGCCGCCGCCCGAAACCCCGACCTGGTGGCCACCGATCCGGTGACCCATCAGGCGTTCGGCATGGGCTCGGAGGAACCACTGATCCCATTGCATCTCGATGGTGACCGCCACCGCCATTATCGTCGCCTGCTTGACCCGCTTTTCACCCCTCGCAAGATGGCATTGCTCGAACCGCAAATCAGGGCTTTGAACGACCGGCTGATCGACGCGTTCATCGCCGACGGCCGCGCGGATCTGCACGATGCACTGTGCGTTCCGTTGCCGTCGACTGTCTTTCTCACTCTGTTCGGCATGCCGCTGGACGACTCGGAGTTCCTCAATGCGAAGAAAAACCGCATCCTCAAGAATGAGGGCACCTCGATGATGGAGATGGAGGAGATCGGGCGTGCCGCTGGTGTCGAAATGGACGCTCACCTGCGGATACGCCTCGCCGAGCGTCGGGCCGAGACGGAGCGCCGCGACGACCTGCTCGATGCATTCATGACGTTCCAGGTCGATGGGCATGGGCTCAACGACGACGAGATCGTCAACCTGATGCACATGTTCACCATCGCCGGGCTCGACACGGTCACCTCGTCGCTGTCGTGCATCTTGGCCTGGCTGGCCACGCATCCGGTCGAGCGACGGCATCTCGTCGAGAATCCCGACGAACTCACTCGGGCGATCGAGGAGATCATGCGCTCAGAGAGTCCGGTGCCGTCGGGCGGCGGTCGTTGGGCGGTCCGCGACACCGACGTCAACGGAGTGCCGATCAAGCAGGGCGAGATGATCTATCTCTGCTGGGCCAGCGCCAACCTCGACCCATCGACGTTCGAGAACCCGATGACGGTCGACCTCACCCGCGAGCAGAACGCCCACATCGCCTTCGCCGCCGGGTTCCATCGCTGCCTTGGCTCGCATCTGGCCCGGGCCGAGTTGCGCGTCGCCGTCGACCAGTTCCATCGGCGAATTCCGGATTATTGGGTCACTGATGGCCATGAGGTCGAATACGAGTTTGCCGGCGTTCGTCAGGCGAAGCGTCTTCCGGTGAGCTGGTCATGAGCGAATCCGCAGTGTGAAGGCGCGGTTGGATGGTCGCGTTGCCGTCGTCACCGGCGCCGGGGGTGGCATCGGTCGCGCCCACGCATTGAAGCTCGCCTCGCTCGGCGCCAGGGTCGTCGTCAACGATCTCGGAACGGCTCTCGATGGGACCGGGCACGACATCGGTCGAGCAGCCGGCGTCGTCGAAGAGATCGAAGCGATCGGCGGTATCGCGATCGTCGACACGACTGACATCGCCTCGGTCGCCGGAGGCCGTCGCGTGATCGAACGGGCGATCGAAGCCTTCGGCCGAGTCGACATTGTGATCAACAACGCCGGCTTTGCCCAGCGCGGAGGTACGGCCGAAGCCCCGGACGAGGAGCAGCTCGACCGGCTGATTGACGTGCATCTCAAAGCGGCACTGGGCACTATGTCATCGGCGATCGTGGACATGCGTCTGCGTGGGTGGGGACGGATCGTCAACACCGTGTCCGAGGCGTCCCTCGATGCCCGCTTCGCTGTCTCGCTTGGTTACGGCGCAGCGAAGGCGGCGCTCTGGTCGGCAACGCTCGTCGCCGCCGCCGAGACCACCGGCTCAGGAATCACCGTGAATGCGATCTCGCCCGGCGCGCGAACCCGGATGAACGCCGAGCTGCTCGATCAGGGGTTCCGCGGTGGTACGTCGAACCTGTCGGATCTCGATCCCGGGCATGTTGCCGATGTCACCGCCTACCTGGTCTCCGAGGAGTCAGCGGACATCACCGGGAGGATCATCCACGCTGCGGGCGGTCAGATTCGGGAGTACACGACCACGCGCACCTCCAGAAGCGAACTGGTCGATCGTCTCTGCAAAGTGCTGGATCGGAGGTGACATCACCCGACACGCCGTCGAGCTGCCGGGTCCAGATGCCGACCATTCCGACATCGACGCGGCCACCCACTGAGGTGGGTAGCCCGCTCCGTCGTCAGAGGTGGTTGCTGCGGCTCCATCAGGTGTCGTCAACCTCATCTTCTCGTCTCCTCCTCGGTACGGATGGATGGCTGGCTGGCGCCGGTTCCGGTCGCGTCCGTGTCGGGTGTGCGCTGTGGTGGCGCGTGATCGTGTCAACTCTAGGCATGTATAATTGAGCTTAATCATCTGACTGATTCGAACCGGTGTGAAGCTGGGTATCTACTTCGATCTCCGCAACCCGCCCGGCTGCGACCGGGCTACTCCAAGGAGCAACAATGACGACCGACAAGATTTGGACCCATTCCGGCGATTCCCACTTCCTTGAGCCTGCAGATCTGTGGCATCAGATCATGCCCAAGGCTCAGGCCGACCGGATGCCGCGCACCGAGATGATCGCCGATGACGAGGAACGGGTCACTGTCGATGGCACCAGCTTCACCCGCAAGGTACCCAAGATCTTCACGGCCAAAGGTGCGACTGGGGAAACGATCGCGGAGATGTCGCATCGCCCGCCCGGCTCGCGTGACGTCAATCTGCGCCTGGCCGATCTCAATGACGAGGGAGTCTGGGCCGAGGTGATGTATCAGTCGATCGGCCTGTGGTGTTCGCTGATCGAGGACCCGCAGTTGATTCGCGATGCGTCCCGGGCTGAGAACGAGTGGTTGGCCAGCGAGATCCAGGCCGTCGCCCCCGGCCGACTGGTTCCAGCGGCGTTGATGCCGATGCTGCAGGTCTCCGATGCGGTGGCGGAATGCCTCCATGCGGCGGAGGTCGGGCTGCACATCATCAGCCTGCCAACCGGCAGTCCCGACGGAACGCCGGACTACAACGACAACTCGTGGGAGCCGCTGTGGGCGGCCGCCGAGGAGGCCAAGATGGTCGTTGGATTCCACATCGGCACCGACGGCGGAGACCAGGCCGCAGCGTTCCGCGGGCCCGGAGGGGCGATTCTCAACTATGTCAACACCACCTTCGGCGGCCAGTTTGCGGCGATGAAGTTGGTCTCGGCGGGGGTGTTCGAGCGTCACCCTGACCTCAAGGTGCTGATCTCCGAGGGTGGGGCAAGCTGGGTGCCATTCATCGGCGACCGGATGAACGAGGCCTACCGCCAGCACGGCATGTTCGTGCGCCCGCAGCTTGCCAAGCTGCCCAAGGAATATCTGTACTCGAACGTCTACGCCAGCTTCCAACACGATGAGACTGCGCCCGCCGCGATGTGGGCGATGGGCTATCGGAACGTGATGTTCGGCAGCGACTACCCACACCTCGAAGGTACCTACGGGCACACGCAGAAGACCCTTCATGAACTGTTCGATGGTGTAGCCCCCGAAGTCCGCGCCCGTATCACACGAGGCGCATTCGAAGAGCTGTTCCCCCATGTGTCGGCACCACCGGCTGCCGGTTGATGAGTTAGATTATCTACCTATTCGATTCACTCCGGGCGGCCTTCCCCGGAGCACACCCAGGGGGTTTGGAATGCGCCTACAGGACAAGGTGATCGCGATCACGGGATCGGGGTCGGGTCTCGGACGCGAGTGCGCGTTGTTGTACTCCAGCCAGGGCGCCAGGATCATGACCAGCGACTATGTCGCGGGTCGAGCAGAGAAAGTGGCCGCCGAGGTGGTCGCCGCCGGCGGCGAGGCCTACGCCGTGCACTGCGACGTTCGAGTCGAAGCCGACATCGAGGCGCTCGTACAGGCGACGGTTGACCATTTCGGCCGCGTCGATGTGATGCACGCGAACGCCGGTGTTCCCGAGCCCGGCTTCGGGACCAACCCGATGCATCTGCTGAGCCTTGAAGATTGGAACAACATCTTCGCGGTGAACTCGACGGGCATCTTCCTGGCTTTCAAGCACGCCGCTCGCCAGATGATCGCCCAGGGCCACGGAGGCACGTTGCTGGCGACGACATCTGCCTCGGCGTACAACGCCTATCCCGGATTCCCTGGCTACACCGCCAGCAAGGCGGCCGCCAACGGCATCGTTCGAGCCGCGTCGCTGGAGTGGGGCCGGTATGGTATCCGCGCCAACGGTTTGTCGCCGACCCACGGAATGTCGATCAACTTCGCGCTGCCCCCCGAGGCCGAAGTCCTCGGGCTCAGCTACGAGCAGATGGAGCCATGGGACGCCGACAAGCGGGCGATGCCGCTGCGCCTCGACTCGCCGCCAGTGCTGCGTGACAATGCCAATCTCGCGTTGTTCCTCGTCAGCGATGAATCCCGGTACATGAGCGGCCAGAACATCCAGTCCGTCGACGGCGGCAACTTCGCTCGCACCTCGATCATCATGCCCGGCGACCTCGGTGAAGGAGACTTCGTGATCCCCGCGGCAATCCAGGGCGCGATCGACGACGCGGCCGGTGTCTGAGATGGGCCTGCTCGACGGAAAGGTCGCCTTCATTACCGGGGCGGCGCGCGGGCAGGGTCGCAGCCACGCTGCGCGCCTTGCGGCCGAAGGTGCCGACATCATCGCTGTCGACATTTGCGCTACCGCAGCCGATGTGCCGTACCCGCCCGCGACGCCCGCCGACCTCGACGAGACCGTTCGGGCAGTCGAAGCCCAGGACCGCCGGATCGTTGCCCGGGTGGTCGACGTGCGCGACCAGGGCGCGCTTGACGCTGCTGTGGCCGATGGGATCGCCGAATTGGGTGGTCTCGACGTCGTGGTCGCCAACGCCGGAATCTCGTCGTGGGGTCGGGTCTGGGAAATGGATGAAGTCCAATGGCAGGCGATGATCGACATCAACCTCACCGGCGTCTGGCGCACGTTCAAGGCGGCGATTCCGGCGATGATCACCCAAGGTCGTGGTGGGTCGATCATCGCGATTTCCTCCGTTGCCGGGATCAAGTCCTTGCCGGGGCAGGCGCACTACAGCGCGGCAAAGCACGGTGTCGTCGGCCTGACGAAAACGACCGCGATCGAACTCGGGCCCTACGGCATCAGGGTCAACTCGATCCACCCGTGGGGCGTCGCGACGCCGATGGCACTGGAAGATCCGACGGTCCCCGAGACGCTCGGAGCCAATCCGCATTACATGGGCTCGTTCGGCTCGATCATGTCCGATGTCGTTCATGCTGATCCGGTCGACATTTCCAACGCAGTGGTCTATCTCGCCAGCGACATGTCGCGCTGTGTCACGGGGATTCAACTTCCCGTCGACATGGGCGCGACCACCGTGTGACCTGATGGGTGAGCATCGACTCTCCGAAGCAGGCTCGATCCGTTCGGTAGCCTCATGGCAGTGACATCATCGGCGAGAATCAGGGTTCCGAAGACGGCCGAGTTGGTCGCTGGCAACATTCGCAATCGAATTGTGCGCGGTCAGTTGGCTGCCGACGAGTCGCTGCCCTCCGAGAGCGCGCTGATGGCGGACTTCCACATCAGCCGACCGACGTTGCGCGAAGCCTTCCGGATTCTTGAGTCCGAAGGGCTGATCACCGTGCGGCGCGGCGCCCGAGGCGGGGCGAGGGTGCAGCCTCCGGACACTGACGTGGCCGCTCGCTACGTCGGGTTCGTGTTACAGAGCCGCGGTGCGAGCATCGCCGATGTGCTCGAAGCCCGCGTCATCGTCGAAGCTCCGGCGGCCGGTTTGGTCGCCAGGCGGCGTGACCGCGTCGCCTGTGCCGGTCGACTTCGTGCGTGGCTCGATGAAAACAAGCCTCTGATTGATACTCCCGGCTGGAGTGATCATTTCCATGAGTTCAACCGGCTGCTGGTCTCGTTGACCGAGAACGAAACGCTCGTGTTGATGACGGCGATGCTTGAGTACATCGGCGATGCGGCGACAGCCAGCTATCGCCAGGTGCCACATGCCGACGACACCAAGCTCGCCCACCGGGCGCAGCGCGCGCGGTACGCCCTCACCGATTTGATCGAGGCCGGCGACGATCTGGCATCAGAGGCGCTGTGGCGCAAGCATCTCACCGAAGCCGGAAAGGTCCTCGCCTTGGCCCAGGCACAGATGGTCATCGACGTCCTCACGTAGCCGCCGACGTGAGGGTGTCTTACGTGCCGGTGAAACGTGGTGCCCGTTTGGTCAGGAACGCAGCAAGGCCTTCAGCGCGATCGGCGGTGTCAAACAGGCCAGCGACGGTGTCGCGTTCGAGTTCGATTCCGTCGTCGAGTGCCAGCGGGCCACCACGATCAACGAGCAACTTGGCAGCGGCCAGCGCCATCGGTGGACCCTCGGCGAGTGATGCTGCCAGGGTCATCGCCACAGCTACAGCATCGTCCTCGATCGAATTGATGAGACCCCATCGGAGTGCTTCTTCAGCGTTGAGTGGAGCACCGGTCAACAGCAGGTGTTTGGCGACCGCCGGGGGGAGGAAGCGGGCGAGTCGTTGCGAGCCGCCGGCCGCGGGAAGCAGGCCGAGCTTGATCTCTGGCACTCCGAGTCGTGCTCCGGGTGCGGCAATACGAAGGTCGCACGCCAGGGCGAGCTCAAGTCCTCCGCCGAATGCAATGCCGTTGATCGCCGCGATCGACGGAATCGGGATGGCGGCAAGGCGGCCGTAGCCGTCGGTGAGCCCACGGACGAACCGGGCGAAATCGTGGCCGTGGCGAAGCGAGTCGAGCTCGGTGATGTCGGCACCGGCGGAGAACACCCGGCCTGCGCCGGTGATCACGATCGCTCGAAGTTCGGACTCGGCTTCGATGACGTCGAGGTGCGTGTGCAGCTCGGCGATGGTGTCGGAACCGATCGCGTTCAACCGGGCGGGGCGGTCGATCGTCAGCAGCGCAACTCGCCCTCGCCGCTCGAAGCGGAGCACAGCGGTCTCTGTCATCGGGGCGAGCCCGGGTCAGGCCATCGTCAGGCCGCCGCTGACGGACAGGGTTTGGCCGGTGATGTAGCCAGAACCGTGGCCGAGCAGAAACGCAACGGCAGGGGCGATGTCTTCGGGCTGTGCCGTTCTGCCGAGTGGAATCGCTCGCGCCAGACCGGCGTACAGCTTTTCGGAGTACTCGGCGACCTGGGCGAGCAGCGCGGTCTCGGTGGGCCCTGGGCACACACAATTGACGGTGATGCCATGGCGAGCAACCTCGCGGGCGAGTGTCTTGCTGAAACCGATGATTCCTGCCTTGGTCGCTGAATACACGGCCTCCCCGGACGATCCAACGCGGGCGGCGTCAGAGGCGATCGAGACGATACGCCCTGACCGTCGCTCGATCATCCCGTCGAGCACGGCTCGACAGCAGCTGATGGTGCCTTTCAAATTGACGGCGATGATCCGGTCCCACTCATCCTCGGTCGAGTCGACGAATGGTTTGATGATGTCGATACCGGCGTTGTTGACCAGAGCGGCGACGGGGCCGAGCGAGGACTCGATCACACCGATCGCCCGTCGAACCGACACGCGGTCAGCGATGTCGATGGCGACTCCGATTGCCGCGATCCCATGATCGGTGGTGAGACTGGTAGCAGTTTCGTGCGCCGCCGCCTCGTCGAGGTCGCAGACGGCGACCGCCCAGTCGTCAGCGGCAAGCGTTCGGGCGATCGCCGCTCCGATACCTCGAGCGGCCCCGGTGACGACGGCTACCTGCGGAGATCGAGCGTTCATTCGCTCGTCGGCCCGGTGAAGATTGGTGCACGTTTTTCGACATGCGAGGCAAGACCCTCGGCCGCATCCGGACCGCCAAACCCGTAGAACTCGTACGCGAGCGAGGCATCAAACGCGGGTCCGACCATTCGGTACCAGTGGTTGAGCGTGTGCTTGGTCCACCTGATCGCCGACTGCGACATGCCTGCCAGTTGTTCGGCGATGGCGAGCGCCCGATCGTGGACCTGATCGTCGTCGACACAGAGCGAGACGAGGCCGATTCGTTCGGCCTCCTCGCCGGTGAGGGTCTCACACATCATGAGGTAGTACTTCGACTTGGCCATCCCGCAGAGCAGCGGCCAACACACCGCCGCATGGTCCCCGGCGGCAACACCGAGGCGGGTGTGTCCGTCGATGATCTTGGCCGTGCGGCCGACGACCGATACGTCGGCGAGTAACCCGGCGACGAGCCCCGCTCCAACGGCGGGACCATGGATCGCTGAGACGATTGGCTTCGAGCAGTTGATCACGTTCCAGACCAGATCGCGGGCCTCGCGCATCACCCGGGTCCGGATCGCATAGTCGTTGATGATGCCTTCGAGGAGCTCGAAGCTGCCGCCAGCGGAAAACCCCTTTCCGGCTCCTTGCAGCACGGCGACCCGCGTGTCGGGGTCTCGATCGATCGTCAACCAGACGTCGGCGATCTCCCGGTGTGCCTCGGGCGACACGGCGTTCAATCCTGGCCCATCGAACGTGATTCGCAGCACACCGTCAGACGGTCGATCGAAACGGAAGCTCGGGTAGATCGTGGAGTATTCGATGGTCATGTGCTCTCGTCGTCTGGGCGAACGTGTCAGAATCAGTTAGATCGTTACACTGTATCAGGGGGAAAAGCACGACATGGACTTCGCTCTCACCGACGAACAGGTACTTCTTCAGGAGACGGTGCGCGCATTCGTCGACCGGTATTGCCCGCCGGAGCAAGCCAAGGCATGGGATGAGGCCAGCGAGTTCCCGGCTGACCTCTGGCGGCGAATGGCGGAGATGGGCTGGTTTGCACTTCCCTACCCGGAGGGGTGGGGCGGTGGCGGAGGTTCGGTCAGTGATCTGTGTGTGGTGGCCGAGGCGCTCGGCCGTGCCAGCCTCGATGTCGCAATGGCCTTCGTCGGCACCTTCATTCCCGGTCTCGTCATCTTCCGCCATGGCACCGACGAGCAGCGGGAGCGGTTCCGGGCGGGACTGCTCGGGGGTGAATACCGGATCTCGGTGGCTATCTCGGAGCCGGACGCCGGATCGGACGTTGCGTCGTTGCGATGTTCGGCGATTGATCACGGTGACCATTTCGTTGTCAATGGTCAGAAGGCGTGGTGTACCGGTGCCGGGCTTCCTGGCGCGTTGATCGCCCTCTACGTCCGAACCGATCCGGAAGCGCCGAAGCATCGCGGGATCAGCCTCCTCCTCGTCCCGAATGATGCGCCGGGATTGGAGATCCGTCGTACCCCGACATTGGCCCGACATCTGCTCGGCACAAATGAGGTCTTCCTCAGTGATGTAGCGGTGCCTCTCGCGAACCTCATTGGCGAGCTCAATGGAGGATTCCCGATCCTGATGTCAGGCCTCGATGTCGAGAAGGTCGTCATGGCAGCCGCGTACACCGGCGTCGCCCAAGCAACGATGGACGAGATGCTCGATTATTCGAAGCAGCGCCGTCAGTTCGATCGTCCGATCGGCAACTTCCAGGCCCTCGCTCACCCGATGGCTGACATGCAAGCGGAGATCGATGGTGCCCGCCTCCTCGCCCAACGTGCGGCGTGGATGTTGAGCAGCGGCCGATCCTGCACGCGGGAGGCGGCGATGGCAAAATTGAAATGCTCCGAGGCGTATGTGGCCGCCGCTCGCCTCGGCATGCAGGTGCTGGCCGCGCACGGGTTCTCGACCGAGAGCGTCATGAGCTTTCGGTGGCGTGAGTCGATTGTGGCCACAATCTCGGGCGGCACGAGCCAGATCCAGCGCAACGCCATTGCCAAGTCGATGGGCCTGGTGACGTACTGATGCCGGCCGTTGTGTGGTCTGTCAGGTCCACCAGATCGGGTGGCGGGTGGCGAGGCCGCTGATGACGACGAGGCAGGCGCATTCGGCTATTTGTTCGCAGGCGCCGAGGACGTCACCGCTGAGGCCGCCGATCTTACGGCGGGCGAGCACGCCGACCGCCCCGGCCGAAACCACGCCGGCTGCTGCGAGCGGTGCCACCCACCACCCGGTGACCAGTCCAGCGATGGCGCAGCCGGAAACCACGGCGAT
>JANNHO010000059.1:0-2685 GCA_031404435.1 Acidimicrobiaceae bacterium | reverse complement strand
CGGGAGCCCACCCTTGCCGTCTTCTTCGCAGGTCCATTCGACTCGTTCTGTCGGCGACTCGATGCCAGCTTGATCGAGCGGGGATGGAGAGCGGCTTCCGACGTGTTGGACACCTTCGATGTCGATCCCGGCGAGTGCCGCTGGGGATGGGTACATCCTGGTCTCATGGTGCGGGCGTCGAACGAGGTCGACAATCCGATCGAAGGCTTCGGATGGCTGCTGCCGCAGCACCACCTCAGGCATGTGGGTTTGACAAGCGATGTCGACGCCACCTGGCGAGAGGCACTGCAACAGATCGACGAGCGATTTCGTGGGTGCAACCCGTCGCTCACCGTTGCGATCTCGGAACCACGAAGCTTCGAGTACGTAGGTGCCGACGGCCACGTGCTGCCGCCCGCAAGCGCGACGATCGGAATGGCGCTGCTGTTCCAAACCGCACTGCACGATGTGTCGGCCTGGCGTGCACGCGAGGACGGTGGGCCTGGGGCATGGTCGGACATTGCCCGAGCGATGTGGCATCGCGACGGCGCGCTGATGGACAGCGCCTTGGCGGAGGTCGTTCGCAGCTACACACCCGCAGGCGTCGAACTCGTTGTGCGCGGGTTCGGTGACTACTTGCTGCAATGGCACCGCCCCGACGCTCCCGGCGCCGCCGAGGCCCGCCCGTAGACGCCCCTGAGATGCCGGTCCAGATCTGCCGCTCGGTGCTACTGGAGGGAGTCTTGTCGCCCGCTCGGCCCAGAGTGCCGTTCCGGCGCCGCTCAACGCGACTGTCCACGCGACTGGTGGCGCGATTGTCGGAAGTATCCCGTGCGTCGAGTGGCCGCTCCGGGGCTGGTGAGCGACTGAGGGTCCGCTGATCAATCTGAATGCCGCGCCAATGCCGCGGAGCCCCGAGCGCGACGATGCCCAGATCAGCGACATGCACTGACCTGGGCAGACGTGGAGCGGGTGACGGGAATCGAACCCGCATAGCCAGCTTGGAAGGCTGGAACTCTAGCCATTGAGCTACACCCGCAAAATGTCGGAGCCGACTCTACCGGGCGCACCGCAGTGCCAGCGTAGCCCGGCGGTGGGGGCGCGGGTCCGGGAGTATCGTCGCGGCGTGCGCTGCAACGACACGACCCCACGAGCTGCGGCGCGCTGACTCATGCCGTCAGCCCGCTTGAACGGCATCGACATCTACTTCGAACGCCACGGCCCCGAACACCAGGCGGACGCTCGCCAACTGCTGGTGTGTAACGGGTCGGGGGCGACAATCGAGGGTTCGGCTGCGCTCATCGGCCATCTGGCGCGGCACTTCGACGTCGTCGTCCATGATCAGCGCTGCCTCGGTCGCACCACCGTCACCGACGAGGCGCCGACCATGGCCGACTACGCCGCTGACGCCGCTGCGCTCGTCGACCACGTCGGTTGGACCGCTCCACGCGTGTTCGGGATCAGTTTCGGCGGAATGGTTGCCCTCGAGTTTGCGGTGACGTGGCCCGAGCGGGTCGCCCGGCTCGCACTCTTGTGCACCTCGGCCGGGGGAGCGGGCGGTTCGTCGTTCCCGTTGCATACGTTGACAGACCTCGAGCCTGACGAGCGGGCGCGCGTCTGGCTTCGCAACATCGACAGCCGTTTCGACAGTCGATGGCTCGCCGACCACCCTCCCGACCAACTCATTGCAAATGCAATCATCGAACGAATCGGCGCGCCGCGTTCCGAACGGCAGCGGCGCGGCGAAGTGTTGCAGCTCGCGGCACGCGCCGACCACGACGTGTGGGATCGCCTCCACCGAATCACCTCCCCGACGATGATCGCCTGCGGCGCCTACGACGGCCAGGCCCGCCCGGAAAACAGCGACGCGCTGCACAGCCGGATCGCCAACTCCACGCTGCACCGTTACCAGGGCGGGCACGTGTTCGCGTTCCAGGATCCCACGGCTCTGCCGGAGATCGTCGAGTTTCTCAGGGACGGCGCGGCGACAAAGGCATAGAGTCCGGGTATGTCCACTGTTCTGACCCTTGGAATCGTCCTCGTTGTCGTGATTGCCGTTCTGTTGTTGATGTCGGTGAAGGCCGTCGCTCAGGGGACGGTCGCGGTCACCACCATCTTTGGCAAGTACAAGGCCGTGCGACGGCCTGGCCTGAACTTCCTGGTGCCGTTCGTCGAGAAGATCTTTCGCCGGATCAGCACCCAGAACCGCGCGGTCGAGTTGCAGTTCCAGGCGATCACGCAGGATCAGGCCAACGTCTACTTCACGGCGATGATGGTCTACTCGGTGATCAACGAATCCGAGGACACGATCAAGAACGTGGCGTTCAAGTTCGTCAGCGAGAAGGACTTCCTGACCGCGCTGGTACGTAGCGTCGAGGGCAGCACCCGCGGTTTCGTTGCGACCATGCGTCAAGCGGAGATCCTCGGCTTGCGCGGCGAGATCGTCAGCGAGGTGAAGGAAAACCTCGATGTGACGGTCGAGACGTGGGGCTACCACCTCCTCGACCTGCAGCTCAACGACATCACCTTCGATCAGGCAATCACCACCTCGATGGCGCAGGTGGTGGCCTCGAACAACTTGAAGGCCGCAGCCACCAACGAAGGCGATGCACTGCTGATCCGGCGCACCAAGGAAGCCGAAGCCGAGGGCACCGCGATCCGCATCGCCGCCGAGGCCGAGCGCACCGCCGCGCAACTGCGCGGCCA
>JANNHO010000058.1:0-2025 GCA_031404435.1 Acidimicrobiaceae bacterium | reverse complement strand
CTCGGCGGGTCGTTCGGATTCGCGGACCCAGACATGGGTCTCGGCTACGCATACGCTATGAACCGCGGGGGCTACTCCTTGCCGACCGACCCCCGCGAGATCGCCCTACGTGACGCGGTCTACCAGAGCGCATAGCTGCCGATCGGGGCTCGACAACGCGCCAGACTGCTCAAGTGCTCGAGCCGCCGATCGACCGCATCAAGTTGATGCCGGACTACGGCTGCGAAATCCCGCTGTGGGGCGACGGCGGCCATCTGGACATCGAGGACTGTCGACAGCTTGGTCTGTCCGTCGACCTGATCGAGCGGCTCGTCGCATGGCAGTCGAAGTTCGACGCTGGCTTCGACTGGGAGCGGGGATGGTCGATGGATCCCGCGGCCCGCGAGCCGTGGCAAGCCCAGGGGGAGGCTCTCGCAGCTGACCTCCGGCGTGAGCTGCCCGCCATAGCGCTTGTGGTCGACCTGTGGCCGATCGCTCCTCGACGGACATGGTGGCGCCGCGGTCGTCGTGGATGAACGGCCAGATCTGCCGATCGGCGTGGTGGAACCCTGCCCTGAGATCGGACAAACTGAAGGCCGTGTCGTACGACCTGCACATCATCCGGACCGACGATTGGCCGAACGCGGCCGAGAACCCAATCTCGTTCGAGGAGTGGATCGATCACGCACACGCCAATGACAACTTGGTAGAGGCGGGGATGCTTTCGCTCCACAACACGAACAGTGGCTGATCGAACGGCTTGGGCATCGTCGGCTTGAGGGTGTTCATGCGGCGCGGATGGTGGGGTGGCCGCGGGGTGTGGAAGTGAGGGTGCGTCCGTCGGGAGTGATGAACTCGACGTCGCCGCTGGACAGCAGGCTGAGTTTCCAGTCCTGCCGGTGGATCAGGTGATGGTGATAACTGCACAACATCAGCAGGTTGTCGATTTTGGTCTCGCCGTGTCGTCGCCACCACCGGATGTGATGGGCATCACAGTAGGTTCCTGGCCGGTCGCATCCTGGGTGTCGGCATCCGCCGTCGCGGGCGAGAACGGCACGCCACAGTGGCGTGGGGACGGTGCGGATCTTGCGCCCGTAATCGAGCACCACAGATCCGGAGCGCAGCACGCGCTGCAGCGTGCAATCGCACAGGTATGCCTCGGTCGCCCAGTCCGGTAGAACCTGCCCGTCAACGGTAAATCCTCGAGCGGTGAACAGCGCCTCCGGGGCATCCGGCTGACTCGCCCGAGCCGGCCGGCCCGGCTTCGTCGGCTGGCCCGAGATGTCCGGCCCGCACGGTTGGTGGACCGGGTGGTCTGGGGTGAGGTTGAGGTTGTCGACTTGGATGTTCATGGTCACGTCGGGGCGATTGCGCGGCGACCCGGCACCGGTGTGGTTGGCATTGAAAAACGACAGGATCTCCACCACTGCGTCCGCGTTACGGGTAGCCGGCGTCCTGGCATCACCGGCACGATGAGAACGCCGCGCAGTACGCAACGCCTGCTCCAACTCGGCCGCACCGACAGGATCGAACACGAACCCACCAATCACGCTGCCGTCATCGGCACGCCCGGAGCGCCACGACCGTGACGGCACCACCGGCTCTGGCATCTCCACGATTGCTTCGGCATACTCGCGCCACGTGTGACACGCGATCTCGGTCGCTGCAACAGACAAACCGCGCACGTCATCGATCACGTCCTGTTGGCGTTCACGAAACAACGAAGCGATCGGAGCCGAGACCATGGTCCGGATCGCAGTGATCTGGCTGGCTGACAACATCCCGGTCACGGCAGCTTCTCCAAGGATGTCGTTGGTGACCAGGAACCGACCTTCACGCAGCAACCGGTTCGCATCGCGGCGGCTCATCCGGCACTGGTCGCGTAACCAGGTACCCATCGAGACATGACCGTCGCGGGCCCACTCCCCACGCTCGGCGAGTCGTGCCGCAGCGATCGCGACTGTTGCGTGGTGGCGTTCATCAGCAGCGATCAAACCCACGAAATCGTCGAGCGACACCACCGTGTCGTCAAGGTCGTCACCGTCT
>JANNHO010000057.1:0-10274 GCA_031404435.1 Acidimicrobiaceae bacterium | reverse complement strand
GTCAGCGGCGACGATGCCCCGTGAGGTTACGTGGGCCGGAGCGGACGAGGTCGGCGAGGGCTCGTTCGACCTCTTGGGCAAGGATGATGCTCGACATTTCACGTGCGATCGGTCGCAGCGCGCCGATCGCGGTTTCCAACTCGTCGACAGATGCCTGCCCGGCGAAGCCGGCACCGGTTCGCTGGACCAAGAGCTTGACCGTGTCGTCCACCGCCTTTGCCAGGCGGCGCCGCAGAAGGTCACGCACCTGCCCCGTGATGTCGACGTCGATCCCGGCGTGGCGGAGCCGCAACGCGTGAGACAGCAGAGTCGGGCTGGTGGCGAACCATGTTCCGTCCGGCTGGAGTTTCAGATACCCGGCGTTCTGGAGCTCGCCAATGACGCCAGGGCGATCAGCACCATGGCGATGGAGCTGCTCGGCCACCTCGTCCTGCGTCAGGATCCGTGGCCGATCGTCGGACCACGGCGCTGTCAGGGTGGCGTCGACACCGAGCCACTCCGACACCGTTGTTGTCGGAGACTCCGACGCAATCAGCTCGCGAATCGTCTGCAGCGTCAAGCCGCGATCGCGAAGCTCGCCGATCACCGTCAGTCGATCAAGATGCTCAGCGGTGTACACGGCATCGCGTCCGCTCTTGCCGGGACGCGGCAGCAGCTTCTCGGCCTGGTAGTAGCGGACCGTCCGCTCGCTGACGCCGCTGGCCGCTGCCAACGCGGACAGGTTGTACTTCGCAGCATGGTCATCGGTCGTCTCACTGTCCGGCATGCGACCCATTGAACCACCAACCATCGGTAACGTGACAGTGTTCGCTGTCAGAATATGTTGACAGTAACGACTGTCAGTGTCAGGATGGTCTCATGACCACCGCCACCGTTGCCACGCCACGCACGACCCTTCGCGCCGAGCAGCTCATCGCCGCCTCCGAGCGTCAGACACACGATCCGTTCCAGGACATCACGTGGAGCGTCCCGGTCGACGACTCCGCCTTCCATCTGCCCCCCGAGCTGCTCGCCCTGTACGGAACACGCGAATGGGATGCAATGAGCGAGACGGATCGGATCATCTACAGCCGACACGAAGCAGCCGCGACCTACGCCGCCGGGATCTGGTTCGAGAACGCACTGATGCAAGTCGTGCTTCGCCACCTGACCGAGATCGACGTCACCGACCCGATCCATCGATACCTGCTGATCGAAGTCGCCGACGAGTGCCGCCACTCGGCGATGTTCGGTGAATTCGTCCGACGCGCCGCAACGCCCTCGTACGCACCGCAACGTCCAGTCATCATCGACGAGACCAGCAGCGGCCGCGCCTTGTCATACCTGTTGATCCTCGCCATCGAAGAACTCCTCGACCACGTGAACCGGGCCACCATGAAAGACGACCGCGTGCATACGGTATCGCGCCAGATCGCCCGCCTCCACGTCCTCGAGGAGGCCCGCCACGTCAGCTTCGCCAAGTCGTACCTCGCCGAGGTGTGGCCGACCCTCGACGTCGACAGCCAATTCATCGTGCGCGACGCAGCGCCGATCCTCGTCGCCGACGTCGTATCGCTCAGCCTCAATCCCGAAGTGTTTGAGCACCTCGGGATCGCCGGCGGCGCAAACGCCGCCGCCACCAATCCTCACCACCGAACCAACATCGTCGCTGGACTCGGCAAGCTCACGACGTTCCTCGCCGACATCGGAGTCATCGTCGAAGACGACAGCCGATGGACAGAGCTCGGCCTCGTCGCGTAAGGCGGTCGGTCGAGATCGACGATCACTTGCCGACCGGGGCGCTCCAAGCGATCGCCAACCACATCGAGCCGGGACTTCTCCGGCCCATCGCCATCGTGGGGCCGAACTGTATGGGCGGAACGTCGCGCCCGTTCGGTGACGACGTTTCTGCTGCCGTTCCCGACGATCGAGAGCACTTCGATGCTCATCTGCTCCGGCTGGACCGACGCCATGAAGGCTTCAGTGACCACCCGAAACGCCGTGCGGCCATCGGTCGGGTCGCTCGGCATGTTGTGGACGTGGACGTCGTCTGCCATCAACTCGAGCATCCTGTCGAGATCCTTCACCTCGAGCGCAGCAAGAAACGACGTCACCAGTTCGATGTCGTTCATGGGCCATCCTCTGCTTGTTCGGCGTGCTCTGTTCGACCATCGCGATGAGTTCCGCGCTGCCAGCTGGAGCGCGAGGCGCTTCGCATCGTTCGGGACCGCCGACGCGAGGATCCTCAGCCATATGTCCGGTCGCTTGATCCATGCCACCGGTGAAGTGACCCCGTAGAAGCCGCGCATGACTTCTCGGTAGACGTGGGGATCAACGGTGACGGCAATGCTCGAGATCTGCGCCTGCATCTTGGAGACGAGCTTCGGGCGGATCCCGGCGGGGCGGAGACCGGCGGGGCGGAGGCCGGCGGCGGCCTCGAAACTTCGCTGGTCCTGGCGATCGACTGCCAGCATGGTCGTCCAGTCGGAACGGAACGCCTCGTGGATCTGTTGCTCGTAGCGATGCAGCTGCGCAACCGGATCACGTTCTTCTCGGACCGTGGCGGCCAGGATGTGCGCTCCCTGCACTGCCCACGTGCACCCGCGCCCGAACTTGGGGTTCGACCGGATCCTGGTGTCGCCGACCGGGAAGTAGCCGACCAGACCGAGCGTCGCGACCTCTGCGGCAACAGACCAGCGAAGCGCTGTGTTGAGTTGCCACCAGTCGAGTCCTGCTGCGGCACGAATGAGCAAGGGCAAGACCGCCACCACGAGCATCTCGCGACGACTCACAATGACGAGGTGCAGGGCTCGAGTCGTCACGTCTCCCTGCGAGAGTTGTCGGCGGTCTCTTCAGCGTGTCGCCGTGTAGGCGGGAAGCGGTTCGGGTTCTGCGGTTGCGGGCCGTAGGAGGAAGCGGCCAACGTTGGCGCCGGGGTTGATGCCGGACAGAACGAGGTCGGGTGGCGGTCCGAAGCCGCCTGCGGCGGCGGCGAGCACGCTGCGGCCGGGTGGACCGTCGATAGCGAACGCGACGATGTCTGGTGCGTCGGTGAGTACGACTCGTCGAGTGAGGATCTGGTCGCCGTCGAGGACGCGGCGATCGCTGCAAACGATCCGCTCGATTCGACGGCTGGGGCGACGACGAACACATCGTGTCCGTTGGCGGCGGGACAATTGGCGAGCGCCTGCAGTCCTGGACCGAAGCTTTCGCCCGCGAGAACGGAGCGGACCAGCTTCGTACCGTCTTCCCCCAGGTGACGTGCATTCGCGCTGAAGACGCCGCTCCCGTCAAACGCCTGCCGCGCGATCGGGACCCTCCCGAGGATGGGAAGCTGACGCGATGATCGATGACGCAGCGAAGGCGCACCTTCATGATCACCTTCGATGGGTCCGTGAAGCCCTCGTCTGGAAGCTCGACGGTCTCTCGGAGTACGACGTTCGTCGACCGCTCACGTCAACCGGCACCAACCTCCTCGGCCTGGTCAAGCACAACGCGATCTGGGACTCGCGGTACTTCGGCGAGGTCTTCAATCGACCATTCCCCGAAGACCTCCCGCGCTGGGATGACCCCGCCGCACGTGGCACCGACCTCTGGGTGGCCGAGCACGAAAGCCGCGCCGACATGGTCGCCCTCTACCAACGAGTGTGGAGCCACACCGACGCAACGATCGCAGCCCTCGACCTCGACACCGTGGGACACGTGCCGTGGTGGCAGGAAGATGTACCGCTGTTCAACGTCATGGTCCACTGCCTGTCAGACAGCACGCGCCACGTCGGACACGCCGACATCCTGCGCGAAGGACTCGACGGCGCCGTTGGCATGAACCTCGGCAGCGCACCTCGACACGGACGCGACGAAGCGTTCTGGCAGGAGCGGCACGCAACGATCGAACGCGCTGCGATCGCAACCGGTCACCCCAAACCGACCTGACAGACCGAGGCACGAGAGCGCCACCTGAACACCGCCCGCCTGGTGCTGCCGCTCCCGATGCCAGGATTCGAAGGTGGAGCCATCCGGGGTGGCACGCGCCATCGACGCCGCGATCTCGATCGCTGTGGACCCTCGATCTGTCCGCTGATGACGCAATCGTTCTCCACGACTCGAACAAGCTCGCGCTTCGGCTGCAGCCGTTCGACGTATTTGCCCGAGTATCGCTTCCCGGGCACGCGCACGCCGCGTTCGAGGTCGAGCTTGCTCAACGGCTCGTCGCCGCCGAGCTCTACGACCGCGTCCGGCCCTCGTATCCCCGCGCCGTTCGCGGACCTCGTCGCCGTCACCGGGGATCGACGAGCACGGAGACTTGGCCCTGAGGTCCGCGAGCCGGTTCTCGACGCGATCAGCGAGCGAATCCGAACACACACATGGGCGACCAAGCCTCACGCCGCTACCTCGGCATCCTACGCATCGGCCAGCGCCTCGACTGATCGAGCGGCTTGGAGGCCAGCGTCCCCTACCGCCCGCTCGGCGGCACCCATTTGGCGATGGACTTCGCTACGAAGACGAACTCGCGGCCCGGTCGGTCCGGAGCGTCGCGTACGTCTTCGACACTGAATCCTGAGGCCGCAAGTGAAGCGGCGATCTCGTCTCGATCGCGGAACCGCAAGGTCGAGTCGGAGGAGACGATGTCACCGCTGTCGAGGAACCTGAAGTTGTGACGGAACGAGACGAGAGGCAGCTCCACGTTCGTGAGCTCGACCCAATGCTCGACCCCGCCGGCAACGGTGTTGCTCAGGGAGATCGACCGGTCCCGCGTCCACTCCTCCCAACCCCGGAACGCGGGATCGCGCGCCTCGAACACCAGATGGCCGCCTTCTCGAAGAACGCGGCAAACCCCGACCAACAACGCGGACCACTCGTCGTCGTGCACGAAGACTTGTGCGACGTTACCGGTCATCGTCACCGCATCAACGACCACAGAAGGGAGCATCGTCGCATCGCCCACCAGCCAGGTGATCCGGTCTGCGCCTGGCTTCGTGCGAGCGACGGCGAGCGATGCGTGCGCCGGGTCCAGTCCGATCATCGTGATGCCTCGTCGCGCAAGCCTGCAGGCGAGCGCGCCGGTGCCGCATCCGATGTCCAGCACGCTACGCGCTCCGAGCTTGCCGACGATGGCCTCGTAGTGGTCCAGGTCGGCCCGGTCACCGTCGATGTCGTCGTAGATCGCGGCGAGTCGCGGGTCGGTGAAGATCTGGTCCGGCACGCAGCAAACGATACGCGGACGCTGGCCAGGCCGTGGGTGGGCGCAGGTCGGTCCGCCTCGCACGATGAGGTGCGGCGAAGCAGGGGAATCGGCGGTCGACGAAGGGCTGGCGCCGCAGGCCGGCCGAGGACGTGCGCCCGACCTGCCCTCTAGCCCCGATCTTGGCGCCCCCGGCAGGATTGGAGCCTTCGACCTGCGGTTTAAGAATGAGATCGAGCACGTCTCGTTGAGCCGCGTTCAGGCGTTCCGCCGACGTCGGGACGGGCCGTGACCGTGGGTCTGATAAACCGCAGGTCACCTGGAAACGAGGGTCGATGGGACAGTGCCCTCGCGGCCCGGCCGGTGCCCTTCAGTTGTCGGGTAGGACCGTCGCGACGACTCGCTGCAGGACACCGAGCGGCGTGTAGCCGTCGTCTTTCGAGATCGGACCGACGATCGTGTTGGCAAGCCACACCGACAGCCCGAGGAGATCCGCCGGGTCCGAGCGACCGGTGCTGATCGTGCGCTCGGCCATGAAGCTGAACTCGTTCATCACCCCGAGCACCTGACGACTCGCTGTCTTCGCGAGCACGACCGCGCTCATCTCGGACCTCTCGGCGTCGATGAAGCGAGGGTCGATCCCGAGCGCGCCGAGCACGCCGGCCATCACCGCCGGGAATCGGGTGACCACACCGGACGCCGGCGCGAGGGGCATCAGCACCGGCACGAAGGTGGCCGCGTTGACGAACAGCGCGACTTGCGGCCGCCAGAACGCCACGTTCGCGTACCAGTCCCCGAGCACCGTCGACGACGACGGCGGATCGACAGCGGGGCGGCCGACGCGATCCAAGAACTTTTTCGTGCCCCGAACCGTGAACACGGACTACTCCCCTGCCAACGCGGCCTCGATCGCCGTGCACACCTCGTCGAGAAGTCGCATGCGACGCCGATTGGTCTCGGCATTCGCCTCCGACGCGACGTACTCGACCAACTCCTCGAACGCAGCCGCCCGTCCCGTCAACACGATCCCGGCAGCGCTGCCCTCCGCACGTGCGACCACCAACTCGCACGCATCGTCGAGCAGAAGAACACCGCGAATCATCTCGAACAGCTCACGATAGGCCAGCAGCACCACCTCGTCCCCGTCGGCGTAGCTGTCGTCGAGACCTGAAAGGTCGGTAGGTGATCCCTCCCAGCCGGTGATGACGCCTTCATCGCCGCACGCGTCGCAACTCCAGGCGATCTCGCCGTTCGTGCGACGGAAGACCATGATGAACCCTTCGCACGGTCGACGACCGGGCCGACGAATGCACCCGACCGCTGATCTCGCGCCTGTTCCGATCGCTCGAGCACTCGCCGCTCGTACGATCGCTGCGAGTTGCTGACCAAGCCGCCTCGCCGGCGCCGGCGCATCGTTGGGCATGTCGAGGAAGTGGTGGAGGTCGCTGACGAACACGTAGTCACGGTACTGGTGACCACGGCCCGACGCCCGCGACGGAATGTCGCGAGCGATGCGTTACATCTCGTTGCATTTTCTCCTGGCCAGCTCCCGACCGTGACCGGCTTGATCATGTTCCGTTGGCCTGCCACAGCCGGTCAATGGGGCAGACATGAATCCGGTCGTCGATCTGGTAGGCCTCGCTGCCGGTGTTGAGGAAGTAGCCGGCGCGGAATTGATCGCCGAGGCTGTCACGCAGTGCGATGAGACCGCGGAGCGACTTGGTGTCGACTTCACGGCCCGCCTTGATCTCGAAACCGACAACGGTGCCGTCGAGCGTCTCGGCGACGAGGTCGACTTCCGCGCCGTCGTGGGTTCGCCAATGACCGAGCTCACGCACGTCGTCGCGCCACGAAGCCTGCTTGAGGAGTTCGCCGACGACGAACGTCTCGAACAGGTGACCGAACTCGGCGAGAGCGGACGGGTTGCGCCGGGCGAGCTTCTCGGGCGTGATCCCGAGCAGGTACGCAGCGAGACCGGAGTCGACGACGTGCAGCTTCGGCGAGTGCGCTGTTCTGGATCGCAATGTGCGCCCCCATGCCGGGAGACGGCGGATCAGGAACAGCGCTTCGACGAGGCGGGTGTAGTTGTCACCAGACCGCGGTTCGATCCCGGCGGCGGTGGCCGCCTTGACGACGTTGAGGACTTGCCCGGTCTGTGCCGTGAGGCCCTCCATCAGCCGCGGCAACACGTTGATCTGGCGCACCCGTGACAGATCGAGGACGTCGCGGGCCAGCGATGCACCGAGGTACGAGCGGTAGAAGTTGGCCCGTTGACGATCGGTTGCTTGAACTGCGAGCGGCATCCCGCCGCGACACGTTCGGCGCTCGTACTCCTCGCGCTCGGTGACGGGGCGCCTCGCGACGACGAGCGCAGCAGGGTCGGCGAGCGCGAGGTCGAAGAAGTCCTCGTGGATGCCATCGAGCTCACCTTGGGAGAACGGCATGACTTCGAGCAGCTGGACGCGTCCGGTGAGCGCCTGGGTACCGCGCGGCATCGCCCAGAACGACGCAGAGCCGGTGAGGAGCCACCGGCCATTGTCGTGTCGCTGGTTCAGTTCAGCTTTGATCGCTTGCAGCAATTCGGGCACGTGCTGGTGCTCGTCGATGCAGACCGGTGACGGGCCCCGTACGGCGTCGGACGGTGACGCCTGCACCCGAGCGCGGACGGCGACATCGTCGAGGTCGGTGATCTCCACGTCATGACGCCGGGCGAGTTCCGCGAGCACGGTGGACTTGCCAACAGAACGTGCACCCTGCAGCACCACGACCGGCGCTTCCCGCAGCCGATCCTCGACGATCGACAGGATCCGTCGGTCGATTGGCGGAGTGAGCATTCGGCCAGCATAGGCCATTTACTTTCCACATCCGAGTAGCTCTACGTTCCAGATCCGAGGATCTGGATTTCCAGATCAGAGGCACCTTTCATTCCAGATCCGAGCCGGGCGGACCGACCGGTGCGACCAGTCCCCTCAGCCACTACGCCGCCAGCAGTGGGCTCAGCGGCACAGGTCGAGACTGTTGGCGAGGGTGGCCGAAGCGCGCTGGTCAGCAGGCTGGGTGTAGTGGGCGTAGATGTCGAGAGTCGTAGAGGCACGGGCGTGGCCGAGTCGTTGTTCGAGGTACTGGGGCCGCCCACGATTCGTCGACCTAGAAATCCTCGAACAGGAAGAAGCGATCGACATGGCAGCCGTCGCCGCAACCGCCGAGCGGCTGTTCATCGCGCGCCAGGCGCACACCTGGCCGCCCACCGTCGTCCAATACGACCGTTGGGAGACCATCTACACCGAGGCCGCCACCGGGTTGGACGTCATCGACGACGTCACCCAAGCTGTCACATGGGCCAACGACTTCATCGCCCAAGCCGTCGCGCAAGGTCTGTGACAACGCCGAGCACCCGGCTCAACGAATGTAACGAAATGCAACGCCACCCGGCTTACATTTCGTTACATATCGCGCATCGCTACATCAGCGAGCGGACGACGCAGCGACGGGAAGCCGTCCCGCGGCGAATCCACCTCCTTGGCGTGGGGCCGACCGAAGACTCACCAACGCGACGCATGGAACATCTCGGGTGTGTGCCCAACCCGCGGGCTGGTCGTCCCACCAGACATCACCTCGATGGAGGATGCGTGACGCACCGCGTCACGCATCCGAATCCCAACGCGGGGCCAACCCTTCGATCTCAAGCGAGCAGATTGTCGATGGTGGGCACACGCCCAGTTTTCGACCCTCGAGTGTCTGTCGGCTGTGAACCGAACGATGGCGAACTCCCCGTTCTCGGTGTCTGCTGTACGTCGGCCATACCGAACGCGGACAACAGGTCGAGGGCCAAGAGGCGAGCCACAGCACCCGACCTGGGCCCGGCTGAACGAGGTCGTCAATCGAACCCACGTGCTCACTTCGGCCCGTTGACGACAGAACGGCGCGAGTCCCATCGAACTGCCGCGGCCAATCGCTTCGGCACTGCCCGATGAGCATCGGCTTCTCACTCACGACCTCGGCGGTGCCGGGATGCCCCTCGCCGAAACAGCACGACGACTCGGACACAGCGTCGAAACGCTCGTTTCGACTTACGTCGGCGCCCTCGACGCCGAGCACGTCGCGGCAATCGAGAACGGTCGACGGCAACCATCGCACCCGGCGCTTGCCCGTCTTCTACGCGCAGCAGGTTTCGAGCTGCGGACTCGACTCGAGCCTTTCGATCCGCACGATGAAACGATCGAGGAATGGTTGCAGGCGCAGCCAGTAGATTTCCAGCAACGGTGGGCTGAGCATCAGCGCACGATCGTGTCCTCGCAATGACCGCGGAGCCTCCGCGTTGGCGTGAGGTCCGGGACCGTCTCGCGGCGCAACGTGCTTCACCGCCGCCGGGGCCGCAGCGCCTGCCTGCGCCGATGACCATCGAGCAGGTCGAAGCAATCGTTCGGCGCTCGATCGACACAAGGTCGACTACGTGATGATCGGAGGGATCGCAGCCGAACTTCAGGGCGCCAAAATCGGCCGGTCACTTGATCTTGACGTGACACCCGCCGCGTCACGGGCGAACAGGGAACGGATCGCAAACGCACTCACCTGGCGCAAGATCGCGATCAAGCTCGGCCGCGTGCACGCCGTCACCCTCCACAGCTGTTGACCGGGACCGTCACCCAGACCACCCCACTCGCTACCGCCCAACAAGGCATTGTTGACGCCTGCGGCGTGGCTGCGCCACCCCGCGTCACCCACCTCCACCCCACCTGACAGACCGACGCTCTCTGCCAGGACCGTTCAACGCGTGGACACACGCGGCCCACCAACCGACAGGCGCATCAGCCCAGCTCACACCCCCGAAACCGGCCCACCGTCTGCCCACCAACTGCGGAAGCCGGGGTCGGCCGGAACGAAGATTGACTCTGCTCCTGTATTGATCTGCGAAGACAGGCCCGGCGACAACTACATCCGACGTCTCGACACCGACGGCAAAACTGCTCGACGTGGCTCCCAATCGGCTGACGGGCAATGCGACCAGTGCTCTCCGGTACTCCGAGGAATTCGCGGGCGCAACCTTCAGTCCATCCGGTGACACCTTGTTCGTCAACATCCAAGCTTCTAAAGGCGTGACGTTTGCCATCTG
>JANNHO010000056.1:0-3238 GCA_031404435.1 Acidimicrobiaceae bacterium | reverse complement strand
CGCCGCTGCGCCACGGGTATTGGTCGGTCGCGACATGCGGCCGTCGGGTCCCGAGCTCGTGGATGCATTCGCCCGCGGCGTGCTCGAGCAGGGTGTCGACGTGGTCGATCTCGGCCTCGCGTCCACCGATCTGGTGTACTACGCGGCCGGACGCATGGATGCTCCGGGGGCGATCTTCACCGCTTCGCACAACCCGGCGCGCTACAACGGCGTCAAGTTCTGCCTCAGCGGCGCGCGCCCGGTGGGGCAGGACACGGGGCTGTTCGAGGTTCGCGATACGGCGATGCGGTTACTCGACGGCGACGCACCTGCACCGGCAGCGCATGCTGGGGCGATGTCCACGAAGAACCTGTTGTCGGCGTTCACCGATCACGTGGTGTCGTTCGTCGACACTGCTGCGTTACGCCCGATGCGCGTCGTTGCCGACACCGCCAATGGCATGGGTGGTCTCGTCGTCCCAGCGGTGTTCGAACGGATTCCGCAGATCACCCTCGAGGTGATGTACGGCGAACTCGACGGTACGTTCCCGAATCATCCGGCCGATCCGTTGCAGCCCGAGAACCAACGCGATCTGCAGGCGCGCGTGCTGTCGGGCGGCTTCGACGTGGGTCTCGCCTTCGACGGGGATGCCGACCGGGTGTTCGTGGTGGACGAGGCGGGCCGCGGTCTCAGCGGTTCCACGACCACCGCGATCTTGGCTGCCAACATCCTGCGGTCGCACCAGGGCGCAACGGTGCTGCACAACCTGATCTGTTCGCGTGCCGTCCCCGAGGTGATCCGCGAGCATGGTGGCGTGCCCGTGCGCACCAAGGTGGGCCATTCGTTCATCAAGCAGGTGATGGCCGAGACCGGTGCTGTGTTCGGCGGCGAGCACTCGGCGCACTACTACTTCCTCGACAACTTCCGCGCCGACAGCGGTCTCATCGCGACGATGTTTATGCTCGACGAACTATCCCGGTCCAACACCGACCTATCGGTGATGCGCAAGCCGTACGAGCGCTACTCGGCCAGCGGCGAGATCAACACTCACGTCGATGACCCGGCTCGCGTGATCGCGCGGGTCGAGGCCGCGTACGCGCATGCTCGCCAAGACGACCTCGACGGGCTGACCGTCGACTGCGGCCCGTGGTGGTTCAACCTTCGCCCATCCAACACCGAGCCGCTCCTGCGGCTCAACCTCGAAGCACCCGATCGCGCTGAGTGCGACCGCCATGTGGCCGAGGTGCTCGCACTCATCACCAGCGGCTGACCACGGCCGCTGCCCGAAAGGAACTGTTCATGTCGCTCGATCCACGATTGCTGTCCGTGCTGGCGTGCCCGCAGGACAAGGGCCCGTTGTACTACCTCGGCGACGAGGGCGGCCTGTACAACCCGCGCTTACACCGCCGTTATACGGTGCGCGACGGCATCCCGGTGATGCTGATCGACGAGGCCGAG
This sequence comes from Acidimicrobiaceae bacterium, assembly GCA_031404435.1. Lineage (GTDB taxonomy): Bacteria > Actinomycetota > Acidimicrobiia > Acidimicrobiales > Ilumatobacteraceae > VFMC01. The sequence goes on along the minus strand of JANNHO010000056.1, from coordinate 1,801 downwards.
GCCGTCTCCGACGCCGATCACGCAGCGATCATGGCTCGCGTCGAGGCCGAAGCACTAGCTCCGACGTTTGCCGCGGCGTCGGCCTGATCCCGGCCTGCTACAATCCTCACTCCATGAGGTCTCAACACCACCATACGCGGTTGTCGGCGATTGTGCGGACGATGTTGGTCGCCGTCGTCGCGGCCTCGGCCGCGTTCACCGCGACCCCCTCTGGTGGCAGTGTTGCGGCCGCGCCAGTGCCGGTGGGCCTTGGCGCGGGTGGCGAGTATCACCCCCTTGCCCCGCAGCGAATCTACGATTCGCGGGCCGCGTCACCGGTCAACGAGCCCGCTCCCGGGCCCAAGCCGGCAACGTCGGCGCAACCCACGTTCGACATCGGCGTGCTGGGCCTCGGCAATGTGCCGAACCGGCCAGCGGATGTGCTCGCCGTGGTGGTCAACATCACCGTCACCGAGCCGACTGCGGGCGGCTGGCTGAACGCCTATGGAGCCGGGGCCGCGGGCGGCATCGCCTCGATCATCAACTTCACGCCGCAACAGAACGTCCCCAACCTCACGATCGTTCGCCCCGGTACCGATGGCCGATTGACGATCAAGTTGTTCACTCCGTCTGCGTCGGCCACTGCGCACGTGGTGGTCGACGTCTTCGGCTGGTTCTCGACCAGCTCCAACGCCACCCGTGGTGCCCGCTTGGTGCCGATTTCGCCAGGTCGGCTACTCGACACGCGTTCGGCGTTCAACCGCACCCCGGCGAACACACCGCTCGGTCAAGGCGAGACGCTGGAGCTGCAGTTCCGTGGTGCCCAACTCGCCACGGGTGAGGTGCTCCCGTCGTCGGCCAACGTGGTCGGCGCAGTACTCAACGTCACCGGGGTCAACGACCTCGCCACCAGTGCGGCCACGTTCCTGTCGGTCGTGCCCGAGAGCCTCGGCGGGGCCGCTCCGACCACGTCCAACGTCAACTTGGCCCGCGGCCAGATCAAACCGAACATGGTGATCGTGCCGCTCGGTGCCGACGGAAAGTTCCGCCTGTTCAACAACAGCGGGACCGCCCACGTCGTCGTCGACGTGGCCGGCTACCTGCTCGCCGGCGAGCCGGTCGCCACTCGCCAGGGCCGCGTGGTACCGCTGACCACGCCGTTCCGGGTGTTCGACACCCGTGAAGCGCAATGGGGGGCTGTGTCGCTCGGGCCCACGCAGGCCGAGGATTGGAGCTTCGCCGACTTCGCCTCGTCGGTCAACATCGGTGGCGTTGCCGTCGGCAAGCAGCTCGCAGTCATCGGCAACCTCACGTCGGCCTCGCTGACCCGGCAGGTTCCCACCGTGCCGGTCAGTAGCTTCCTCACGGTGTACCCGACCGGTTCGCCGCGGCCAGAGGCGTCCAACCTGAACATGGTCGAAGGTGTCCCCGTGCCGAACCTGGCGATCATGAAGTACGGCGCCAATGCCACGGTGCAGGTGTTCAACCTGTCGGGCAACAACCACTACCTGTACGACGCATCGGCCGTGGTGCTGGCCGACTGACATCCCGCGGTTTTCGGACCGGGCATCTGGGCTGCGGGCGGTACACTTGTGCCCGCTCGTGGGCTGATTCCGGCCGTGCTCGTCACGGCGGTGAGCGTGCGCCAGTTGGTGCCGGCCCTCTCCAGTACCCCATCACGTCGTTCCCCCTGGCCTGCCGTTTCCCTGGCCCGTCGTTCCCCCTGGAGGGTTCCCATGTCGTCCACCGTCACCGCCCCATCACCCGCGAGCCAGCGCGACTTTCGCGTCGCTGATCTCTCGCTTGCCCCGTTCGGCCGCAA
>JANNHO010000055.1:0-14512 GCA_031404435.1 Acidimicrobiaceae bacterium | reverse complement strand
GATGGCGTTGGCGATGGTCCGGGGGCGCAGTACCCCGACGCCGGGCCGGAGTCGGCTGGGCCGGAGTCGGCTGGGCCGGGTTCGTCTGGGCCGCAGTCGTGGTTCGTGCCGCACGGGTTCACTCGCGATGGGCGACCGCTTCCGCGATGGGCGACCGAGGCGTACCTGTGCGATTGTGTGCTGCACCGGATGCTGCACGCCGAATCGGGCGTACTCGATATCGGCCGGTCGACACGGACCGTGCCACTACCGATGTGGCGTGCCGTCGCCGCCCGCGATGGCGGCTGCCGCCATCCCGGATGCGACCGGCCCACCAAGTTCGCCGATGCCCACCACATCATCTGGTGGCGAAGATACGGCGAAACCAAGCTCGACAACCTGCTCATGCTGTGCAGCTACCACCATCACCTGATCCACCGCGAAAACTGGCAGATCCGCCTCCTCGCCAACGCCAACGCCGAGTTCATCACCCCCGACGGCCGCACCCTCATCTCCACACCACACGGCCAACCAACCATCCGCGCCGCCTGAACCAGCACTGCACAAGCCGGTTCGGTCCAACTGCTGCTCCTGCGCGTTCGAGGGTCCCCGCTACGCGGGCCGCGCCGCCGTGCCCGAGGTGCTATGCATCGCCATGGACATGCGTTGACGATGTGTGCGGACCCTCACCCGCCGAGGGGTCACAGGTAGGCGGTGATGGACTAGAAACGGGACATGACTACCTCACCGCGACCGACGCCCGTGCCTGCCGACGATTTCCTTGCCATCGAACGGCTGGTGCATCGCTACGTCGATGCGGTCATCCATCGCAACGGTGTGCAGTGGGCTACCTGTTGGGCCGACGACGCGACGTGGGATCTTGGCCGCAACCGGTTGGTTCATGGCAAGGACGCGATCGTCGAACTGTGGTACTCGGCGATGAAGACCATGCATGCCGTGGTGCAAGTGGTGCACAGCGGCGACGTGCGCCGAGGGGCAACCGACAACGAGGCAGCGGGGCGCTGGTACATCAATGAGTGGTTCCGCCGAGCCGACGGCACCAACTCGATGTTGCTCGCCCACTACGACGACGAGTACGCCCGTGTCGATGGTGAGTGGCTGTTTTCGCGGCGGTTCCTGCAGACCCACTACAGCGGTCCGCCCGATCTGTCGGCGGACTTCACCAACAACCACGAGGCACTCGTGGCACGCGGCATCGCCAGCGACGTATGACGAAACTCGTCCGCTACGCCCATTACTGATCGACGAGTAAGCTTGCCGTTGTTCATCAGTCGAACTTGGGGGCAACATCGTGGACACATGGATCACCGATACCGAGACCAGCGCGCGCTTTCCGTACTACACGCGCGCCAACGCCGATGAGGTCGGGCCTGACCCGTTCAGCCCGCTCGGGTGGAGTCTGGTGTGGATGAAGGGCTGCAACCCCGGTGTAGCCAAGGGTTTCGTCGAGTTCGGCGTGGTGGCCGTTGAGGAATACGACCTTCAGCCGTTGCAGGTGTTCGGCAACTGGGGCGGGTACTTCTACAACCCGATGTCGCTGAGCCGCCTGATGGGCGAGCGGATGCCTGGCGCCACGGCCGAGGCAATCGACAAGGCGTACTTCGGCGACCATCCTGGTGTGCCGCCGTACGAGCCGCATCCCGACGACGTCAACGAAGTACAAAGCGCCAAGCTGGCCGAGCGGATGGGGTGGGTGATGACCACCGAGTCGTTCCCCGAGCAGGATGCGGCCTCGGTGATGGCGTTGCGCACGGTCGCCGAGCGGCCCAACCTGGCCTCGCTGTCGAACGCCGAACTCGTTGCCTACGCCCGGTCGATACCGGCCAAGGTGGAGGAGGCATGGCTGCCCTACACCGTGGTGTGCCTCGGCGCGTCGCTCGGCCCCGGTGCGGTGCAAGCGATCTGTGAAGCGATCGGCCGCCCGGAAGATGCCGTGAAGGTGCTCAGCGCCGTCGGCAGCGTCGAGTCGGCCGAGGCGTCGTTTGCGATGTGGGATCTCAGCCGGATCATCCGCGGTTCGGCCGCGCTGACAGCGGCGTTTGTGGCTGGTGTCGATGGTGTTCTGTCACGCCTCGATGCGTCCGATCCTTGCGCTGCGGAGTTCCTCGCGGGCTGGGAGCGGTTGCTCATCGAGCACGGGCACCGGGCCCCCAACGAGTGGGACACCCGCCCGGATTCCTGGACCACCCGTCCCGAGATCGCGCTGGGGATGATCGACCGGCTCCGGCACCAAAGCGATGACCGTTCGCCGCATGTCGCCAAGGTGCTTGCCGCGGCCGAGCGCGAGCGCGTGTCGGCCGAACTGCTCGCTGCCGTCGCCGGTGACGCCGAAGCGCACGGCACACTCTCCGCTGGGATGGCGTCCGCAGCGCGTTGGCTCGGGTGGCGGGAGAAGGGCAAGTACGCCTGTGTCCGCCTCATCCACGAGGTGAAGCTGGCGATGTACATCCTCGGCGAGCGGATGGTGGGTGAGGGTGTGATCGCCACCAAGCAGGAGATCTTCAACCTGCTCGACTCCGAACTCGACGCGTTCCTTGCCGATCCGTCGTCATTCAAGGGGGTCATTGCCGAGCGCGAGGAGTCGTTCCAGGCGTTGCACCATGTGACCCCACCGTACATCGTCGGCCACGTCCAAGGCGTCGCCCCCATCAGCGAGTGGCCGCAACGGAACGGTTCCACTGCCGCCAAGGCCAAGGTAGGCGATGTGTTGCAGGGAGGCCCGGGTGCGCCAGGTATCGCCACCGGTCGGGCGCGCATCGTGCTCGATCCGATGACCGCACCGGACATGGACATCGACGACATCCTCGTGGCTCCCACCACCGACCCGTCGTGGGCACCGCTGTTCCTGTCGGTCGGCGCGGTCGTGGTCAACGTCGGCGCGGTCGGTTCGCACGCGGCGATCGTCAGTCGCGAACTCGGCGTGCCCTGCGCTGTTTCGGTCCAACGGGCTACCGACCTCATCCCGGAAGGCGCAATCATCACCGTTGACGGCTCCACGGGCACCGTCACGATCATCGGCTAACGCGCCACCCAAATCGGTTGAACGTCAGCCGACGGGGGTGACGGGGGGTTGGTTGGCGAGGATCGCTAGTGCGTTGCGGGCGGCGAGGGTGGCCATTGCCGTGCGGGTTTCGATGGTGGCCGAGCCGAGGTGGGGGATGAGCACGACATCGTCGCGGCCGACGAGGCCCGGGTGGATGACGGGCTCGTGCTCGAACACATCGAGGCCGGCACCTGCCAGCTCGCCCGCTTCGAGCGCTGCCACCAACGCGGCTTCATCGACGACGGGTCCGCGTGCAGTGTTGATCAAGAACGCGGTGTTGCGCATCGAGGTGAGCTGGGCGCGGCTGATGAGGTGGTGCGTGTCGGGTGAGTACGGGCAGTGCAGCGACACCACGTCGCTCGATGCCAGCAGTGCATCGAGGCTGAGATGTTCGGCTCCGAGCTCGGCGGCCAGCGTGACATCGACCGGGTTGCGGTTCGAGTAGCCGATCGTCATCCCGAACGCGCGGGCGCGACGCGCCAACGCGGTGCCGATCTGGCCCATCCCGACGAGGCCGAGCCGAGCGCCCTGCAGGCCCGTGCCGAGCATCATGAACATGCCCCACTGCCACGGCTCGCCCGAGCGGATCAGGCGCTCCCCCTCGGCGAGGCGGCGCGTGGTCATCAGGATCAGTGCCATTGCGATGTCGGCCGTTGCCTCGGTGAGCACGCCGGGCGTGTTGGTGACCGTGACGCCGCGGCGGGTGCACTCCGGTACGTCAATGTTGTTGTAGCCCACGGCCACGTTGCACACGGCGCGCAGTTGCGGGCCGGCCGCATCGAGCAGTTCGGCATCGATACGTTCGGTCAGTAGCGACACGATCACGTCGGCGCAAGCCACGCGGCGGAGCAGTTCATCACGCGGGATTGCCGTGCTGTCGGACCACTCGCTCACGTCGTGGTCGGCACCACGCAGCAGCGCGAAGCCTGGCTCGGGAATCCTGCCGGTGACCACCACCCGGCCGGGACCAGCGATGGATGCCGATGTCATGACGCCACCCACTCACCGAGCAAGCCGAGGCCGGCGGTGATGTCGGCTGTGTCGATGCCGGAGTAGGCGAGGCGGATGTACTGCTCGGTCTCGCCGGGTTGCGGGCGGCCGAAGTGGCGGCGGGTGCAGAACGACACGCCGGTGTGATGCAGCGCAGCGGTGGCGAACGACGACACATCGCTGTAGCCCTTGCTCTGCATGGCTTCGGTGACGTTGACGAACAGATAGAACGTCGCCTCGGGCCGAGCAGTGTGCATGCCCTCGATTGCATTCACACCTGCGACGGCTGCGTCGCGGCGGATCCGCATCGCGTCGACCAACGCGGCCGGACCGGACTGGTCGCCGGTGATTCCTTCCAGGCCGGCCCATTGCACGAAATGAGCTGTGCACGACTCGTCGTTGGTGTTCAACTTGGCGATCATCTCGGCGACCGGCACGGGCGCGACCGCTGCGCCGAGGCGCCAACCGGTCATCGCGAACTTCTTCGAGAACGTGTACAGGATGACGGTGCGTTCATGCATCCCCGGCAGACTGGCGATCGAGGTGCTGGCACCGGAGTAACGCAACTCGAAGTAGGCCTCATCCGACAACACCCACAGGTTGTTGGCAATGGCCAGATTGGCAACCGCCTGCATCTCGGCCGCGCTGCTCTCGGCCGACAACGGGTTCTGCAGGTCGTTGTAGATCAACGCTTTCGTGCGCGGGGTGAGGTGCGCAGCGAGATGCTCGAGGTCGAGGGCGAAGCCGGTGGCTGTTTCGACGTACCGGTATGGCACCGCAGTGCCGCCGTGGTACTCGATCTGGCTTTCGTAGATGGGGTAGCCGGGGTTCGGGTACAGCACCTCGTCGCCCGGCTCCATCACGGTCTGGATGAACTTGCCGATCACCGGCTTGCCGCCAGGCTGGACGACCACGTTGGCGGGTGTGAACTGCAGACCGCGTCGTGCCCCGATGTCGGCGGCAAGGGCCTCGCGCAGCGGGGCGATACCGGCGGCCGCGCAGTAGCCGGTGTGGCCGTCGGCGATGGCGCGGTCCATTGCCGCGACGACGTTGGTCGGCGTGGGAAGGTTCATGTCGCCGAGGTGGAACGGATACACCCGGTTGCCCCTCGCTGCCCAATCGGCGGCGGCCAGTGATACTGCGAAGGCGGTCTCGGTGCCGAGGTTGTCGAGGCGTGACGCAAGCTGCATTGGTTCAGTATACATTTGATATATCAGCGACCTTCGTTGGAGCGGGACCACCTTCGGCGTTGATCAGGCGTCGGCTAGCTCGAAGATCGCTTCGATCTCGACGCAGATGTCGAAGGGCAGCTCGGCCATTCCGACCGCAGACCGAGCGCTCCGGCCGGCGGCGCCGAATACCTCGATGAACAGCTCCGAGCATCCGTCGATTACGCCGGGGGTGTTGTTGAAGCCGGGCGCGCAGTTCACCATGCCGAGCAGCTTGACCACCCTGACCACACGGTCGAGGCTTCCCAACAGGCTGCGCGCACTCGACAGCAGCTGCAGGCCGGTGAAACGCGCCGCCTCGCGCGCTGTGGCAACATCGACGGTGCCGCCGACCTTGCCGGTCACAAAACCACCTCCCGGTTTGGCCGGACCGGCACCGGAGAGGAACAGCAGGTTCCCGGTCCGCACCGCGGCGACGTACAGTCCAGCCGGTGCCATCGCCTCGGGTAGGTCGATGTTCGCTTCGATGAGTCGCTGTTCGGCAGTCGTCATCGTCGAAGTCTTGCCTACTTCGCGACGGCCCTGGATCGCTCGTGTCGTGCAGCGGACGCCAGAGGTACTTGTTCGTTAGATACGGGCATCGAGTTCGCGGATCCGGCTCGCAAGTGACCGCATCACCTCGATGGCGAATGTGGGGGTCTCGTGCACGAGGAACACGAAAGTGCTCCGGTTGATCACTGCGATCTCGGAGCGTTCCGCTGCAACGGCAGTCAGGGCTCGCGGCGCGTCGTCGATGATCGCCATTTCTCCGAATGTTTCGCTGGGCCCGATCGTGGCGAGCACCTCGTCGCCCCGCCGCAGTTCGACTTGGCCAGTCACGACGCCGAACATCTGGTCTCCGGAATCTCCGGCAGAGAACAACACATCCCCAGGAGCGAGATCGAGCCGCTCCCTCGCGTTGGAAAATACACCCCGGATAGTCATGACGGGCAGTCTCTCGACAGCGAAAGCGCATCGCCGGCAACCGTCAAAGTGTTCAGGTTCAGTTCACACGACGTTCATGTTGGCGCGAAAGCTGAGCTACCGCTGAGGCGGTCCGAACCGGTCACGACTTCAGAGCACGGATGCCTGGGGTACGTGCACCGGGCCGCGGGCCGCGGCGGCGGCCACGTCGCCGTTGCGGCGCCTCGACCTCGGCCACTGTGCGGCCGGGGAAGTCCTCCTTGCGCATCTCGATCATCGTCAGGCGGATCACCCCGACCAACGGTGTCAGCACGACGGCACCGAGCAGCCCGCCGGCCGCGGCCCCGATCATCGCCGCCAGCATCGTCGCCCACGCGGGGATGTCGACGCTGACACCGATGATCGCCGGATAGATCACGTTGTTCTCGGCGAGTTGGTACACGAGGTAGACGCCAGCGGCGATGAAGAACACCGTCGGCCCCTCCATCAGCGCGAACAGCAGCAGCGGCACGCCGCCGATGAACCCGCCCACCTGCGGGACGAAGTCCCACATGAACGCCCACAGAGCGAGCGCCGGCGCCAGCACGATCCCGAGTACGAGCGCAAGGCCGAGTACCACCGAACCGCAAATCGCCGACACCACCACCGCACCGGCGGCGTAGCCGGCAAGCCCGCGATGGGTCACGGTGACGAGCCGGTCGAACTGGCGGCGCTTACGCACGGGCACCCGGCGGCTTGCCGCCGAAACCAACCGGCCGCCATCGAGCACGAAAGCGATCGTGAGCAACAGCACCCAGATCACATCGACGAGCTGCGAGCCGATCGACGGGAACCACCCCACCGCACCGCGCGACGACGACACCCGGCCGGGCAGCTCCTGCAGCTGTTCGGCGACCACTGCGGCAGCGTCGCGTTGCTGCAACCAGTCGCCGACGAGCGGTGCCGTCTCGAAATCTTTGACCACCCGCGGCAAGCGCTCGACGGCAAGCGCCAACGACCTCGGACCTTCGTTGACCACCGTCGTGACGATCGCCCCGATCACAGCACCGAACATGATCAACGTGAAGCCAAGCGCGACCGGTCGTCCCATGTGCATCCGGTTGGCGAGGAACGTGACTGGACGGTTGATGGCGATGGCCCAGAGCATCGCGATCGTGATCCACACGATCGCTGCGCCGGCCCGCCCGATCATCGACCACGACATCACGGCGAAGACGACCACCACGCCACACAGCACGATGCCGGTGATTCCGTGGGGGATGACGACCGGACCGAAGCGGTAAACTTTGGCCTCGTCGAGTACCGGCATCGGCAGCCGCACCGATCGGTACTCCGAGGTAGCGATGCCAAGCGCCAGCACAGCCAGCATGAAGCACACGATCGCCGCAGCCGTACCGCTGATCGCCACGCCGACCGCGAGGCTCGGCACCACAATCCCGATCCCCGGCCGCAGATGCAGCCGCTGTCCACGCAAGCGGCGGTAGTGGACCCCGGCAACGGTGAGTGCCGAGGCGAGCACGACGGCGATCACTGCCGGCACGGTGTCGAGCGACAGGGCGAACAGCACGTACGGGGCGAGGCCAACGAACCAGCCGACCGCCGGGACCAGCATCCAGAACCCGGCCCACAATCCGATCGCCACCGGCATCGGCAGACCGCAGGCCAGCGCCAGCGCGCTCAGCGCCACCCCGCACGCGAAACCGACCGTGGCCACGTGGCGCAGGTAGCTCCCAGAACGGTGATCGACGTCTCCGAGCAACAGCCAGATACGTTCGCGTTGCGGGCGCGGCCACAGCCGGATCAGCCCCGCTACGATCGAGGTGCTGCTGCCGCGGAAAAACAGCATCAGCACGACAACAACGATGATGTCGACCACCCGCTTACCGACCGCGGGGGTTCCGTCGCCGCCGAACACCGCCGTGTTGGGCAACGACGACAGCCACTCGGCCACCCCGTCGCCGAGGCGCAACGACCGGCCGATCCGGTCGGCCACGCTGCTACCGGATCCACCGGAGAGCGAGTTGCTGATCCGCTCCGACAGCGCGGTGGTGCCGTCGCTCAAGTCCTTGGCCAGCAGGCCGCCGACACCGAGGCCAATCCCGAGCGCGAGGAGCAGCAACACAATCATCGACGCTGCGCCGCCGACACGGTTGGCGATCCGCTGCTGGAACGGCCCGGTCAGCCAGGCCAACACCGCGGCGAGGATGACCAGCCCAACGATGTCGACCAAGCCCCCGGCGACTCTGGCAAGCGCGACGGTCATGGCGACCATCGCGATCGCCATGATCAGCGGCGTGACCGGAACCCGACGATCATCGTCAATCAGAGAAGCCGTCATGGCGGCTGTGGTACTGGTGTTCGTGCTGGCGGTGCTCGGAGTGGTCGATGCTGGAGGTGGAATGGCTGCCGGGGATTCGTCCCCGCTCGCCCGTGATGCTTCCTGGTCCGTCACGACGACTCTGTGCCGCGTCGGTCCCCGACGCGATGGCAAGTACGGTTCGATGAGGAGCGCATAGCGTTGCTTACCCGCTTCGACGAAAGCCCATACGCCAATGTCAGGCGGCATTGCAATGTCTGCGAGGCACAGCGGCCGAGGGCTGCGGAGACGCGTGTGCATGACCGGTGCCGTCGCGGATGCGAGGAGGACCGAGCTACGTGAGAAGGTTGAGAGGACGTCTTCCAACGAAGTCGACGACGAGTGAGGCAGACACGATGAACGACCGAGTGCCGACGACGATGAACGGTGTGCTCACAACGGGTCACGGAGGCTACGAGCGGCTGGAGTTCCGCAACGATCTGCCGGTTCCTCGGCCAGGACGCCGCGAGGTACTCATCAACGTTGGCGCTGCGGCGGTGAACGCGACCGACATCAACACGAGGCGGGGCTGGTACTCCGAGGGTAGCGACGACACCGGATGGACGGGTGAGCCGATTCGGTTTCCCCGCGTGCAAGGGATCGATGCGTGCGGTCACATCGTCGCCGTGGGCCCGGAGGTTGACCCGGCCCGGATCGGCCAACGCGTTGTGGTGGAACCGGCCATACGCGAGCCGCTCGAATGGCAACCTCATATGGCGCGCTACCTCGGCTCGGAACTCGACGGTGCCTTCGCCGACTATGTGATGGTGCCATCGGTGCACGCATGGAAGATCACGAGCGACATGAGCGACGCGGAACTTGCGACGTTCCCCTGCGCTTACGGCACTGCGGAGAATCTACTCACCCTCGCCGCCGTCACGTCGGGGGCGGCGGTTCTCGTGACCGGCGCGTCGGGCGGAGTGGGTTCGGCCGTCGTCCAGTTGGCGGCCGCCCGCGGTGCCAACGTCGTCGCCGTCGCAGCAGCTTCCAAGGCTGATGGCGTTCGCCTCTGTGGCGCCGCTCACGTGATCGGGCGCGAGGACGACCCATGCGAGGTGGCCGGTCGCGACTCGTTCGATGCGGTCATCGACGTCGTCGGGGGCCCCGCGTGGCCGCGCCTGCTCGACGCGCTGCGACCCGGTGGGCGTTACGCCGTGTCAGGCGCGATCGGCGGCCCCATTGTGTCGCTCGATCTGCGCAAGCTGTATCTCAAGGACCTGCAACTGCTCGGCGGAACCATCGTGGAACCCGGCATCTTCGCTGCCTTGGTTGGTCGCATCGAACGGGCGGAGATCAGACCGCTCGTCGCGGCGACGTTCCCGATGGACGAGATCGTCGCAGCCCAGCAGCTGTTCGAAACGAAGCAGCACGTCGGCAAGATCGTGCTCGTAGCCACCTGAGCAGGTCTCCCTCGATCGCCATTCTCCAGCGCGCCCGGAGGGACTTGAACCCCCAACCCTCTGCTCCGAAGGCAGATGCTCTATCCATTGAGCTACAGGCGCAGTACCGACGACCCTAGCAACCTCACGTGGTGAACTGCCATCAGTTCTGCCCGATGACTTCTGTACGACTAGCTGGCTGCGGCGGCCGCGGCTGCGGCTTGCTGCTCGCTGTACAGGTCGTGGGCCAGGCTGGTCGGCGGTTCGACGTCGGCCCATGTAACGACTGAATCCTTGGCGAGGCCGCGTTTCAAGCGGCACCCCTCGACAAGGCCTTGGGGCAGCAGGCCATCACGCTGGACGACATCGCTGTTGTCGGCTTCGCCGTAGGTCATGTACTCGCCGAACCCGTCGAACACCTCGCCGGCTTGCAGGTCGCGCTTGGCCACCGCCACCACCTCGACCGATGACCAGCCCGCGGGAACCCCGCACGCGTCACCGAACAGCACGGCCCTGGCGATGGTGTTGTGCACCTCGAAATGGCACAGGTGATACGGCTGGTAGAAGCTGTACAGGGGGCCTTCGCCGAGCTTGTACAGGTTCAGGTAGTGCTGCTGCTTCGGGTCGGGATGCTCGGCGAGGCAGAACACGCCCGGGCCTGGCTTCGACCCCACCACGTACTCGACGATGCCACCCAACTCGCGTAGTTCGTCGAGGTCGTAGCGGGTGGTCAGTTCGTCGACATGGCCGAGGTGGTCGTACTGGTACATGCCTCGCTTGGCCACCTTGAATCCCGTTGCATTTGCAACGATCGCTTGTTCGAAGTTGACCTTGGAGCCGTCAGCGAAGCTGGTCACCATCATCGGGTTCTGACCCCACTTCTCGGCGAAGCCAGCCTGTGTGGTCGGGGTGCGGTACGGGTCCTGCAGACCCTTGATGTTGCCGAGCACGCGCGGAGTGAGACCGAGACCCTTCACGAACCGCCACAGGTTGAGTTGCACACCGGGCTGGTCGCCGTCGCAGGCGGTGACGATCACACCGGCTGCGTCGGCCTTGCGGCGCAGCAGCGGCCCGATCGTCGCGTCGACCTCGGCGTTCATCAACACGAGGTGCTTGCCGTGGGCGAACGCGTCGAGCGCGATCGCCGCGCCGTAGTCGACCGCACCGGTCATGTCGACGAGGCAGTCGATCTGCTCCGATCGGGTGAGCAGCGTCGGATCGTCGGTGACCGCCGGCATGCCGGCGGCGATCGCGGCCTCGAGCTCACCCAACGAGGCGACGATGACCGCGCCCTTGACCTCGGCGTAGTCGTAGGCGGCGACAGCCTTGTCGGTGCTGCGATTGCAGATGGCCACGACGCTCATTCCGGGCACCGAATGGGCCACCTGGTTGACGAAACCCTTGGCCATGAACCCGGCACCGAAGATGCCAACCCGGATGGGCTGCCCGGAGCGTTCGCGTGCTGCGAGTGCGTTGTCGACGATGATCATTGCGGTGCTCCTTCGATGTGCATCTTGTGTGCGATCTGTTCGCGCTGGGTGCCGAGATCGGGCCACGCAGCGTCTTTGTCAGTGATCACCGACACCTCGCGCGGCCACTCGATCCCGAGCGCCGGGTCGTCGTAGCGCAAGCCACCCTCTTCGGCAGGCGTGTAGAACGCGCTGACGAGGTACAGCACCTCGGTGTCATCGGCCAACGTGATGAAGCCGTGCGCGAAACGCGGCGGCACCACGAACGCTCGCCGGTTGTGTGCCGACAGCTCGACCGACGTGTGCTCCAGGAACGTGGGCGATTCGGAGCGCAGGTCGACGATCACGTCGAGCAACGCACCGGAGATGCAGCGAATGAACTTGTTCTCTGCGGCGGGCGGGTACTGGAAGTGCATCCCGCGCAGCGTTCCCGCCCGGCCGCTGAGGGAGATGTTGGCCTGACGAACATCGGAGGCGATGCCGTGATCGTCGAACTCACGCTGGCAGAACGCCCTGGCGAAGAAGCCACGGTCGTCGTCCTTGCGATCGAGGTCGACGATCCACGCCCCCGCCAACGGCGTCTCGGTGAAGTGCACGTCAGATGTTCCATACGAGATCGTCGTCGACCTGGTTGGTGTCGATGAGGTGCTTGATCTGCTTGATCCGGGTGTGACCACGGAACCGGTACAGCTCCTCGTCGAGGCCGATGGTGCGGAAGATGTCGAGCAGATCCTTGACGCCACGCTCGACGCTCCACGCGCACCGAAAACCGGGGAGCTGCTCGTGGATCTTGGTGAAGTCGGCCCGGTAGTTGCGCTTGTCGGCCGACGAATCTCCGAAGCTGAGCGAGCACCCGGGAACGAGGGCGCCGATGATCTCGGCGATCTGGCGAACCTGATGATTCTGGTCGTCGGAGCCGACGTTGAAGATCTCGTTGTGGATCACCTCGCGCGGCGCTTCGAGAATGCATGCCGCAGCGTGGGAGATGTCGAGCACGTGCACGAACGGGCGCCATGGCGTGCCATCGCTGGCCATGCGGATCTCGTTGTACAGGAATGCGCTGGCCGACAAGTCGTTGACGACAAGATCGAATCGCTGCCGCGGCGACGCCCCATAGGCCGTTGCGTTGCGCATGAACGTGGGCGAGAACGAGTCGTCGGCGAGCGGGGCAACGTCGTTTTCCACGAGGACCTTGCACTTCGCATACGACGTCAGTGGCTCGGTCGGGTCGCCCTCACGGCTCGGCTGTTCGCCGGTGGCGCCGTACACGCTGCAACTCGACATGTGCACGAACCGCTCGATGCCGGCTTGCTTGGCGAGCGTGGCCAGCCGCAAGCTGCCCTCGTGGTTGATCTTGAACGTCACGTCGCTGTTCAGTTCGCCCACCGGATCGTTGGACACCTCCGCCAGGTGAACGAGCGCATCGAAACCGCGCAGATCATCGATGGTGACGTCGCGGGTGTCCTTGGTCATCGTCTCGGGCCGACGGTCGGTTGAGTTGTACAACCACCCCACACGGTGGAACCCGGAGTCGAGCCCTACCACCTGATGCCCTCGCTGCAACAGGTAATCACCCATCCGCACCCCGATGTATCCATCGGCACCGGTCAACAGAACCTTCATTCCCACACCTTCCATGTTGCTTCGCCCTGATCCCACAGGCTGTTCAGATAGATCTTGTCGCGCAGGGTGTCCATGCACTGCCAGAACCCCTCGTGGCGGTTGGCAGCCAGTTGGCCGTCGCGCGCAATTGCCTCGAGCGGCTCCTTGGCCCAGTCGCAATCGCCGGGGATGTAGTCGAAGATGCCCGGGTCGAGCACGAAATAACCACCGTTGATCCAGCCCTCCGACATCTGCGGCTTTTCGTCGAAGCGCGTCACGCGGTCGCCGTCGAGGGCGAGTTGACCGAAGCGGGCGTTGGGGTGCACGGCAGTGACGGTGGCCAGGCGACCATGAGACGCGTGGAAGTCGGCAAGTGCGCGCAGATCGACGTTCGCGACACCGTCGCCGTACGTGAGCATGAAGGGTTCATCGCCAAGATGGTCGCGAACCTTGAGCAGTCGCCCACCGGTTTCGGAGTGCTGCCCGGTGTCGACCATGGTCACCCGCCACGGATCGACGTGGGCCGGATGGCGTTCGACCAGGCCGGTGGTGAAGTCGACGGTGAGATCGTTGGCGTCGGCGAGCGCCTCGGTGAAGTACCGCTTGATGTAATCGCCCTTGTAGCCGAGGGCCAGCACGAACTCGTTGAAGCCGAAGTGCGAGTAGTGCTTCATGATGTGCCACAGGATCGGCCGGTGCCCGATCTCGACCATCGGCTTGGGCCGCACATCGGTCTCCTCGCTGAGCCTGCTGCCGACACCGCCGGCCAAGATGACAACTTTCATGGGTTTCGTCTCTCCTGCGCGTCGCACCGGCGCCTGTCGGGGTCGGCCGATTCTGGCAGAGGATCGCGGCTGCCGTACGCGCAGGTGGCGCGCCTGCGGGGTGTGCGCGTGGCCGTCGCTGCCGCTACACTCCCTGCGTTCTTTGACAACCCACCACCCCGAGCAACGGAGATCCACCATGAGCAAGGCGAAGTTTGAGCGGACGAAGCCGCATGTGAATATTGGCACGATGGGTCATATTGACCATGGGAAGACGACGTTGACGGCGGCGATCTCGAAGACGTTGGCGGGGAAGGGGTTGGCTTCGTATACGCCGTTTGATCAGATTGATAAGGCTCCTGAGGAGAAGGCTCGGGGTATTACGATCTCGATTGCTCATATTGAGTATGAGACGGTGAAGCGTCATTATGCGCATGTGGATATGCCGGGTCATGCGGATTATATCAAGAATATGATTACGGGTGCGGCGCAGGTTGATGGTGCGATTTTGGTGGTTGCGGCGACGGATGGTCCGATGCCGCAGACGCGTGAGCATGTGTTGTTGGCTCGTCAGGTGGGTGTTCCGTATATTGTGGTGGCGTTGAATAAGGCGGATATGGTTGAGGATGAGGAGTTGTTGGAGTTGGTGGAGTTGGAGATTCGTGAGTAGCTGTCTGAGTATGAGTTTCCGGGTGATGATGTTCCGGTGATCGCGGTGTCGGCGTTGAAGGCGTTGGAGGGTGATGCTGCGGCGCAGGAGCAGATCATGGTGTTGAT
>JANNHO010000054.1:0-1772 GCA_031404435.1 Acidimicrobiaceae bacterium | reverse complement strand
CTAGGGGTTGTCAAGGGCGAGTTGTTGGCGTGGGAGGTGTTGGTAGACCTCGCGGGCGATGTAGCGCTTGACGCATCGCATCGCTTCTTGTTTGGTGAGGCCGTCTTCGATCCGTCGGGCCATGTAGGTCTTGGTGCGGTCGTCGCTGACCATGCGAGTGAGCATGACGTGCCAGAGAGCCGAGTTCGCTTGGCGGTCGCCGCCGCGGTTGAGTCGGTGCCGTTCTTGCTTGCCGCTGCTCGCGTCGATCGGCGCGACGCCGCAGAGGTGAGCGAAGGTGGCTTCGGTGCGAAGTCGTTCAGGGTTGTCTCCGGCTGCGACGAGCAACGCGGACGCGCTGTCGGTGCCGACGCCGTGGAGCGCGACGAGCTCGGGGGCGGTGTCGGCGACGAGCGTCTTGAGTTTCGTGTCGATCGCTTTGATCTCGTCGTCGAGCGCGATTGCTCGGCGGGCGAGGGTGCGGAGCGTGAACTTGGTGATCGAGTTGATGTCGTCGCGGTCGCCGGGCCGGTAGCTGCTGGCGCGCTCGAGGAGGCGGTAGACGTTGAGGGCGCGGAGCTCGGTGCGGATCTCGTCGGGTGCGGTCGAGATCAGTGAGCGCATCTGGTTCAACGCCTGGGTTCGGGCCTTGCGCGCCGAGAAGCGTGCGACACGCAGGACTCGCATGGCTTCGACGTTGCCGTCACGGGTCTTCGCGAGACCGTCGCTGTCGCCGGACTGGGTTGCTCTGGCGGCGGTGATCGCGTCTTGCGGGTCGCTCTTGCCGCGCCGGCGGCGGCGTTGCCTGTTCGGGCGGTCGACTTCGATCACGATGATGTCGTGACGGTGCAGGAACCGGGTCAGGCCGGCGCCGTAGGAACCGGTGCCCTCGATGCCGACTCGTTCGATCTCACCGAAGCCTTGAAGCCAGTGCAACAGCCGGCGATACCCGGCCGGGGTCGTGTCGAACGACTCGACCCCGAGCAGTGATCCGCGTTCGTCGAGCGCGGCAGCGACGCGGGTGTCGAGATGGGTGTCGACACCCGCAGTGATTCGTGATGGCATGTTCATTGTCAGCCCTTTCGTGGTCATCTCTGGGTGGGTTGACACTCAGCCGCCGCGGACGATGGACAGGACAGCGATGGGCCTCTTTCGACAGGCTCCTAGTAGGTCACTCCGTCCGAACCGGTGGGTGTCGAGCGTGGTGCCCGGACCAGGTCGACGGATCGGTATCAGGACAATCCGAAGACGTCAGCCGGTACAAGTTGGGTCAGACCCGGCCGGAACACCACGCTCAGCACGCTGACCCAATCTCACGACAGGATCAACACCCACGATCCTCGCTGCCGGTTCAGCGGGCGCGGAGTCGCCGGCGCGAGACTGGCGTCATGGCAGCGATTCCGTCGATCAGTTGGACGACGGTGACCGTCGACTGCTCCGACGCGGACGTGCTTGGCGCGTTCTACTCGCGACTGCTGGGGTGAGAGGTCATCGCTTGCGACGGCGCAGGCTGGTTACAGCTCAGCAATCCTCAGGGTGGCATCAGCCTGAATCGTTCTGCGCAGCGCGTTCTGAGGCGAGCTCGCGGCTACGGACCGGTGAGACAGAAGTCGTTGCCCTCCGGGTCGCGCATCCAGGTGTGGCGATCGAACTGAGCATCCCCCCGTTGGGCGGACACTTCGTATAGGAGGATGTCCATGTCCAACAAGAAACGATCGCCGGGTCGCCCGGCGAAGTACCCGCCCGAGTTCCAGCGTGACGCTGTCGCGATGGTCCTCGATGAAGGTCGCAGC
>JANNHO010000053.1:0-1982 GCA_031404435.1 Acidimicrobiaceae bacterium | reverse complement strand
GCTGCGCCATGCAGTGCGGCTGGGTATTCCCATATCGGTGGACACACGCCGCACCGCGGTCATGCAGGTGGCGCTGGATGAGGGTGCCGACATCATCAACGATATCCAGGCCCTGCGCGACCCTGGTGCCACCAGCCGGCGTGCGTGTCTGGCGCAGGCGCTTTCTCCAGGTCTGTGCCGGGTTCGACGACCCGCACGAGAATGAGCCATTCCCCAGTCTTCTCGGGATCGGGCAGCGCGTACGTGGGTGCGAGGCGGTCTTCGTATTCGGGCAGCGCAATCGTCAGGGCGTCGGCCAGCGCCGGACCGGCGGGTGCGCCGGCCAGCAGGTCGTCGGGCCACTCGAGCACCTCTCGAAAGAGCGCAAGGACATCGTCGATCCGGGGGCGCTCCTCCTCGTCTTCAACGACCAGCTCCGCGAGACGCGTCTGCGCGACGATGGCGCGCTGGCGATCGACGAACACGCCACGCGTGAGGAGCACCTGCGGCGACACCACGAGACCGACCGGGGCGATTTGCCCCAGCCATTCGCGATGCGCGAAGAGTTCGGGAGGAATCTGTGCCATTCAGGTTCTTGCCGGTTCGTGCCCTGCGCACATCATTTGTCAAGCGCCTCTCGCGGGTGGCCGCAAACGGGGCCGTCCCGCTGGGCGCGGAAGGCACTGCCCATGACAAGCGCGTTTGCCTGAGCACCCAGTGGGGCTGTTTGTGGACAGGACCCGCCTTGGCGCATTACAAGTCACTGGTGCGGTCACCCGGTCACCGGCCACAGATATACAAGCCCGACCGGCTCGAAGCGCGAGGCCTTCACCTCATAACTTCGGCGGATGCGGTCCGGCTCGGAGTCGAGCTCCTTCGCCAGCTCGTTCAGCCTTCGCTCCCAGTAGCGCTTGTCTGCCTCCACCTGCCTGCGCTCGTCGTGGTCGAAGAGGCCCGGCTGCTGGAGCTCCTTGTCCTTCTTCACCTGCGTCTGGTGAATCCGCGTGCGCTGCGTCTCGAGAATGACGCGCATCTCGGCGCTCTCGCGGTCGCCTCGCTCACGGAGCAGCGCAACCGCCTTGTCCTTCAGCTCGTCGGCCTGAGTCTTGAGATGAGGGCGCAGGTCATCGAGATCGCGCGCAACCAGACGGAACTCGAGACGGGTCGGTTCGAGATCGTCGTCACAGGCTTCGAGCTCACCGATCCGTTGTGCAGTGTTGGCGACGTCGGTAACGAAGGTGGCTGCGAGTTGGTGCGCGACGGCGACGTCTACCGCGCAGTCATCGAGCCGCTTGCACCGTTCGAAGGCGTGACGATCGGTGGAACGATCATGCGACTCACCGAGCCGGCCGAAGTTCCGGTGCCCGCATTACCCGACCGTCGTGAAGACAACTCAATGCAATGGGCAATCGTGCTCGGAGCGCTCGGCGCGCTCACCGCAGGCGGTGGCTTCCTGATAGCCCGAGGGTTGGGACGCAACGAGGTAGCTGGCGCGACCGTCGCCGATGTCGCGTACGCGGATGGCTCGACGCGTTCGGTCACCGACGCCGAACTCGAAGACATGGCCACAACCGAGTTCGAAGCACCGCGCGGCCTGCGACCTTGGCAGGGCACCATGCTTCTCACTGAACGCGTCGGCCCCGACTCGGTGTCGGCTTGGTTCTCGGACTTGATCGCGCAGGAAGCGTTGGTGCTGAGCGGTGATTCGCCGCAGGTCCTGTCGCGCGGACCGAAAGCAGACGCGGCACCGGTCGACGTGCTGGACGACATCAACCGATTGTTCGACGCCAAGGCTGAGATACCAATGGGCAAGTACCAGCCAATGTTGGCCAGCCTGTGGACACGCGTTCAGAAGGATCAGGTGAAGGCCGCGGCCGAGTCCGGCTGGTGGAACAAGTTTCCACCGGGTTCGCGGCCGAAGTTCCCGGTACTGCTCGGGTCAATCGTCGGCCTGGCGGTTGCCATAGTCGCCGTATGCGTGTGGCAGAACTGGTTGCCCACAT
>JANNHO010000052.1:0-13030 GCA_031404435.1 Acidimicrobiaceae bacterium | reverse complement strand
GACAGCTCGCCGCCTCGGACCCCCACGCCGACCCCCGCAGCGCAGCCCACGACGCCGCGCCAGCGGTCGTTACCATCGCACCGCCAGCCGAGGCGACCAGCGGGCACATCGAACACGACCCGCTCGAACACGACCCGCTCGAACACGACCAGAACGACCCGAACGGGCGGGCCAGCGTGCACAGCAAGCCGGCGCGACCGTTCGCGGCGCTGCCCGATCAGATCGGCCGCTACGGCACACGCGTCGGGCGGGCCGTGCACGGCGTGATTCAGACCGTGCCCCTTCACGCTCCCCGTGCGGAGTTGGCCGACCGGGTCCGCCAGCACTGTGCCGCCGAAGAGGTGCCCGACCGGTTCCACCCGTACGTCCGGCGCCTGTGCGAATCGATCATCGACTCGGAGGTGTTTGCCCGGATGACCGCTGCCGCCGAGGTGACCACGATGCGACGGGAGATGTACGTCGGCGGCTGGGTGACGGACCCGGCAAACGGTGACCCGGCCGGCGGTGACCCAGTAGGCGGCGAGGGCATCTACGGAATCATTGACGCGGTGTGGATGGAGCATGGCCGCTTCGTGGTCGTCGACTTCAAGACCGACCACGTGCTCGAATCCGCCGAGGTCCTCGCCGTGCGGTACCGAGATCAGCTCGAGGCCTACGCCAAGGCGTTGCGAGCTGCCACCGGCCGTGATGTTGCCGAAATGCTGCTGTGTGTCGCCCTCCCAGACGGCACACCTGCGGTGACGATCACGCTGTAGCGGATGTGGCGGAATGTCCGATGAGATCGAGTGGTCGTTCGTTAGACTCGTGCGCTGCGCCCAGATAGCTCAGTCGGTAGAGCATTTCACTCGTAATGAAAAGGTCGAGAGTTCGATTCTCTCTCTGGGCTCCAGTGCGAACTGGTGTTGTGCGAATCACGAACGCCTGAACGTGGCAAGAGCTGTCCAAGATCCACCGACCCCCGCATGGGCTCAGCTGATCGTGACGGTCGCGGACTGTGGGATGGCGGTGTTGTTGCCGCCGTTGGTGGTGCCGCCGTTGTCGGTGAGTTGTATGGCGATGGTGGTGGTGCCGGTGGTGCCGGATGGGATGAAGGTGAGGGTGCCTGTGGCGCCGAGGCTTGGTTGAACGCTGAAGAGGGTGGGGTCGGCGGCGGTGATGGTGAAGGTGAGTGTTTGGCTGGTTTCGTTTCCTGGTCCGGAGGTGATGCCGGTTGCCCATCCGGTTTGGATATAGGGCGGGTCGGTTGAGTTGATCGTGATGTCGGGGCCAGCAGTGAAGGTGGGTCGGTCGTTGACCGGTGTGATGTTGATGGTGACGGTCGCGGTGCTGCAGAGCCCACTGGTGTCGCAGACCCGGTAGGTGAAGCTGTCTGCGCCGTTGGCGTCCGGGGTCGGCTGGTAGTTGATGGTGCCGTCGGTTTGTGGGGTTGCGGTTCCTGCGCCGGGTGACGCGACGATGGTCACACTGGTGGTATCGAGGTTGTTGTCGGTGTCGTTGGCGAGGACGTTGATGTTCGTCGGGCCGTCGTCTTCGAGCATTGCGGGGGCGGTGTCGTTCAGCGCGACCGGTGCGGTGTTGGCCAGCGTGTAGCTCAGTCGACTGGGACGGGTTCCGCTGGCGGCGATCCAGAGGTCTTTGTGGCCCTCTTCGATCTGAAGGCGGAGCTGTCGGCCGACGGGGAAGGTGTGGGTGATGGCGCCGAGCGAGATGTCTATTTTGACCCAGTCGGCGACGCCACCGTTGTAGTCCGTGATGTGGGTGTCCGCGTGGCCGAGGGTGACACAGCCGGTTCCGAGGTTGTTGCAGTCGTAGAGGGTGATGTCGGGGTGTCCAACTTTGCCGGGCTCGAAGTTCTCGATGGTGCTCCAGAGCTCGAGGGTGACCGGGCCGTTCAGTGCGAGTGCTGTGCCCGATATGTTCCGGATCCAGGTCTCGGTGCCGAGTGGCCAGTCTTTGACAACGGTGATGCCGGGATTCCCGTCGAGGTCGGAGTCAGGTTCGGGTGTCGCGGCGGCTGACGCAACCGCCGTCATGTTCCAGGTCCCGAGTGTCGGGGTGGTGCCGAGGTAGAGCCCGCCTGTGGTGAGGCCGGAATCAACCGTGATCGTGACGGTGGTGGTCGCGGTGAGACCGGTGGCGTCGGAGAGTTGGTAGCTGAAGGTGTCGGTACCGATGAATCCGTTGATCGGGGTGTACGTGAAGCCACCGTCGGTGGCGAGCGTGAGAGTTCCGTTGGACGGCCCGATGATGGGTGTCGGGGAGATAGTGAGGGCGTCGTCGTCTTCGTCGTAGTCGTTGCCGATCAAACCGGGTGATGCGATCACGCGTGCGGTGTCTTCGGCTGTGGAATAGGCATCGGCGGTGGCGACGGGTGCGTCGGATTGCGGGCTGACGGTGATCGTCACGGTGGCGGTGTCGCTGCTGCCGTTGCCGTCGGTGACGGTGTAGGTATAGGTCTCGGTGCCGTTGAAGTTCGGGTTGGGTGTGTAGTTGAACGATCCGGACCCAAGATCGGTGACGGTTCCACCATCGATGCTGGTGGTGTCCACGAAGACGACGGCGAGTGGGTCGCCGTCGGCGTCGGTGTCATTGGCGAGAGCAGCGACGGTGACGCCTGCGGTGTCATCTTCGTTCACGGTTGCAGTGTCGGCGATGGCGATGACTGGATCGTTGATCGGGGCGATGGTGATGGTCGCGGTGTGGACGAGGGAGGTGTCACTTCCACCGTTGCCGGTGCCCCCGTTGTCTGCGGCGGTGACCGTGATCGTTGCGGTCCCGTTGGCGTTCGCTGCCGGGGCGAACCTCAGTGTTCCGGACGGGTCGATCGCTGGTTGGCTCGAGAACAGTGATGGCTGGTCGGATGTCGTGGTGAACGAGACGGTTTGTGCTGTTTCGTCGATGGGACCGGAGAGGGGCGTGAGTGCCCATCCTGTGATCGTTGATGGGCCGCTGTCTTCGTTGACAGTGGTGTTGCCGTTGTCGGCGAACTGCGGCGGATCATTGACAGGGGTGATGCTGATTCTGGCGAGGTGCGCGACCGAGGTGTCGTGTCCGCCGTTGGTGGTGCCGCCGTCATCGACCGCGGAGACCGTTATGGTCGCTGAGCCGTTGGCATCGGGGGCGGGCGTGAAGGTCAGCGCGCCGTTGG
Source organism: Acidimicrobiaceae bacterium (assembly GCA_031404435.1). Classification (GTDB taxonomy): domain Bacteria; phylum Actinomycetota; class Acidimicrobiia; order Acidimicrobiales; family Ilumatobacteraceae; genus VFMC01. The sequence goes on along the minus strand of JANNHO010000052.1, from coordinate 9,882 downwards.
TGTCGATGGCAGGAAGAGTCGCGAACATCGTCGGCTGGTCGACGGCCACGGTGAAGCCGACGTTCTGTGCCGATTCGTTCGACGGTCCAGCCGAGATCCCGCTTGCCCATCCGTTGATCGCGACCGGGCCGCGGTCCTCGGCCACGTTGATCGTGCCGGCATCGAGGAAGCGGGGCGGGTCGTTGCGTGCCGCGATGGTGAACGTGAGCGTCGCGGTGTCGCAGATGTTGGTCGTCTCGCACACTTGGTAGGACACGATGTCGACGCCGTATTCGTCCGGGTTTGGTTGGTACCGAAGTTGCTGCGCCACGATTTGGGCAGACCCCAACCCAGGAGGGCCGATGATTCTGATCACGTCGTTCGTACTGTCGCCGTCGGCGCTCGTGTCGTTGCCGAGGACATCGATGTCGACCGGTGGGGAATCCTCGATCAGATTCGCAAGGTTGTCGCGTGCAGTCGGGGATGGGCTCGCTGGTACCAGTGGCGGAGCCGGCCTTGGGGGCGGTGGCGGGCTGGCGCCAAGGATGGAAACGTAGACAGTGGCCTGCCCCCGTCCGCCTTCGCTGTCCTCGATTGTGTAGGTGAAGCTGGTCTGCGCGTTCGAGTCGGCGGGCGACTGGAAGGTGACGCTGTTCGCGGTCAGAACGACCTCGCCGATGCGTGGTGGGGTCACTGAGACGATCGTCAATGGTTCGTTCTCGTCGTCGACGTCGTTGCCGAGGACATCGATCGCTTCGATCGCACCAGCCTGGGTGGTCACGTTGTCGTCTGACGCGTGCGGAGGACTGTCCACCGCTGTGACTTGGACGGTGACCGTGCCGCTCGCCACGGCGGCGTCATTGTCGGCGATGTCGTAGTGCAGCTGCAATGTGCCGACAAAGTCGTCGGCTGGCTGGAAGAGCACCCTGCTGTTGGAAGTCAGTGTTGCGGTTCCGCCGTCGAGTAACGAGACGGGGCCCACGGCCGTGAGCCCCGGCCGATGATCCTCCACGTCGGTGTCGTTCGAGAGTACGTCGATCGTGACCGCGGTCCCTTCGGGCGTGGTGGCGCCGTCCGGCAAGGCGAGTGGTGTGTCGTTCACGGGTTGCACTTCAACGTCGATCCGCGCGGTGGAGCATCGGTCGTTCCAACAGGCTCGATACTCACCAGCCGTGCGTCCGAACCAGTTGTCATCGGGGATCAACACCGAGGGCGAGGCAGGATCGAGGCGGAGGTGATTCGGCACGATCGTGACGATCATGTTCGTCGGCGCATCACCACCGGCGCTCGTTCCGTCAAGCGTGACTCGTTGATCTTCCAGTCCCCGGATCACCAAAGGCAGCGCGACCGGGGAATCGACGAAGGCGACTACCGGTGGGGAGGCGGGCCTCGGTGTGGGGTCATTCCAGGTAAAGCCTCCGGCCACGGCGATCCCGACCGACAGGAGCGAGGACGCAGCCGTGGCGGCGGCAGTACCGATCGGGACGTTGGCAAGCGCCGGAGCCTGCGCCAGCCACGACAATGGGCCCATGACGAGTCGGAGTTTGCCGACCGCAATGTTCAAAAACGCGCGCACGACGGTGGCGTCGAAGTGCGTACCGGCACAACGCAGCAGCTCCGCTCTCGCGGCCTCGGGCGTCATTGCCTGCTTATAAGAACGCACCGAAGTCATCACGTCGAACGCATCGGCTACAGCGACGATCCGTCCCGACAGACTGATCTGTTCCCCCGCCAGCCCGAACGGGTACCCCTTGCCATCCCACCGTTCGTGATGCTGACTAGCAGCGTCGGCCCATTCGCCGAGCCACGGTCGGAGCGGCTCGACCAGCCGCACCGCGGCGGCCGGATGCTGCTTGAGGATCTCCCATTCATCCTCGTCAGGCCGACCAGGTTTGTTCAAGATCGATTGGGGAACCTCGAGCTTGCCGATGTCATGAACGAGCCCGGCCCAGTGCAAGCGGTCCAGGTCTGCTTTCGGCAGGTGGAGCTCTTCACCGATCATCAGCGTGTACGCGCGGACACGCTCGGTGTGACCACGCGTCATCCGATCGTGCGCGTTCAACGCGCCCGCCAACGCCACAAGCCGCTCGGCCGCGTCTTGAAAGCCGGCCTCACCATCGAGTTCACCGTGTTCGAGTGAGCGCTGCAGCTGTCGCAGTGTGTTGGTCCGCATCGCGATCTTGAATCGGGACGGCGAGTGATCGGGAAAGACCAAGGACAACCTGAAAAGGGCCACCAGCGGCAGGAACCGGCGCATCACCCGTTCGGTCGCAGTGAGCACCACCGTCGACGCAAGCGTCAAACCGATCCACCAGCCAACCACGCCGTACCAGCGCTCTGGTCGATGGACGATGCGGCTCGCAACCGCGACGAAACCGACTGATACCAGGATCGGCCCGAGTAGCACGAGCAGCTTCAGCACGTGTGCGAGCACGGGCCGTTCCGACCACCGATCGCCAGCCAGCCCCGGATCTGGTACGGCGGGTGGCTTCGTTTCAGTCCGCGGAGGCGTCACCAGCATCACGTGGAGGTCATCGGCAACCGATGGGTCGAGGTTGAACAACTTGGTGGCGGCGGGTTGCGACATCCGGCCGCAACTCGGAGATCCTGCTCAGTCTCGTGTTCGTCGGTGTTTCCTGAGAACAACGATTGATCTGGAGTGTTCAGTCGGGTGCTGAACTTCCAGCGGCGAAGAGCGTGTAGGCAGGATTGATGAGCTCAACGTGGCCTCGCGCTTGGACAGGAACTCCCTCGAGCACCAGGGTACGCCCGAGCGAGATTCCGCCGATCGACCGCCGACCGGACCACAGCGCAATGATCGTTCCCGTCTCATCGGTGACGGAAACCGTGAGTGTGGGGAGTCCACTTGTCGGCCTGGCTCGCATTCGCGTGACTTGACCTCGAACTCGGACCCGTGTGCGGATCCCTGCATCGGCAATGGGAGTGAGCGTTCGATCGACATCGGGCGTGCCAAGCGGGGGCTTCGACCGCCGGAACATGCTCACGTCAGCCCACCAGCAGTCGGCGGACATCGTCTTCTGCGTCGCCGGTAACGAGGACCAGCACTTCATCCCCCTGTTGCAGCACAGTGTCACCGCGCGGCACCACGACGTGCGCGTCGCGCAGCAGCGCGACGACGGTGGATTCGCGGGGCAGGCCAAGCTCGGCGATCTCGATGCCGATGGCGGGCGATGCGGCGGCGAGGGTGACCTCGGTGAGACGTGCCTTGCCGTCCGCGAGGGACAGCAGCCTCACCAATGAGCCGACCGTCACGGCTTCTTCGACGAGGGCTGTCAGCAGATGTGGCGTCGACACGGAGACGTCGACACCCCACATGTCGTTGAACATCCATTCGTTGTTGGGATTGTTCACTCGGGCCACCACCCTCGGCACGCCGAACTCCTGCTTCGCCAACAACGAGATCACCAGGTTGTCCTCATCGTCGCCGGTCACCGCTGCGACCACGTCCGCGTGTGGAACTCCTGCGGCGGTGAGCACGCCGAGCTCACAGGCGTCGCCCAGGTGATACACCACGAGGCCGCCGCCGTCAGACTCACGGCACCGGTCGACGACTGCAGGAGTCTTGTCGATCAGCGTGACCTGGTGTCCCGAACCTTGGAGTTGCTCGGCCACATAGCGGCCCACGCTTCCCGCTCCGGCGATGATGACCTTCATCGATGCGTTCCATCTTGAGCCAGGAGTTGATCGACCGACGACATCAAGTTGCTGGCAACCACGATGTGCAGGACGTCTCCCTGTTGGACGAGTGTGCCCGGTTGAGGCTGCTGAGCCTGACCGTCGCGGGCGAGCACCGCAACCCGAAGGCCGCGCCGGTCGAGCTCGGCGATGGAGGTCCCGGCCGACGAGCTGGGTGCGCGACGTTCGACCAGCGCGAAGCTCGACGTGGGGTCGGTCCAATCGGACGCGACGGGATCCGGCAAGACGACGCGCAGCGCGCGGGCGCTGGTCCACGCCACGGTCGCGACCGTGGCAATGCCTAACCGCTCGTAGATGGCGGCACGCCTCGGATCGTAGATGCGTGCGACCACCCGCTCTACGCCGAAGCTCTCGCGGGCTACCCGTGCAATGAGGATGTTCGAGTTGTCGCCGCTGGTGACTGCCATGACGGCGCTGTCCTCGGTGATGTTGGCCGACACCAGCAGGTCCCGATCGAAGCCGATGCCGGTCAATGTGCGGCCAGTGAATTCGTCGCCCAGCCGGCGAAAGGACTCGGCGCGTCGGTCGATCACGACAACGTCGTGGCCAGCCACAGCCAACTCTCCAGCGACGGTTGATCCGACTCGCCCGCATCCCACGACGATCACATGCATCACGGTCTCCCTGTCACTTCGGCCGAAGCTGTGCTATCGACCAGGTCCTCTTCGATGATTCCGTCGTGCATGTGTACGGGCACGGACACCACGGCGGTGTGTGGCCGGTAGAGCAGCTTCGCCTTCAGTGCGAAGGCGCTGCCATTGTGCAACCACTGTGTCGACCATGAGGTAACGAATTCGGGAATGACGACCGTGATGATGTCGTCGCGGTGTCGCTCGTCCAGCTCGTCGATGAACTGCATGATCGGAGCGGTCAGCTCGCGGTACGGCGAGTACACCGTGTGCAGTTCGATCGGCACGCCGTATTCCATCCATTGGCGCTCGATCTGCAAGCGTTCATCGTCATTGCTGGCGACCGTGACGGCCAAGATGCGGTCGGGATTCAACGAGTTGGCATATCTCACGGCGTGGAGCACGCCCTTGTTGACGCCGCCGACCAGCACCACCATCGTGTGGGTTTCCCGTCGGGGGCGGTATCCAGGTTGAACGGCGACCGCAAGGTTTCCCCGCGCGTAGTGACGGCCGATTGCCCGGAAACCCAGGACCATGATCGGAATGAGGACCGCCGGGATCCAAGCCCCTTCGGTGAACTTCGAGACAACGACGATGATCGCAATGAGGCCTGTGGTGAACGCGCCGATCGCGTTGATGATCATGCCGAGTTTCCAACCCTTCTCCCGATGCCGCAGGTGGTGGCGCACCATGCCGGTCTGGCTGAGCGTGAAGCCGGTGAATACGCCGAAGGCATACAGCGGGATTAGCTTGGAGATGTCACCCTGGAAAGCGACGATCAGAGCACTGGCGACCAGGGCCAGGAACACAACGCCGTTCGAGAACACCAGCCGAGCTCCTTTGTTGAAGAACTGACGCGGCAGGAAGCCGTCGCGGGCCACGATCGAGGCAAGACGCGGGAAGTCCGCGTACGCGGTGTTCGCCGCCAGGATCAAGATCAGGAAGGTCGCGATCATGGTCAGCCAGAACATGATGCCCTTACCGCCGTACAGGTACTCAGCCATCAGACCGAGCCCGTTGCCGTCGTTCTCACCCCGAAACGGGCGGAGATGGGACGCGAGCACCGACACGCCGAAGAAGCACGACCCTAGGATGCCACCCATCCACATCAGCGTGATCGAGGCATTCTTGCTCTCGGGCTTCTTGAACGCGGGCACCCCGTTGGACACGGCCTCAACCCCCGATAGGGCGACCGCGCCCGATGAGAACGCGCGGAGCAACATGAGGAGCCCGAGCGACTTCGCGCCCTCGCGGATGTCACGTGCCTCGTCGCTGAGCAGGTCGTCGGGGATCGGACCGACATGCTGCACGAAGATCCGGTAGAGGCCCACCGCAATCAGGATGATCAGCATGAGGATGTAGAAGTAGGTCGGTCCGGCGAAGGCCGATCCCGACTCCTTCACGCCGCGCAAGTTCATCACGGTTATCACAAACACGCACAGCAGACACACTGGCACCGTCCAGCGGGTGTCGAAGCCCGTGGCGGTACGGATGGCCAGCACCCCGCCGGCCACGCTGACCGCGACGGTCAGGATGTAGTCGACGAGCAATGACGAGCCGGCGACGAGCGCCGGCACGGTGCCCAGGTTCTCGCGGCTGACGATGTAGGCGCCGCCCCCGGAGGGATAGGCCATGATCGTCTGGCGGTACGAGGTGACGACGATCGCCATCAGCACGCAGACAACGATCGCTATCGGCACCAACGGGCGGAAGGCGGCTGCGCCAATTCCTGCCTGCAGAAGCAGCACCACGAGTATCTCGTCGGTCGCGTAAGCGGTGGACGAGATCGCGTCGGACGCGAATACTGGCAGAGCGATCTTCTTGCTGAGCCGCTGATGCTGTTCTTCGGCGCTCGAAATCGGACGGCCGATCAGGATCTGTTTCAGTGGTGCCATAGGAGCCGCCCAGGCGGCACATGCACACTGCCGGTTGCGGCTGCGCTAATCGCGCGTGTTAACGATTTCTTAGCGGAGACGCAGTGACGCGCTACTCGTCCGTCGAGCCTTGTGGGGGATCGAACCGGTACCCCATCCCGGACTCGGTGTGGAAGTAGCGGGGTCGGCCGGGCACGGGTTCGAGTTTGCGGCGGATGTGCGCCATGTGCACCCGCAGGTAGTTCATCTCGTGGCGATACTGCGGTCCCCACACCTGTTGCAGGAGCTGAGTGCCCGTCACGAGGCGGCCCGCGTTGCGTACCAGCACCTCGACGAGGTGCCACTCGGTCGCTGTCAACTTGGCTTCTCCCACTTCGGTCTCGACCCGGCGGGCGGACAGGTCGATCCTCAGGCCTGGAACCTCGACGATGGCGACCTCGTCGTGCGGCACCGTTCGCCTCAGCGCGGCCCGGAGACGGGCGAGCAACTCTCCCATTCCGAACGGCTTCGAAACGTAATCATCGGCGCCGGCATCCAGCGCTGCGATCTTGTCGGCTTCCGCATCGCGTGCTGACAGGACCAGGATCGGGACCGTGGTCCAGCCGCGCAGCCCGACGATGACGTCGACGCCGGACATTCCGGGCAATCCGAGATCGAGGATGACCGCATCGGGTCGATGTGCCGCCGCGACGTGCAATGCCGCCTCACCCGTGATTGCAAGGTCGACCTCGTACTCGCGTGCCCGCAGGTTCGTCGCCAAGGCGCGCAACACGTGCGGGTCGTCATCGACGCACAGGATGCGACTCATGTGTCGAGATCCGGGGAAGACGGTGTCGAAGTCGGAAGCGTCAGGGTCGCGGTGAGTCCGCCACCTGGGGTGTCACGGAGCTCCAGTCGACCCTCCATCGCCACAGTCAGCCCGTTGGCGATCGCAAGGCCGAGGCCGAGGCCGTGGTGGGTCGTCGCGTCACCGAGTCGGTGGAACGGTTGCATGACCGTCGAACGGTGCTTCGGGTGAATCCCAGGGCCGTGATCAACGATATGCAGCACGACTGAGCCGTCGTGCTGCCCCGCCATGATCCGCACGGGCCGGTCTTCGGGAGACCAGGCGATCGCGTTGGACACGAGGTTCGCAACGACGCGCTCGAGTAGCACGGGGTCAGCCCACACGTCACACAAGTCGGCTGGAAGATCGAGATCGACCACATCGGCACGCCGACCCAGGCTGTGCAGCGCTGAGGGCAGCACCTCTTCGAGCGCGACCAGACGGAACCCCGGGCGCAACGCTCCGGCCTGCAGTCGGCTGAGGTCGAGCAGGTTGGTGACGATCGACGTCAGTCGATCGGTTTCCTCCTCGATCGTCTCAAGGAAGTCGTCGCGCGCCGCAGCCGGCCAGTCGATGTCTCGCTGGCGCAGGCTGGAAACCGATGCCTTGATGCCGGCCAAGGGTGTGCGGAGATCGTGCGACACGGCACGCAGCATTGATGTTCGAAGGGCGTCGGCCTGCTCGAGAGCGTCCGCCTGTGCTGCGACCGCGGCCAGGCGGTGCTGCTCGAGAGCACGTCGCAACTGAACGATGAACGAGCGCAGCACGCGATGGTCGTCGGTCGTCAGCGTCCGCCCGCGAGCCGCGAGTACCACACCGGCGCCGATGGCTTCGCAGAAATCCGCGTCCTCGGTCGAGGACGGGGGCTGCGGGCCTGAAGCAGCTTCAACAGCAACCGTGCCGTCGGGTTGGGTGACCAACACCGACACACCGTCGAGGCCGAAACTGGCCTGCAATTGATGGGTGATCGACTGCAGCGGGTCGACGCCACCGGTACCGGCGAGCGTGGCGAGCGCTTCGGCCTCCTGCCGGGCGCGACCAGCCTCCGCCGCCCATGTCGCCGACAGGCTGACGAACCCCGACACGATGACCGCTACCGATACGAACACCAGCAACGACAAGACGTGCTCGGCATCGTTCACGCGGAGGGTATGTAGCGGCGGGACGAGGAACCAGTTGGCCAGGAGCGGAGCAATGACGGCGGCGGTCAGTCCGGGTCCGCGTCCGCCGACCGCGGCTGTGGCCAGCACCACCAACAGGTAGAGCGACAGGCTGTTCGACACGGCCACCGTGTCGCGAGCGGGAACGAGGGCGATCGTCAAGGCTGCTAACGCCGCTGCGCCGAGCAACCAGGCGATCAGGCGCCGCCTCCTCGAAATCACCGGGTTCGACGCCCAACCCCTGGCCATGCGATGCCGGGAACCGGTCGGATAGGAAATGACGTGGACGTCGATGCGGCCCGCTCGGCGGACGGCCTCGTTGATGATCGATCCGCGGAGCCACTCGTCGATGCGCCGACGCCCCGACGTCCCGAGCACGAGTTGCGTGGCTCGCTCGGTCTCTGCGAAATCGACGAGCGCGGCGGCAACATCGCTGCCCTCGATCTCGTGGAAGCTCCCGCCGATCTCGACCACCAGAGCGCGTCCATGAGCCAGCCGCGGTGGAGTGTGGCGATCCCGCGGTCGCTTCACGCGAACCCCGATGAGCTGCGCCCGCGACCGCTGCGCCAGACGAGCGGCGCGGCGCACCACTGCATCACTACCGGGGCCGCCCGTCACCGCGACCACGACCCTCTCGCGAGCCTCCCGGGGATCACCGGCGCCTGCGGTCAAGCGGTCGGCGAGCCAGAACAGCATCAACGCCCGCAGCTCGGCGAAGGCGTTGGATTCGTACAACTGGGTCCTACTCGGGTCCGGCGAGTCGTCGACGAACACGTTGCCGTGGGCGATCCGACGTCGGATGGCCTCTGGCGTGACATCGACCAACTCGATCTGATCGGCTCGGCTCAGAAACTCGTCCGGGACTTGGTCGTCTGGCACTCGACCGACGATTTGCTGCACCGAGTCCGCCAATGACTCGATGTGCGACACGTCGAGGGTGGTGACGACATCGATCCCGGCCTGCAGCAAGAGCTCGACATCCTGCCATCGACGTTCGCGAGTCGAGCCGGGTGGATTTCGGTGGGCGAGGTCGTCGACCACGACGACGTCCGGCTGCAGCGTGACGAGCTCCTCGACGTTCAGCCGCGCCGGTAGCTCGCGTGCTATGGCAAAGAGATCGAGCTGCCGCTGGGTCGCCGGCCGCCCACGTGCGTCGATTGAGCCGATCACGACCTGGGCGCCGCGTTCGCTGCGCCGTCGTGCCTCGTCGAGCATCGCAAAGGTCTTACCGACACCGGGCGCGGCGCCCAGGTAGATGCGGAGTCCGCCCCGAACTGCTGTCGGCAACGGCCGAGGTGTGGGCATTCGACAAGTCTCGCACCGTTATTCGGAACGTCACTCGTCATGAAAAGCTCGAGGGTTCGATCCGCTCGTTGGGGCTCCATGTGTCAGGCTTCAGGTGGCACACGGTTTGCTGTCACAGCTGTAGTGCGTCGGGCAGCCACGTTTCGAGCCGCGCCCAGATCGCGGTACCGCTGTTCGCGAGTAGGTGGCCCTCTCCCGGCAGGCGCACCAGTTCGCCTCCGCCGGCGATCGCACGCACCATCTCACTCGCTTCGAACGGCAGGATCTCGTCATGATCGCCGTGGAACAACAGCAGCGGTCCGTCGCCCAACCTGCCGGCCACTTCGCACCCGGCCGATTGCGTCGCAAAGGTGACCACCCCGCAGATCATCTCCTGCAGCCCGACGGCCACA
>JANNHO010000051.1:0-2644 GCA_031404435.1 Acidimicrobiaceae bacterium | reverse complement strand
ACCTCGACACGGTCGTCGAACACCACCGCATCACCATCTACGATCAAGCTGTAGCCGGTCCCATCGGCGGGCGGAAACACCATCGTCACCTCGGGCCGGGCACCAGCGTTGGCTCGGGTGCCGCGCCCGGCGGGAACCGTGAACACCCCATCGACATACGCAGACGGAGCGGCCAGCGAATGGGCACGCTGCCGATCCGACACGGTGACCAGGTACCCCCACGGGTATTCCGCCAACGCGGCCGCCAGATCAGTAATGGGGACAGCGACGCTCATCGCAGCAGCGTACCCAAGTACACGATCGACACCGGGCCCTGATCGCCGGCGGCCGCCCGCCTAGCGGGGATCGACCGGGGTCCGGCTTGCGACCCAGCCGTCGCTATCGAAGGCGTGGGCGATCTGCAACAACAACAGCTCGGCCCACGGCGGCGCGACGATCTGCAAGCCGACCGGCAATCCGGTCGCGCTGAACCCGCACGGCACCGAGATCGCCGGGCACCCGGTCATCGTGAGATCGGTGCAGCTGCGCATCCACGACACGTAGGTGGGCATCGCTACCCCGTCGATTTCGCGCACCCACTCCTGCTCGACCGGAAACGGCAGCACTTGCACGGTCGGCAATGCGATCACGTCGTAGCGACCGAAGAACGCCCGAACCCGCCCCTGCAGCGCAGCCCGCCGGGCCACCGCCTTGGCCACATCGGCAGCGGTCAACGACCGGCCGAGCCCGACGTTCCAGCGGATCGTCTCCTTCAGGTCATCAGGTTGGGTGTCGTACAGACGACCGACGGCGCGTTCCATGTTGACCGCACGCAATGTTTGGAAGCTCTCGTTCGCACCGCGCAAATCGGGGAACGCGTCATCGACAACACAGCCGTGATTGCTGAACCGCTGCGGCACGCCGTCGAGCGCAGCGAGCACCGCGGGCTCGATCGGCAGCTGACCAGCGGTCGCACTCCACGCCACCCGGAGCCCTGCGAGCGAACGTTCCAGCGGAGCAAACGGGCCCTCGTTGCTGCGCAACTGAGCATGCGCGTGCGTTCCCGCGATCGCGCCGAGCATGAGCGCAACGTCGGCTGCGCACCGACCCATCGGCCCCTCGGTGGCCATCGTGTCGCACGGATCCGACGACGGCCACTTCGGCACCGTGCCCGGCGTCGGCCGCAAGCCAACCACGTTGTTGAACGACGCCGGATTGCGCAACGATCCGCCAAGGTCGCTGCCATCCGCGAGCGGCACCATCCCCGCGGCCAGCGCCGCAGCCGCTCCCCCACTCGACCCACCTGCCGAACGACCCAGATCGTACGGGTTGCGGGTGACGCCGAACACGCGATTGAACGTGTGTGAACCGGCACCGAACTCGGGAGTGTTGGTCTTGCCGACCGTGACGCACCCCGCAACGCGCAGACGTTCGATGAGCAGGTCGTCGGTGTCAGGAACCTGATCGGCGTAGAGCGGGGACCCCATCGTGGTGCGGATGCCCGCAGTCATCGACAGGTCCTTGTGCGCGACGGGCAGGCCGTGCAGCACGCCGAGCGACTCACCGCGAGCATGCCCTTCATCGGCACGCAGCGCGTCAGCCACCGCCCGTTCGTGCGACAACGTGACGATCGCGTTCACCGCCGGGTTGACGGCCTCGATCCGATCGAGATGATCGGCGAGCACCTCGCGTGCCGACACTTCACCCCGGGCCAAAAGGCATGCCAACTCAACGGCCGATCGCCGCCACAGCTCGCCGCTCACGCTGGCGTCCCGTAGGTGCGCCGCAATACGGCCTTTTCCACCTTGCCCATTGCGTTGCGCGGCAGCGCATCGACGACGAAAATGAGCTTCGGCGACTTGAACGACGCGAGCCGTTCTCGTGATGCGGCGCGCAACGCCGATGCGTCGAGCACTTCCGTACCGTCGCCGACGACGACCGCCACCACCGCCTCGCCGAAGTCCGCATCGGCCACCCCAATCACAGCACTTTCGAGCACGCCCGGCAGCTCGTCGAGCACCGCCTCGACCTCCTTCGGGTACACGTTCAGACCTCCCGAGATGATCAGGTCCTTCGTCCGCCCGACGATCTGCAGGTACCCGTCCGCGTCGAGCCGGCCAACATCGCCGGTGCGGAAGAACCCGTCTGCGGTGAACTCCGAGTCGCGCAGGTCGGGCCGCCGCCAATACCCGTCAAACACGTTCGGGCCGCGCACTTCGATCGCGCCGATCTCGTCGGGACCGAGCACTCTGCCGTCGTCGCCGACCACGCGCACCTCCACATCGGGCAGCGCCCGTCCGACGGTGCCGGGCCGTCGATCCCCGACCAACGGGTTCGAGGTCAGCATCGACGTCTCGGTCATGCCGTAGCGCTCGAGGATCGCATGCCCGGTTCGCTCTCGAAACTCTTCGTGCACCGAGGCGAGCAGAGGTGCCGACCCGCTGATGAACACCCGCATGTGCTCGCACCGTGCGGCATCGAATCGGTCGTCGCCGAGCAGGCGTGTGTAGAGCGTCGGCACCCCCATCATCACCGTGCACTGCGGCAACGCCGCGAGCACGTCCTCGAGATCGAACTTCGCCAGAAAGACCATCGGCGTGCCGTTGGCAATGGTGCAGTTGGTGGCGACGAACAGCCCGTGCGTATGAAAGATCGGCAGCGCATG
>JANNHO010000050.1:0-1695 GCA_031404435.1 Acidimicrobiaceae bacterium | reverse complement strand
CACCAGTTCCCGCCCGACCAGTACCCGAGGTTGTGGCGGCAGTGGGCATCTGCGCCGGTCGCCCAACTGCAGGTCTCGTACCAATCCATGTCGGCGCTGGCCAGCAAGTGCTCGGCGGTTTCGAAGCGGTCGACGATCGTGTCCTCGGCGGGCACGACCAGTTCGCCGCGAGCAACCTGCGCGGCCATCCGCGTGCCGGGTTCGACGATCAGGGAGTACATGCTGATGTGGTCCGGCTCGGCGGAGAGCGCGGCTTCGAGGCTCGTGCGCCAGTCGTCGGCGGTTTCGCCGGGCGTGCCGTAGATGAGGTCGAGGCTGACCTGGTCGAAGCCGGCGGCTCGGGCTTCTTTGACAGCCTCTTCGGGGCGGCCGGGAGTGTGGACGCGGTCGAGTGTTTTGAGGACTGACGGGCCCGCCGACTGCATGCCGAGCGAGATGCGCGTGAAGCCGGCCTCGCGGAGGCCGAAGGATTTGGCGACCTCTCGGTGCACGAGATCGCCACCTCGCTGGTCGACCCCGGCTTGGCCTACATCTCGTACTCCGCGGCCGGGTTGCGGGTCGTACGAATCGCCGACACCACGGGCGTGATCACCGAAGTCGGTCGCTTCATCGACACCGGCGGCAGCAACATCTGGGGCGTCCAGGTGTTCCAGAGCGGCGGAGTCGAGTACGTCGCCGCCAGCGACCGTGACTTCGGTCTGTACATCTTCCGAGCCACGGGAGACGCTGCTCCGGTTTCCGGTCCCTGATCCGAGCGAGCGCTCGACTGAGTTGAAACGATCGGCGGCCCCAGACTACGTCTGGGGCCGCCGGTGGCGTTTTGGGTCGGACCGCTCCCGGGTGCCGGGCGCCATGCTCCGGGCAGCCGTTTCCGGGCTGCCCGCTCCGATCGACGCCAGAGGGGATCGGCACTCCGAACGGTTCACGCTCGACGCCGGCGGCGCCGGCCGGGATCAAGCGACCCCCGTACCGCCACGACCACACCGACGACTGCAATCCACCGCCAGCGCTCGTGAAAGTCGTCGATGGCGATCATGGGGAGCCCGCGGAACCGTGAACCCAACGAGCTGACGACGCCGAGCACCAGGAGGGTCGCCATTGTCGCGCCGAGCCCTGTCGACACTGCTGCGTCGGTGCGCGCGGCAGCCGCAACAGCGAGCGAGACCCCGGCCGCGGCGAAGAACTCGACGAGGATGAATCCCACCGGGAGCGGCTCCGACGACCACATCACCGCCAGCCACGCCACGCCGCCGAGCATCAGCATCGCCAGCCCGAGCGCCGGGACCACGCGTGCAACGCGGCGTTCGATCAGGCTCGTCGGTGACGTCTGCAGGGTGACTGCCGCGGGGTCGTCGATCGCGAACCCGAGCGCCGCCCCTCCGAGAATCGCCGCGGCCTCCACCGCACCGGTGAAGCGGTGATGACCCTGGGCCGCGGTCGCCAGGATGGGAACCGTGGCGAGCACCAGCGCTGATGGATATGCCGGAGCAATCGTTCGTACGCTCGCGGGCAGCGCGCGCATCACACGGCGAGCACGCGTCATCAGCAGCCGATCGCGTCGGTCAGGACACGATCGATCGGGCCGACCGGAGCCAACGCGGCCAGCGACATCAGTTCATCGGTTGTCGTGGTCGCGTCGGTGACGAACGCCCAGTTCCGCCCGAGCAGCGCGTGCACGTCGGCGGAAGGGAGGGC
>JANNHO010000049.1:0-1528 GCA_031404435.1 Acidimicrobiaceae bacterium | reverse complement strand
CGGAGACCCCAAGATCCGGGTCGTCATAATCTGGCTCTTCTCGTTGAGGTGGGGAGAGGGTTTGGGGTGAGGGTCCGCGAACGGGTGCAGGGATCCCGTCATCGTTGCGGTTGTTCTACGACTGCGACGACGAGGAGATCCCTGCGATGGGTGACGGTAGTGGCCTGGCCGAGGCGATGCTCGGCCTTGATGGTGTGCGCGTGATCGGCGTGTCCGAAGCCGATGGTGAAGTCACGATCGAGGTCGAGACGACGGAGGTGCGAGCGTGGTGTGAGCGGTGTGGATGTCGTGCTGAATCGCAGGATCGGATGTGGGTCGATGTCCGCGATCTGGAGTGCTTCGGCCGGCCCACACGGTTGCGGATCTGGAAGCGGCGGTGGCGTTGCCGCGAGGCGTTGTGTTCGGCGCGGACGTGGACCGAACCGCTCGAGTTCTTGGACGCGCAGGTCGTGCTGACCCGCCGCACGGGCGCTGCGGCGTGCCGTCGTGTCGGCGAGCTCGCTCGACCGGTGTCGCAAGTCGCAGACGAGTTCGGGGTGTGTTGGGAGACGATCATGAACGCGGTGGTCGAGCACGGCACCCCGCTCGTTGATGACCCTGATCGTGTCGGCCGGGTGCGCCAGTTGGGTGTGGATGAGACGTCGTTCCTGCGCGCCAACCGACACCATCACACGGTCTATGTGACCGGTCTCGTCGACTTGGAACGGCGCCGGCTGATCGACATGGTCGAGGGCAACGCCGCTGTTGACCTGCGGAAATGGACCGCGAACGCCGACCCGGCATGGCTGGGTGGGATCGAGGTGGTCGCGACGGATCTGGCACAGTCGTTCAGGGCCGGGTTGTCCCCGCATCTCGATCACGCCGTGCGGGTTGCTGACCCGTTTCATGTGGTCCGGGTCGCGAACCGCTGCTTGGACGCGGTGCGCCGCCGGGTGCAGAACGACACCCTGAAACATCGTGGGCGTCGTGACGATCCGCTCTACAGGATCCGCAAGCTGCTCCTCGCTGGGTCCGAACGGCTCGACGAACGCGGCCGTGATCGGATGCTGCTCGGCCTACGCGCTGGCGACCCGCACGACGAAGTCGTCGGGGCGTGGCTGGCCAAAGAGAGTGTTCGAGACGTCTACTTGGCCGACAACTACGACGATGCAGCGGTGCTGTTGGACAAAGCCATCGCCGGCTGCCAAACCGACGAGGTTGCCGAGATCCGATCGCTCGGCAACACCCTCGCGTCATGGCGAACCGAGATCCTCGCCCGCCACACGACGGGCGCTTCGAACGGGCCGACCGAGGGCCTGAACCTGTGCGTGAAGAAGGTCAAGCGCTGCGGCCACGGCTTCCGACGCTTCGACAACTACCGGCTCCGCGTCTTACTCCACACCGGCGGTGTCACCTGGCCCGAACGACCCTCACCACCCCGCATCCGAACACGCTGCTCCCCACCCAGACGAGAACAGCCCCCTTGCTATCACCAACGCTACACTCTTTAACGTTATCGAGCGACGGCCCGAGATCGGATTGCGTCGGG
>JANNHO010000048.1:0-8965 GCA_031404435.1 Acidimicrobiaceae bacterium | reverse complement strand
GTGCACCATGCCGTCACCGAAGAACCAGTGCGCCGATTGGCCCGACGCCGGGTTCGGCCCCGTGCGGATGTAGACACCCTGCAAGTCGTTCGGGATGGTGCCCTCGACACGGAGGTTGGTCTCGGTCAGCTCGTCGAGCACGGGTGCCCAGTTGCCGCGGAGATGCCACTTCGTGGCATTTTCGATCGTGGTCATGGTGACACTCCTTGTCCAGCTTCAGGTTGTCCAGCTTTGGGTTGTCTAGCTTTGGGTCTTGGCAGCTTCGGGCGATCTCGCCCACATCAGGTTGGCGTCAAAGCTCAACGTGTAATCGGGAATGAACTCGATGATCACCCGGTGCGGCGAGTCGAGGAATTGCTGGAACGTTGCCGCGGCCCGGTCGTCGTCGGGGCGCAGCGACTGGGAGAACTCGGGGTAGAACCAATCCTTGGTCTCCCGGTCGTCATGCACGATGCACGAGCCCTTGTAGGTGACCGTCTTGCCGCCGCCCATGCGCGAGCCGGTGCTGTTGATGCACAGCGACGCCCGCGGGAAACGTCGGATCGCCGAGATCCGTGCTCGCCGTTCGGCAGCGGTCAGCCAGAAACGACCGTCCTTCGGGAGATACGACATGACCACACCGAAGGCCTCGCCAGCGGTGTTCGTCCACATGAAAACGCATTCCCGCTGCGTTTCGACGAGCTGACGTTCAAGCTCGTCGGAGAGGGCACACTCGGTGAGATCCTCGTAATCGTCGGCCACGTGCGGACCGTAACACGATCGTCAACCCGAATCTACTACCGGTAAGTTATTTCTTCGTCAGCCGTTCGACAGCCCGGACCACAGCAACTCGGCGAGGTGGTCCGCCAACTCCGCGGCGGAGCGGTCCGAATCCGTGAGCCACCACAATGAGGTGAGTTGCAACATGCCGATCACGGCATAAGCCCAGGGAACGGCCACCGCCGGGTCGAGGCCCTGCTTGGTTCGCCACCGCGCGAGCTGCTGGGCCATCGGGACGGTCGATCGCTCGGCGAGATACAGCGTGCGTTTCGGTGTCTCGTCGGATGTGCCGCCGGTGACGTAGAGGAACAGTTCGCGTTGCTCGGCCACCGTTGTGAGGTTGGCTGCAATGAGTGCGGCCAACATCTCCCGGCCGTACGGGCGACCATCGATCGCCGTCCGGGCAGCGGCAACCAGGCGGTCGGACAGTCGTTCGGCGAGGGCGTTGGCGAGGTCGGTGCGGCCGCCGACGCGTGCATAGACGATCGGCTTGGTCACGCCAGCTTCGAACGCAATCGTCTCCAGCGACACGCCCGAACCGTCACGGCGGATGACTCGCTCCGCTGCGTCAAGGACGAGCTCCCGGTCGACGACTCGCCGCCCGCCGGAGGGGCGACCGGGACGTCGGCCAACACGCACGGTCATGAGACCAGTGTGCCGGATCGTGTTCGAGATGGATCATGAGCTAGTACTTACTTTCAGTAAGTTTCACGATCGGAGAACCCCACCATGACCATCGACTACGCAGCCACGAACGACTTGTTCAAGCTTGACGGCGAGGTTGCGGTGGTCACCGGCGGGGGCCGCGGCATCGGCGAGGGCATCGCCAGGACCCTGGCCGCCGCGGGGGCGAAGGTCGTTGTGGCCGCTCGCCGCAGCGAGGAGGTCGAGGCGGTTGCGGCCACGATCCGCGCCGACGGCGGCGATGCCATCGGCGTTGTCACCGACGTCACCGACGACGAGGCGGTCGACCGTCTCGCTCGCGCCGCGATCGCTGAGTACGGCCGACTGTCGATCTGGGTCAACAACGCCGGTGGATCGCCGGCGCGGATGCCGTTGACCGAGCTGAGTCGCGAGCAGTGGGATGACTGCGTGGCGCTCAACCTGACCGCCGTGTGGGTGGGCATCACCACTGCGGCGAGGTACATGGAGACGGGTTCGATCATCAACATCTCCTCCGGCGCCGGTTTCGGCGCGGTGCCCGGCAGCGGTCACTACGGCGCGACGAAGGCGGGGGTGAACTCGCTCACGTTGACCGCGGCAGCCGAGCTTGCGCCACGTATCCGGGTGAACGGCGTCGCCCCCGGAGCTGTCCCAACCGAGATCTTCATGAAGGCCTTGGGGATCAACAACGAAGCCGAGTTAGCCGCGGTTGAAGCGACTTGGAACATTCCCCTCGGTCGTCTCGGAACCCCGCTCGACATGGGTACTGCCGTGCTGTTCCTGTGTTCGCCGGCCGCCAGCTGGATCAGCGGCGAGATGATGCGGGTCAACGGCGGAGCCAAGCGCTAGTCGAGATCTGCGAGCGTTTGCCCGTGGGGCTCTGAGTTCGGCACCGCGTCGGCATCACGGTACGTTGCACGTGATCGGGTGAGGTCAGCGCCGACCACCGTGCGGTTGCGACACTCACCATGAACCAAGGGGATTTCATGGCTATCGATTTCACGCTCGCGCCGGAGCACGAAGAGATCCGCACCCGTGTGCGCACGTTCGTCGACGACACGATCAAGCCGGCGATCGAGCCGTTCGGTCACCGAGACGAGATAAAAGGCGATTCCTACCGCGACTACGTCGGCACGCTGATCAAGCTGCGGGCCACCGCCAAGAAGGCCGGGCTGTGGCTACCGCACATGCCCGCAGAATGGGGCGGGATGGGCCTCGGCCATGTGGCCTTGGCGATGGTGCAGGCCGAGGCGGCCAAGACCCGGGTGGGTCCGTGGGTGCTCAACTGTCAGGCACCCGACGAGGGCAACATGCACACGATGCTTCACTGGGCCACTCCTGAGCAGAAAGAGAAGTACCTCAAGCCGCTGTGCGAGGGAACCACGTCGTCGTGTTTCGCGATGACCGAGCCCGAGGTCGCCGGCTCGGACCCGACCCTGATCCGCACCCACGCAATCCAAGACGGCGACGAATGGGTGATCAACGGGCACAAGTGGTTCATCTCCGGCGCCAACCGGGCCAAGTTCGCGATCCTCATCGCCAAGACCGAGCTCGAGGTGCCGGAGGGATCGCGTGGAGGCAACACCGCGTTCATCGTCGACCTGCCGAGCGACGGATGGAACAACGTCCGCGAGGTGGAAACGATGCACGGCCCCGGCGGCCACAGCGAGATCGTGATCGAGGATCTACGCGTGCACAATTCGCAGATCCTCGGTGGTCGCGGCAATGGCCACCGGCTCGGCCAGTACCGGCTCGGACCCGCCCGCCTCGCCCACTGCATGCGTTGGATCGCCCAGGCCGAAACCGCCCTCGACATGATGGTCGACCGCTCACTCAACCGCTACAGCCACGGCAGCCTGCTGGCCGAAAAGCAAGGCGTGCAGTGGCTGATCGCCGACTCGGCGATGGAGCTGTACCAATGCAAGCTGATGGTGTTGCACGCGGCGTACAAGATCGACCGTGGTGACGATTTCCGTACCGAGGTCAGCATGGCCAAGCACTTCGTGGCCAATAGCTTGAACCGGATCATCGACCGCGCCATCCAGGTTCACGGTGCGCTCGGCTATTCCACCGACACGCCGCTGGCCAACATGATGCAGCATGCCCGCTGGGCCCGTTTCGCCGATGGCGCCGACGAAATCCACCAGATGCGCATCGCCGAGAACACCATCAAAGCATTCACCGACCACGGCACCACACGCACCGCCACCGGCGACCTCCCCGTCTGAACCGCACAGAGGTTTCCCGAGGGAAATGCGGGCTAGGAGCGGGGCTTGGTCTTGTCGGGGTCGTAGAACGGGAACCGCACCACCACGGCCGGGATCCGCTTCTGGTGGCCGTCGATCTTGCCGACCTCGACCTCGGTGCCGATTGCGGCATACTCGGGCGACACCCTTGCCAGTGCGATGTTCGTCCCCGACCACGGTGATCGGCACCCCGAGGTGACCACACCGATCTGCTGCCGTCCGACGTGCACGCAATCGCCGTGGTTGGCGACCTCGCTGCCACCCAGCTCGAGGCCGACCAGCACCGCATTCGGAGATGCGCTCCGCCGACGTAGCGCCTCGCGCCCCACGAACTCGTCACCGGAGCCAGAGCCAGAGCCGGAGCCGTCACCGCCGGGCTGGCCCTTGTTCAATGCGACCGTGAAGCCGATGCCCGCTTCGTAGGGGTCGATGGTGTCGTCGAACTCGTAGCCCGCAAACACCAGGCCGGCCTCGATCCGCACCACGTCGAGCGCGTCGAGCCCGAGCGGCACCAGCCCGTGCGGGCCACCGGCGGCGAACAGTGCATCCCACACGGTCGTGGCCGTGGTGGGGTGGCAGAAGATCTCATAACCGAGCTCGCCCGAGTAGCCGGTGCGCGACACCAGCACCGCCGGGCCGTTGACATCGAAGAGCCGGCCGATCGTGAAGCGAAACCACTTCAGCTCGTCGACCGACGGCTGGCCGGGCGGGGTCCAGATCACCTCTCGCACGATGTCGCGGCTGACAGGGCCCTGCACGGCGACGTTGTGCAGTTGGTCGGTGGAGTGCTTCACCCACACCTTCAACCCGCGCTCGGCAGCGAGCTGGCGCAACCAGGTGCCGCCGTACTCGTCACCGCCGATCCAACGGAACAGGTCAGGGCCGAGCCGGAACAAGGTGCCGTCGTCGATCACCCCGCCCGTCGGCGAGCACATCGCCGAGTACACCACCTGCCCGACCGACAGCTTGCGCACGTCACGGGTCAGCGCGTACTGCAGCAACGCCTCGGCATCGGGCCCGGTGACTTCGAACTTGCGCAGCGGCGACAGGTCCATCACCACGGCCTGCTGGCGGCAGGCCCAGTACTCCCCGATCGTGCCGACACCGGAGAACGAAGACGGTAGCCAGTACCCGCGGTACTCCGTCGTGCGCCGGGTCAGCGCCTCCCATCGGGGCGAGAACCCGGTCTGCTTGGTCAACGTCGGCTCGGCATCGGGTGTCACGCGGTGGGCGATCGCTTTCGTAAAGGTGCGCGCCGCGTCGTAGACGCGCACGTGGATGTCGGTGGGGTTCCAGGCGTTGGTCGGGTCGACGTCGTCGGGGCACGCCGATGTTGCCACCACCAGGTCGCTCAGCGCCCGCATCAACACGTAGTCGCCCGGGCGGCTCTCGGGTTCGTCGAGGGTGATGGTGTTGCCGACGAGCATCGTGTTGTACCAGAGGTTGATCGCCGGCCAGCCTGGACGCCGCTCGATGCCGAACCGGTCGAGTGCACCGTTGAAGTTCTCCGAGCAGCTGACGTGCCCTGGATAGCCGAGGTCCTCGTAGTACTTCGCCGTGCACGCCACGCCGAAGGTGTCATGGCGGCCGACGGTGTCGCGGACCACTTCCAGTAGCGGCTGCATGTCCCGGTCGTAGTACTTCGACGCCAACCCGGGACTGGGATAGAGCGCGCCGAGCAGCGACCGCGTGACTGTTGGATCGATACCTCGCTCGTGGCCGTCGTGCAAACGGCGAGCGTTGAACGCGAGAAGGTCGCTGCACTGGCGCCCCTCGACGTCGATGATCTGGATCCACTGCCCCTCCGCCACCTCGTAGGAACTGGCCGTCGCACGGTCGACGCGCAGATCGGCAAGCATCGGCCGCGCGAGTGGCTCCGGGAGCAAAGGCTCGGCACCGGCCGGCACGTTGGCCCGTTGCAGCTCGACCGCCAGCACCCCGCCCGGATCGTGTTCGTCCGGCTGCATCAACCGATCCGGTGACAGCACCGCCACACGTGCCGATCGTTCGAGGCGGAGCGTCTCGCGGGTACCCGGCGCGGAGCCCGCTCCGAACAGCTCGGCGACCGAGTCGATGCCGGGTACGGCACCGTCGAGCACCTCGAGTCGGCAACGCGAGCCGCCCTCGCGGTCGATGATCGTGAGCTCGTCGCCCGGTTCGAGACCGAGCACCACCGCCTGACCGAGGACGATCTGGTAGCGCTCGAGCCCGTGCACGCGGGGCGCCAAGCCGGGCTCGAACGGGCGCCGGCCGGTCACGTCAGCCAGTCTTCACCGCGCCAGCACCAGCACCAGCACCAGCAGCTTCGTCGGCAGCAACTTCGGCGAGCAGGCGTTCAGCCAGCGCCCGCTTGTGGCCGGCATCCATCTTCTTGACCTCGTTGTCGACAGCGCGTTGGTTGATCGACTGGTTCCAGTAATCGAGGCTGTCGAAGCCGAGCAGCACCGCCTTGCCGACGAACTGGCGCAGCACCTCGTTGGTCGGGCCCATCACCCACCCGGCCTTGCCGTCGCGGAGGTATCGCTCGAGTTCCATGTCCCGCTTGTATCCGCTCCCGCCGCAGGCGTGCAGCATCTTGTCGCCGACGTGGGCGACGTTCTTGGCGGCGGAGAACTTGATCTGCCACGCCCAGTGCAGGAACTGCGCCCGCGCCGTGGTGCCCGGCTCCAGACGGACCGTGTTGTTCACGGTGACACTGTCGAGCGCTTGAGCGACCTGCAGCACGAACGCCCGGCACGTGTTCGTATCGATGAGGCACTCGCCGACGTAGTCCTGGATGGTTGGGTAATCGCAGACGCGCAGCCCGACGTCGACGTGCTTCTTGCGGGTTGTGTGCCGCTTGGCGATGTCGAGCGCGCCGAGGCTGATCCCGTTCCACACCGACGACGACCCGATCAGGAACCACGGGTCGACGCTTTCGTCGTTGCTCTCGGCACCGTCGCCGACCGGGCCGATCAGCTGGGAGTCGGGCACGAACCCGTTCACGTCGAGCGATCCCGACTGGTTGCCGCGCAGGCCCAGGGCGTCCCACAGCTCGGGCTTCGCCTTGGCTGCGTCGCTATCAACGACGAACACCGACAGGTCGTTGTAGCCGTCGAAGTCCGGGCTCGTGGTCTGCAGTACGTAGAAGTCGGCGAACCCGGCCGAGGTGGTCCACGATGCCTTCTTGCGGACGTTGTATCCGCCGTCGGCACGCTCGGCCCCCGACGAGATGGGGTACCAGAAGTGCGAGCCGGTCTCGGGGTCGCTGTAGGACAGGGTGCCGATTTTGCACTCGGTGTTCAACGGGCGGATGTAGGTGTCGATCAGGTAGTCGGTGGGCCGGAGCATGATCGTGTTGACCGCCCCGCTGTGCATCACATAGCACATGGCCGTCGACGCGCAGCCGTAGCGGGCGATCGTCTCGCACACCACCGAGAACATCACGTGGTTCTGCCCGAGGCCGCCGTACTCCTTCGGGACCGTGAGCGACAGGAAGCCGTGTTCGGCCAGTAGCTCGAAGTTGCGCCGCGGGTACTCGAGATTGTCGTCGAAGCGCTTCGCGTTCGCCCGCATCTCGCGCTCGCACAGCTCGATCAAGGTGTCGCGCAATCGGCGCTGCTCGTCGTCGAGCACCCAGTCGAGATCCCACTCCGAACCGAGACCCCAGAACGGCTCCCCGCCCCACTGCTTGCCGGTATCACTCATCGAATCCCCTCATCATCGAATCCCCTTATCGCCGATTGTCCACAGATCCCGTGTGCCCGCGTCAACAGCCATCAACTCATGACCAGGGAAACGGCGAGTTGCTCACCGGGTGCAGATCGCCCTCGGCGTAGCGCGAGAACCGGAACGGGTGCAGCAGTTCGTGCGTGCGGTCGGCAACGATCGACTTGGCGACGAGCTCGCCGACACCGAGCATCTTGTAGCCGTGATTGGAATCAGCGATGATCCACACGTTGTCGCAAAACCGGTCGAACACCGGGAAGCTGTCGGGCGTGAAGCACCCGATGCCGCCGGACGGTTCGGTCGACATCAGGTGGCTCATCCCTTCGAATCGCTTCAGGCAGTGCGCCAGCGACGAGGCCCACATCCGCTTGAAGCCTGCGCCGACGACGAAGTCGGGGCTGGCAGTGCCGTAGGGATCGACGGCGACTTCGTCAACGGGGCGATCGACGATGTACGGCATCGCCCCACCTTGCACGCCGCCGAAGTTGAAGTCGGGTTTGAAGTAGTTCCCCCACATCCGGTCCGTGATCAACTCGCCGGTCTGGTCGTCGAACAGCGGCGCATCGGTATCGACGTGTACCACCGGCGGCATCGCCCCAGCGTTGTTGACGAGGTAGCTGGGGTCGACGTTCAGGGTGCCTTCCTCCAGGCACCAGTACACCCACATCGGCCGTTCGTAGAGTACCCCGTCGCGCCCGCGCACGGTGACGGTTGCCGGCAGGTCGAGCATGCTCCAGAAGTCACGCACCCACGGTCCGGCACCGACGACCACCTGCTCGCATCCGATCGAGACCTGCTCGCCGTCGGTGTCCGTGCCGGCGCGTGTGTCGATGTGGGTGATCGCGCCATTCGAGTCGCGCCGCACGCCGGTGACCTTGACACCGGTGAAGATGCGCACCCCTTCGGCGCGACACATCGCCGCCAGCCCGGTCATCGACGCCATGTTGTTCGCGTACCCGCCGCGGTGCTCGTGGAGCACGCAGGTGATGTTCTTGGTCTGCCAGTCGTGGAAGATGCCCTCCATGTACGTCTGGCTCGCGGTCGCGCCCTCGATGAAGGTGCTCGCGTAACCGATGTCGGCCTGCTGCGCCGCGATCGAGCCGACCTGCTCGCGCATCGCCTCGGGGGCGATCTGCATGTACCCCACCGGGTGGTAGCTCAACGCATCGACGTGGGTCTCCCACACGCCGACCGAGTGCGCCATCAGCCGTCGCATCGCCGGCTGGAAGTAGTTGTTGCGGATCACCCCGCAGGCGATCCCGCTGGCCCCCGCGCCAACCCCGTTCTTGTCGACGACGACGACGTCACCGCCCCAGCCGGAGCCGTCGGCGACGAGCGCCTTGGCAAGGTGGTATGCGGTGGAGAGTCCATGGATCCCGGCACCGATCACCACGAACCGTGCATGTGTGGGCAGCTTCATCACAACCTCCGTTGACCATTCATCGTCGTCCATAGTTCGGCTGGTGTCGCAGCAATTCGAGGATTTCCAGCAGAAGCCCGTTGAGATTTACGGTCCCGAGCAGGCCGTCGGATTTTCTGCCAAAGTTGAGCAGATTGCCGATAATCCCCTTGCAGTGGTAGGCCTCGCG
>JANNHO010000047.1:0-1930 GCA_031404435.1 Acidimicrobiaceae bacterium | reverse complement strand
GGTCGGGGGAGCGTTCGGTGCTCGCGAAGACATCAGCTTGCAGGTGCACACGTGCCTGCTGGCGCTGCGTACCGGGCGTCCGGTGCGCATCGCCTACAGCCGCGAGGAAAGCTTCCTCGGTCATGTGCACCGGCACCCGGCACGCATCTGGATGCGCCACCACGCCGACGCGAACGGCCTGATCGTCAAGATCGAAGCGAGGTTCGTGCTCGACGGCGGGGCCTACGCATCCACGTCGTCAGCAGTGCTGATCAATGCCGTCACCCACGCCCAGGGCCCGTATCGCTGCCCCAACGCGGTCGTCGACGGCTGCGTCGTGCGCACCAACAACCTGCCGTGTGGGGCAATGCGCGGCTTCGGAGTGGTGCAGGCGTGCTTCGCCCACGAGAGCCAGATGGACCGTCTCGCTGCCGCATGTGGGCTCACGCCGGTGGAGATCCGGTTGCGCAACGCGATGGTCACCGGCGATCGGCTGATCACCGGTCAGCCGATTCTCAACGTCGCCCCGGTGGCTCGCTGCATCCAGGAAACGGCGGCGTTGCCGTTGCCCGACGAGCCCATCGGCGGGCATGACGGCGATCCGATGCGGCTCCCCGGCGGTGCCGGGCTCACCGCCGACGCGGGCCACATCCGCCGTGGAATCGGGTGGGGAGTGTCGATCAAGAACCTGATGTATTCCGAGGGTTTCGATGATTATTCGACGGCCAGGTGTCGGCTCCGTGACGGTGTGGTGTGGTTGAAGTTCGCCACCAGCGAGGTCGGCCAGGGGTTCGTCACGCTCGCCGCGCAGATCGCCCGGTCGGTGCTCGGCGTCGATGAGGTCCTGCTGGAACCGATCGACACCACGATCGGGTCCGCCGGTTCCACGTCGGCGTCACGGCAGACGTGGATGAGCGGTGGCGCGGTCGACGGTGCCTGCCGCCTGGTACGTGAGCGCCTGTTCGAACATGTCGGGGCGCTCCACGGGGTCGACCCGTTGCGTCTGGCGATCGACGGTCGCGACGTGATCGACACGGTCGGCAGCTTGCGCATACCCGTTGCCGATGTGTCGGCCGGCGTCGACATCGAAGAGACCTTCGAGCACCATCACCCGCCAACGTTTGATCTTGACGAGCACGGCCAAGGCAATTGCCACACCGCATTTGCGTTCGTTGCTCACCGCGCGGTGGTCGACGTCGACGTGGATCTCGGCCTGGTGAAGGTGGTTCAGATCGCTACGGCCCAAGATGTCGGCCGTGCCCTGAACCCGCTCAGCGTGCTCGGCCAGATCGAAGGTGGTATCGCTCAAGGGGTGGGGTTGGCGGTGATGGAGGAGATCATCCAGGTCGACGGCCGTGTGCGCAATGCCAGCTTCACCGATTACCTGCTACCGACGATGCTTGATATGCCCGATGTGGTGGCGGTGCTGATCGAGGAGCCCGATCCGCTGGCCCCCCTCGGGGCCAAGGGCGTGGGGGAGCCGCCGTGCATCTCGTCGACCCCGGCGGTGGTGGCTGCGATCCGCGATGCAATCGGTCGCGACCTCACCCGGGTACCGGTCCGTCCCGCCGACATCGCCCTGTGAAACCGGCAATTCGGTCGCTGCTCGCGCTGCGAGCATGTGCACCCGGAGGACCCGATCGTCTACCGTGGGTTCGAGCTTGCACTGTCCGGTGTCAGCGTTTCACCGGCGATGAAAGTTGAGTGGTGTTGTGAGCGAGCGAGAGATCATGACGTGGGAGATGTTTGGCACGGCGTCGCGAGATCTGGCCCAGATGGTCGCCGACGACTACGAGCCCGACATGATCCTGGCCATCGCTCGTGGGGGTCTGTTGATCGGTGGGGCGCTCGGCTACGCGCTCAGCGTCAAGAACGTCTACACGATGAACGTCGAGTTCTACACCGGTGTCGACGAGCGCCTTGAAGTGCCCCGCATCCTGCCGCCGGCACC
>JANNHO010000046.1:0-2218 GCA_031404435.1 Acidimicrobiaceae bacterium | reverse complement strand
TTCGGTGACGGCACGGTGTTCGTCGAGCGCTACGTCGAGGGTGGCCGCCATGTGGAGATCCAGGTGTTCGCCGACCATCACGGCAACACCGTGTCGCTGTTCGAGCGCGACTGCACCCTGCAACGGCGGCATCAGAAGATCGTCGAGGAGAGCCCATCGCCTGCGGTCGACGAGCCGCTCCGCCGGCAGATGGGCGAGGCTGCTGTGGCTGCCGCGATCGCGGTCGGCTACGTGGGCGCTGGCACCGTGGAGTTCCTGCTCGACCCTGCGGGTACGTATTCGTTTCTCGAGATGAACACTCGCTTGCAGGTGGAGCACCCGGTGACGGAGATGATCACCGGGCTCGATCTGGTGGAACTGCAGTTGCTCGTCGCCTCAGGTGAACCCTTGCCTGATGCGGCGCTGCATCCGACGCGGACCGGTCATGCGATCGAGGTGCGGTTGTGCGCCGAGGACCCGTTTCACGACTACCGGCCGAGCGCGGGACGATTCGAGCGGTTCGAGTTCGCCCCGGTTGCGGGCGTCCGTGTGGACAGCGGCGTCGAGAGTGGGTCGGTCATCAGTCCGTACTACGACTCGATGATCGCCAAGGTGATCGCCCATGGCCCCACCCGCCGCATCGCTGCCCGCCGTATCGTCGCCGCGCTCACGCACGCGACGATCATCGGCCCGACCACCAACCGCGAACAACTCATCGCGCTGGCCGAGCAACTCGACACCATCGACCCGCCAGGCGGACCCGGCATCGACACCGGCTATCTCGACCGCACCCCGCCGGGCGCTCCCCCACTGCCCGCGCCGGAACTGATCGCCGCAGCAGCACTCACTGTGATCGCCGACGCGGCATCACGGCGGACGGTGCTCGACACATTGCCCGCCGGGTGGCGCAACAACCCGTCACAGCCGTTCCGGATCGAGCTCGCCGACCACGTCGTGACGTACCGCCATGACCGCGCTGGCACCGTGGTCGACATGATCGTCGATGGCCAACCGGTCGATGTGCTCGCCGCGCACGACCTCGCCCGCCTGCGCACCCCAGTGATCCACGACGGCAGCGTGTACCTGCTTGGCGGCCGGTTCACGCTTGCCATCCAACCGCACTTCACGCTGCCAGCCGACGCCGGCCGGGCCGGTTCGCTGACTGCGCCGATGCCCGGATCGGTGCTGCGCGTCCTCGTCAACACCGGCGACACCGTCGAAGCCGGCCAAGCGATGGTCACGATCGAAGCGATGAAGATGGAACACCAAATCGTCGCACCAACCACCGGCCAGGTCGCCGAGATCTTCGTGCAACCCGGCCAACAACTCGACACCGGCCAACCCCTCGTCCGCATCACAACCGAGACATGACACCGAGACTGAAACCGAAGCCTGACGACGATCTCATCAGCAACCTTGGCGTGCTGACCGAATGTGCGAACGCCATCGCGTCATCGAAACACCGCACAGCCACCGTCGCCAGCCCGACCACGCGGGCGCAGCCAGCGTTGTGGCCACGTGCACAACGCCGCTGGCTCGAACGCGAACAGCAGAACCGGCGTAACGCGTATGCTCGGGTTATGTCGATCACGATCGAGTAATTCGCCTCCCGGCTCACAGCCGAAGCAGCACGCCGCGGGATCGCCACCGAGACACCCATAGACGAGTTCGCCGCACGCCTCGATGACCCGTTGGAAGCGTTCATCGGTTGCGCTGCATCGGGCAGGACTGAACCGTTCGACAGCCACCGAGAACGCGCTGACGCCACCAGCAAAATAATCGCCCAAGGCATCTGACGGTCAGCAGCGCTGCTGAGAGACTCGGCTTCGTTGACGCCGAGGTGGTGTTGTCGGATGTTGACCTCAACGGCGAGACGCACGTGATCCTGCGCAAGCACTACCCGACGCCCGTACGGCCGAGGGATCTGATCGTATCGACCGATACGGCCCCGCAGCCTGCGGTTCCGGGCGGCATCCGCGAGATCGTGAATGCCGAACTGCTCGATCGTTTCAACAACGACGACATCTACGTGACGTCGACTGACACTATGCCAAAGCCACCCTGTCAGCCGAGTAGGCGATACCCGATTCCGCGGGCTGTGACGATCAGCTTTGGTTCGTCGGGGTGGTCTTCGACCTTGACCCGGAGGCGGCGGACATGGGCGTCGACGAGGCGGCTGTCGCCGAGGTACTCATAACCCCACACCCGCTCGAGGAGCTGATCGCGCGACAGCACCATC
>JANNHO010000045.1:0-16047 GCA_031404435.1 Acidimicrobiaceae bacterium | reverse complement strand
ACTTCGGCAAGTGCATCGTCCGGCGCGTCATCCCGGTATCGCTGATGGGTCACGGCACACTGCACACCCGCACGGCCGTCGACGCCATGGGTCCTCACGAGCGGGTTTGCGCCGACCCGATGTCTTGAGGCCTAGAACCGGCCACGCCGGCGAGCATCGCTACCGCGTAGAGGTCCTCGTCAACGGCCCTCCAATCATCGCGTCGCCGCGGCTCCTCGGCCGTGCCCGCCGTGAGGTCGCGCACGCACCATGCGCTTTGGGGCGACGGCGCTCCATGTGTTGATCCGGCGTGGTGACGGACCGTGTCGCACCGGATCGTCGTCAGCGTCGCGTGCGCAGGGACTCGGATGACACGCAGGGACTCGATGACACGAGCCCGGCCGAAACCACGAGCTCCGGTCGGACTTCGCTACGGGGCGACGGAGAACAGGTCGGTGAAGCCGGTGGGGTCGTGGCGGCCGACGGTGCCGTGTTCGAAGATGCCGTAGCCGACCTGGTCGCCGCATCGCGCCCTGGCGATGTGATCGACCACCGAGAACGGGACGCGTCCGGTCACCACCGGATCGGTGAGGTCGTAGGTAACGCGCTCGCAATAGCCGCGCCCGCGCCACTGACCGTGCGCCCAGTCGGGGTCGCCGCCATAGCCACAACCGACGTTGAGCGGCATCGAGCCGAGCACCTCGACCTCGATCGTGACCGGGTTGCGGCCGCGGTCATGGGCATGGATCGTGGCCGACTCGGGGGTACGCGAGCCCGAGCGATAGCGCACGTCCACCTGCGGCCAACCGAGCTGCTCGGGCTCGCGCCCGCTGCCCATCGGCCACATCCGCACCGCGTCGTTGAGCGTGCGAAGGCCGCTCGGCTCCTCCTGCACGATGACCACGGTGGAAAACTCGGGAAACCGCAACGGGATCCAGAACCAGTGCAGCTTCGGCTCCAGTTCGGCCGCCCAGCGCCCGGGAGGCTGCGACTCTCCGACCGGGCGGATGCCCCACGAACGGTCGCGGGTACCGGTGAAATGTTCGTGGTCGAGATCCCACTGCCGCCCACCGGCGCGCACGGTACCGGTCCAACAACCCACTCCGAGAAAACGACTCGCGTCAAGGATCGCTCGCGTCCCCTGGCGCATCACGTGATGCGATTCGTCGTGGACGGGCACCGCCGGGGTCCACTCGATGTCGCACGACACCTCGTCGGGTCCGCCGTCGCACACGACCCGAACACGCTTCAGTGGTTCGAGCACCTCGATCCGGATCGGACCGACCTCCATCCGCATCCGGTCGTCATCCATTGCGTCGCTGGCCCGCACCACGTGCTGATCGGTGCCAACCCGCACGCAGCAGTACGCGTCGCGTGTCCCGAGATTGGGATACACGCCGAACCCGGTGATCACCTGCATGTCGACGTGCCCATGGGGGATGACATGGAAGATGCTGCGGTCGTAGAAGTCCTTGTCGGTGGTGCCGACGTAGGCCATCGACAACGGCACCTGGTGGATCGGGAACTCGTCAAGTGGGTGAGCCATGATCGTCTCCTTCAGCTACTTCGGGCCGGGGACCGGGCCAGGGATGGCCGCATCGTCGGCGGCGACTCGCTTGGCCCACCGGTAGTCGCTCTTGCCGGCTGGAGAACGGACCACCTCGTCGACGAGGGTGAGCTGGCGCGGTACCTTGTAGCCCGCTACGTGTGCCCGGCAGTGGGCTTGGACGCTGTCGAGGGTGACTTCGATGCCCGGCACGGGGGCCACCACGGCCGCCACGCGCTCGCCCCAGCGCTCGTCGGGCACGCCGACGACCACCGCATCGAACACGCCGGGGTGAGCCTTCAGCGCGTTCTCGATCTCCTCGGGGAACACCTTCTCGCCGCCGGTGTTGATGCTGACCGAGCCGCGCCCGAGCAGGGTCAGCGAACCGTCGGCTTCGATCGTTGCGTAGTCGCCGGGGATCACGTAGCGCACACCGTCGGCACCCGTCACGAACGTGGCCGCCGTCTTCACCGGATCGTTGAGGTAGCCGAGCGGGATGTTGCCGCTGCGCGCCAGCCTGCCGACGATGCCGGAACCGGGACCGATCGGGCGAAGGTCGTCGTCCAACACGACTGCGTCGCGTGAAGCCGTGACCGTCGGCCCACCCTTCATCACCGTGCCCCGCGAGACCATCGTGAGGCCGTTGCCGCCTGATTCGCTGGACCCGATCGCGTCGGTGATGACCAGGTTGGGCAGCAGGTCGAGGAAGCGGTCCTTGCAGGTCTGGGAAAACAGCACCGCGCTGGACGAGATCGCGAACAGCGACGACAGGTCGTACTCGGCTCCGGCTGCGTCGAGCGCGTCGAGCATCGGCCTGGCCATCGCGTCGCCGGTGATCATCAACAGGTTGACCCGATGCCGTTCCACGGTGCGCCACAGATCGTGCGGGTCGAAGCGGGCGCGCAACACACTGCCGTTGCCGATCGTGCCCTGCCCCATGAGGCTCCACTGGGTGGCGCCGTGCATCAGCGGGGCGACCGGATGCGACATCATCGCGAAACCGTTGCGGCCTTTGGTGATGAAGTCCTCGGGGCGCTCGACGACCTCACCGGTACGCATGTCGATTCCCCCGCCGAGGGCCATGACCACATCGCGGTGACGCCACACGACACCCTTTGGCATCCCGGTGGTCCCCCCGGTGAACAGGATGTACAGGTCGTCGTCGGAACGCTGGGCGAAGTCGCGGACAGCCGATTGGGCGGCGAGCGCAGCCTCGTACTCGGGCCCGATCACCAGCATCGCCAGATCCGGCGCAACCGATCGGGCCCTGTCGGCGAACTCCGGCTCGACCACCAGGTGGTGCAGGCCGGCGTCGTTGAACAGGTACGCAAGTTCGTCTTCGACGTAGCGGTAGTTGATGTTGATCCACACGGCGCGCAGCTTGAACACGGCCCACAGCGTCTCCACCCACTCGACGCGGTTGAGCGCGTAGATCCCGACGTGATCGCCAGGTCCGACCCCTTGTGCGGCAAGGTGGTGGGCAAGCCGGTTGGCGCGGGCATCCATTTCGGCGAATGTGCGCTGCTGACGCTCGTCGATCACGTAGATGCGATCGGGCCACTCGTCGGCTGCCTGTTCGAACAGGTCGGCGAGGTTGAAGGTGGTGGTCATGGGCGTTCCGCCAGATCGAGCAGCGAGAAGTCGTTGTCGGTCAGCCAGTGGCGGCCGACGGCTTTCACCGGCGCCCACAACGCTTCGAGGCGAGCGCCGGTGGGATCATCGTCGGTGATCTGGCCGAAGTCGGTCGGCGTGGGGCCGACCTTGTGGGCATGGTGCGCGAGCGAGGTGAGATCGAAGCCGAAGTTCTCTGCCGCGGCCAAGCCGACCATCCGCCGTGTCTCGTCGATGGGGATGTCGTGGAACGTCTTACGCAACCACTCGCGCGTGTTCGGCCATGTGCCCTCCGGATGGGGAAAGTCGTTGCCCCACATGATGTTGTCGATGCCGATCTCGTAGCGCATGCCGAGCTCGCGGCGTTTGGTGTTGGACGCGCCGATGAAGCAGTTGCGGTCGATGTACTCCGACGGCAACATCGTCAGTCCACCGAACGGATTGGCACCAAGCTTCTCGGTGCCCTTCTGACCGAGGGCAAGCCGGTCCCAGAACCAGATCATCGACGGCAGCCACCAGCACCCGGCCTCGGTCACCCCGAAACGCAGCCCGGGAAACCGTTCGAACACGCCCGACCACAGCAGGAACCACATCGGTCGCGCCGGCCACCAGGTGACCTCGCTGACGTAGATGCCGAGGTGGTCGCCGTACTCCTGGCGCGGTGCCGGGCCCGAGTGCGTCACGACCGGCATCGACAGTTCCTCGCACAGTGCCCACACCGGGTCGTAGCAGCGGTCGTGGTACGGCTTCTGATCCACCCACATCGCCGGGATCATCACTGCGCCGAGTCCACTGTCTTTGGCCCGGCGGATCTCGGCCAGGACCTTCGTCAACTCGGCGGTGATCGGCACCAGCGCGACGCCACGACGACGCTCGGGGCTGTTCGAACACAGCTCGGCGAGCCACCGGTTGTGAGCGATCGCGCCAGCGAGGCCAAGTTCCGGGTTCATGTCGCCGGACATGCCGAGGCCCGCACCGAAGGGCACGCACGTGCGGCTCTCGACCGCATCGGCGTCGGGGAACACAACCTCGCCGGCAACACCGTCACCGTCGAGCTCCTGGTCGCGCCGCGTTGCATCCCAGCCGCCACGCAACGCCTCCTCGTGCTCTTCGAACCAGCGCTTGGCGTAGTCCTCGTTGCGCACGC
The DNA here is from genome assembly GCA_031404435.1 of Acidimicrobiaceae bacterium. Classification (GTDB taxonomy): domain Bacteria; phylum Actinomycetota; class Acidimicrobiia; order Acidimicrobiales; family Ilumatobacteraceae; genus VFMC01. Next base: position 11,764 of record JANNHO010000045.1, on the reverse strand, counting down.
CGAGCTGCGTCATCGCCGCGAGGGCAAGGTGGCGCTCACCGATGAACTCGTCGAACTCGGGGTAGTACTTGCTGTCGAGGTACTGGCGGTAGTCCTCCGTCGGCAGACCGGCGTGGCTGTCGGCGGAGACGATCACGTACGGATCGTTGGGCTGGGGTGCTGCGTTCATCGGATGTGTCTCGATTGCTCAGCCGGGTACGGCCCGGAGGTAGGTCGGATTGGACCGAGCCAGCATCGAGGCGGCTCGGGCGTGGATCTGCAGATCGGTTCGTTCGCTGTCGGCGTGAATCCAGAACTGCTTGGTTCGTAGGGCCACGACCACTCGTTCGGCAACCTCCTCGACCGGGGTGTAGGCGATCGCGATGCCGGCCGCTGTCATTTGCTCCTCGATCTGCTCGACCGTGGTGTACGGGGTGACGCGTGGCCGCTGCTTGGCGAACTCGTCGGTGCGTGAACGCCACGATTCGAACAGCCCGGTGCGCAACATGTGCGGCCCGGGAAACAGCACCGATGCCGCCATGTCGCTGCCCACGTCGAGCAACTGGCCGTAGAGGCACTCGGTGATGGTGACCACCGCAGCCTTCGTCGCCGCATACTGCGGTGTGCTCGGGAGCGGGGAAACTCCACCGTTACCGGAGGACGTGTTGACCACATGGCCCTCATCACCTTGGGCCAGCATCACTGGGACGAACGCGTTGATCCCGTGCACCACGCCCATCACGTTGACCGCGATCGCCCACTTCCAATCGTTCAGTTCGTGTTCCCACATCCGACCCTCGGCACCGGCTCCGATACCGGCGTTGTTGCACACCACGTGCACCCCGCCGAACAGTTCGAGCGTCCGGTCGCGCAACGCTTCGACAGAGTCGTAGCTGGTGACATCGGTGACCACGCCGCGCACGTCGAGACCCTCGTCGCGGAGCTCGCGCTCGGTCGCCGCCAACAGGTCGGCCTGCACATCGGCGAGCACCACGTGCATGCCCTCGCGGGCAAAACGCTCCCCCATCGCCCGGCCGAGCCCGCCACCGCCGCCGGTGACGACCGCGACACGGCCGTCGAAGCGTTCCACTAGTCGGCCCCCACCACGGAGAGGTCGTCGTAGCGCTGGTGGACGAACGGGCGCACCCATTCGCCGGGGACCGTCGTGATCAATTCGCCGTGCTGCGAGCTGGACCGCTCGGCGAACTCGATGAACCGGACCTCGCGAACCGGCAGGTCGATCACCGGGTCGAACTTCGATTCGCGCAACGTGATCTCGCCGTCCACCTTCCACACCGCCCGGGTTTGTTCGTCACGGTGGCAGTGCACCAGCCACGGGTCGCTGTCGAACCCCTTGCCGGCAGGGTCGAGCAGGAACTTGAAGTAGAAGTCGGTACGCCGACGATCAGGGGTGACCGGCTCCTCGGCGGTGATCGTGCCGTTGATCTCAACGAACGTCACACCCATCCGCGTGAACGCCCCACGCACCGCGCTGCCGATCGCGTCGCTATCGCGAACGAGGGTGACGTCACCAAGCTTCTTCGGTTCACCAAAGGTCTCGCGCCCGCCGACCACGGCCTGCTCGGTGGTCATCGGCATCACCAACGGGTACCCGCCGAGCATGCGGTCGTGCATACATTCGACGGCGAACGTGCCAGCGCCGAACGGGGGCCGTCCAAGGCCGATGTCGACCGCCGCGAACGTGACTCGCACCAGCGGTTCGCCGGATGGAACGAGCGGCTGGGGCAGCACCGCGGCCAACGCCTCGGGGTCGGTCTCGTACACCGCGGTCAGCGTGGTGGCCCACGTCTGCACCGACGTCGTTTCCAACTCGCGGTTGCGCAGTTGGTCTGGCGTGCGTCCCCCGTACCTGATCCGTCCCATTTGATTCCCCTTTGTTTGTGCGTGTTTGCCGTTGACTGACGATCAGCTCGCAGCTGCGCCGAATCCCACGAGCGCTGGGCATTTCTCGGCGTGCAGCGGTACATCACCGCGCTGCAACGGCACATCGACATCGCTGATCAGCGGGCCGATCCGGTCGGCGATGGGTCGCAGCGCGGCCAGATCGAAGCCGTACAGACTCGCTGCGTTCCCACCGAGCAACGCGGCCGCCTCATCGTGGGGTACGCCTGCGAATGACGCGCGCAACGCCTCGGCGGTGAACGGGAAGCTGGCTTCCTTGTGCGGATAGTCGCTGCCCCACATGATCCGGTCGACACCGACAACGGCGCGCAGCGGTACCTCTGCCGGGCGAATGAAGCTGGCCCCGATGTGGCACTGTCTGGCAAAGTACTCACTCGGTTGCAACGGCAGCTTGTCCATCACCGGCATCCCCCACACGTGCTCCTGTGAGCCGACGGCGGTGCGCATCCTGGTGAAGAAGTAGTCGAGCCTGGCGAGTTCGTCGGGCACCCACGCAGTGCCCTGTTCGGTGAACACCACCTGCAGGTTCGGATGGCGCTGCATCGCTCCCGAGACGATGAGGTGGGCGAGGGTGCGATGCGACCACCACGTCACCTCGAGCAGGAAGATCACCGGATCTTCTGCGGTGTCTCCCATCGGCGGGCTGGCGCTGCCACCGTGGTTGTTCAGCGGCATGCCCAGTTCGGCGCACGCTGCGAACAGCGGGTCGTAGTGCTCGCCGTCGAACAGCGGAGCGAGGCCCGAACCAGGCGGCACGCCGGGCAGCAGCACGCCACCGGTCAGCCCCGCCCGATGCGCAGCGCGTACCTCGGCAACCGCTGCGTCGGTGTCGTGCAGCATCACCTGGCAGATGCCGGCCCGCCGGCCGGGAACGGCGGCGCAGAAGTCGGCGAGCCAGCGGTTGTGCGCCCGCAGCCCGGCCCACCGTCGCTCGACATCACCTGCGTTGAGCGCGGGCGGCTGGAACGTGAGCGACGCCTTCGGGAAGAACGGCGGGATGGTGTTCGGGAAGATCACCTCGGCGACGATGCCATCGGAATCCATGTCATGGAGGCGGCGATCGGAGTCCCAGTTGCGCGACCCGTCGGGCCCGGTGAGATCGTCGTAGGGGTTCTCGTACGCCGCCGCCCACGCATCGAATTCGTCGAGGTAGCGCCGCTCGAGGTACGGCCGGTAGCCAGCAAAATCAGACCCGCCATGGCAATCGGCAGAGATGACGAGGTAACGATCGGGATGTTCCATCAGCGACCTCCGACGGGCCAGGCGACGCAGCGGGCTCGATACTGTGCGGCCGACGAAGGGAGCCCATCGTGGCGGGTACGGAGCATCTGCAGGTTGAACAGATCGGGCACGTCCTGGTGGTGACGATGAACCGCCCGGAGGCCAAGAACGCACTGAGCTCGGCGATGCTGGCCGGCATGGCCGACGCATGGCAGCAACTGAACGCCGACGACGACTTGCGCTGCGCGGTGCTCACCGGCGCCGGCGGCTCGTTCTGCACGGGGATGGACCTGAAGGCCGCGGCACGCGACGACGGCGCGCCCAACCCCTACGCCGAGCGCTGGGCCGCCGATCCCGACCTGCACTGGAAAGCGCTGCTGCGTCACTACCGGTTGCGTAAGCCCTTGATCGCTGCGGTCGAGGGCCATGCCGTCGCCGGCGGCACCGAGATCTTGCAAGCCACCCACCTTCGTGTGGCCGGCGAGAGCGCCACGTTCGGCGTGTTCGAAGCCCGCCGCGGCCTGTTCCCGGTGGGTGGGAGCACGGTGCGCCTGCAACGCCAGATCGGCTACGCGGCAGCGATGGAGATGCTGCTCACCGCCCGCGCCTACACCGCGTCCGAAGCGCTGGCGATCGGCTTGATCGGCCACGTGGTGCCAGACGGGCAGGCACTCGCCAAGGCCATGGAACTCGCCGAGATGATCACTGCCAATGCACCGCTGGCCGTCGAGGCGATCCTGCAGTCCGTTCAGGAAACAGCTTCGATGCCCGAGGCCGAAGCCCTCGCCCGCGAGTTCGAGATCGGCTGGCCGATCTTCACCACCTCCGACGCCCAGGAGGGGCCGCGGGCGTTCGCCGAGCGGCGTGCCCCGGTGTGGCAGCGTCGTTGACATCTACGGCTTGTCCTTGCCCACCAGCCACATCGCGAAGAACTGCGATCCCCCTCCGTACGCATGGCCGACGGCCTTGCGTGCATCGGTAACCTGATGCTCACCGGCGATGCCCATCACCTGCATCGCCGCCTCACCGAAGCGGAGCATCCCGCTCGCGCCGATCGGGTTCGATGACAGCACGCCGCCCGACGCGTTGACGGGCAGCGATCCATCGATCTCTGTAACACCGTCTTCGACCCAACGCCACCCGTCCCCCTTGGGGGCGAAGCCGAGGTTCTCCAACCACATCGGCTCGAACCACGAAAACGGAACGTACAGCTCGACTGCGTCGATCTCGGCGGCAGGGTTGGTGATGCCGGCCTTGCGCCACAGGTCGGCAGCGCACATCTCGCCGGCGACCGGGCTGACCTGTTCGCGGCCGGCGAACATGGTCGGCTCGCTGCGCATCGCCGTGGCATGGATCCAGGCCACCGGCTTGCCGCTGTCGGCAACGTGCGCGTCGGCCGTGGCCTCATCGGCCAGAACCAGCGCCATCGCCCCATCAGAGGACGGGCATGTCTCGACGAAACGGATCGGGTCCCACAGCATCGGCGACTCCATCGCCTTTTCCAGCGTGAGCCCTTGCTCGTGCAGGTGCGCATACGGGTTCCTCAGAGCGTTGCCGCGGTCTTTCACCGCGACCAACGCGCCGATATGACCCGGCACGTTGTAGCGCGCGATGTAGGTGCGCACGATCGGCGAGAAGTACCCGCCGGCACCGGCGTGTACCGGCATCCCGAACGGGATCGGCACCGACAGGGCCCACATCGCATTGCCGTCGCTCTGCTTTTCGAACCCGATGGTGAGCACCCGCTTGTGGACTCCCGACATCACATGCTGGGCGGCGACGATCGCCGTGGACCCGCCGACCGAACCTGCGGTGTGCACCCGGAACACCGGCTTGCCGTGAGCGGCCAATGCGTCGGCCAACCACAGCTCGGGCATGGCAATGCCCTCCAACATGTCGGGAGCCTTGCCGATGACGATCGCGTCGATTTCGGCCAACGTGAGCCCAGCCGATTCCAGTGCCCGGTCGGTTGCCTCGCGGACGAGCCCGGCGATGGATACATCGGCGCGGCACGCCGTGTGCTGGGTCTGGCCGACACCGATCACTGCGCAGCGCTCGGCCATCAGTCCCCCTCCAGTACGGCGACCAGGTTCTGTTGCAAGCACGGTCCGCTGGTGGAGTGCGCCAGCGCCCGATCGGCGGCACCGGAGTGCACCCGGTCGGCCGCTTCGGCGAACCGGATCAAGCCAGCGGCCATCTGCGGGTTGGCGCACAGCGCGCCGCCGCTCGGGTTGATCGAGGTGTGTTCCGGGTCGAGGCCGAACGCATTGCGGAGGAGGATCTCTTGATGGGTGAACGGGGCGTACACCTCGGCCACATCGATTCGGTCGCCACGCGCACCGGCGTGCTCGGCGGCGATCCGTGCCGACGACGATTCGGTCAGCGAGCGAGCACCAAGGCGTTGCGTGTCGATGCGGTGATCGATGCCACGAATCCATGCCGGCCTGGCACACAGCGCCCTGGCGACGTCTCCTGCGGCAAGCACCACGGCGACCGATCCGTCGGCGGGCATGCTGCAATCGTGGCCCCGTAAGGGTTGTGCGGTGTACGGGCGATCGAGCAGGTCGGCCGCAGAGGCCGCCGCTCCCCAGCCGACGTTCGGGTTGGCGATGCCGGCGGCGATGCTGCGTTCGGCCACGGCCGCCATCGCTGCTTCGGTGACGACACCGGCGTCAAGACAGGCACGTGCTTGGAGTGCGGCGATCGCGGTGGCACCCGGCCACAGCGGAGCAACGGTGTACGGGTCGAGTTGCAGGGTGAGGATGCGGTCGATCGGACCCGCGGTGGTCTTGCCGTTGGCGAACACCAGCGCTGTGTCGCACTCGCCGGTCTGAATCTTGATCCAAGCTTCGTACAGCGCAAGTGCGCCGTCACCTTCGACGTGGCTCTCCACGATCGGCGGCCACGCTCCGATCGCATCGACCGCCGAGACAAAGCTGAACGGCTGGCCGCTCATGTAGTCGCAGCTGCCGTGGCACCAGAAACCGATTTCGTGACGTTCCAGCCCGGCGCGCTGCACGGCGGCGGCGATCGTCGGGGCGATCAGCTCGACCGAGGTGAGCCTGGTGCGCAGATCCAGGGGCCGCTGCGCAGTGGCGACGATGGCAATGTCGCGGGTCACGTCGCGGGTCATGAGGTGGCCTTGATCGTGGCCGCGTCGGGCTCGCCGTTCGGACGGAAGTAGCGGATGTTCTCCAGCGTCGGCCCCCATTCATCGCGCGCCTTCCAGACCGGCTCGACACGCATCCCGATTCGCACGTCGTGCGCAACGCACTCCTGGATGAGGTGCTGCATCGAGATGTCGGCCCCATCGAGCACGATCTGCGCAGCGACGTATGGGATCTTCACCGCCTGGCCGAGGAACGCCACGTTGACCACGCAGAACGTCGTGATCGTGCCGCTCGGGCCAACCTCCACCTCGCCGCCAAGCGGTGCCGCGCATCGCGGGCACACGCCGTTGCGCGGCGGGAAGTACACCTGCGCGCACGAGGTGCACCGGCGGCCGATCAGCCGACCATCAAGCAGGCCCTGCAGATGTGCCGACGCAGCCGGACCGGCCGACCACTCGTAGGTGACCGACACCGGTTGGCGCAGCCGCAACACTTCGTCGCTCACGACAGACCCGGCTCGGGCGCGAGCAGGTCGAAGCAGGCGATGTCATCGATCCCGCCGTGACGCTCGGCGGCCCAGCGCACCGTCACCCGGCTGCCGGTCGCGATGTGCGCCGGTTCGCCCGCATCGACTGCATGGAGCATCCCCACATCGGCGCCGTCAAGGCGGATCACGGCCCACGCGAACGGATGGGCCAGCGGTTGATCCGGCTGGGCATGGGCTTGCCACGACCACGTGGTGACGGTGCCCTGCTCGGCGACGGTCACCCATTCGGTGCAGGGCGCCCCGGTCAGGGGATCGAACTCGGCGGGTGGCACGTAGACACGACCGTCGCTGCCGCGAGTTCCCTCGATCCGGCCATCTCGTAACGACGTGAAGAAGCGCGACAGCGTGCCACCAACGGTTCGCGAGTACGGGTAGCTCAGCTCCAGCGGCGCGGTGAAAACACCTTCGCCGGTGCGCTCGTAGGCCGTGGTCCCCCCAGACATGCCCTTGTTCTATCATGGCGGCACACTTTCTGACGACCCGTCAGAAAGTGTTAGGTTCAAGGTCACGATCACTCCGGGGGGAAGCTCAGATGGCTCGAAAGTCTGTACGTTCAGTGGCAGTCGTCGCAGTGTTGGCCTTGGTCGCGAGCGCATGCGGGAAGGACCGAGAGGCAGCCACGCCGACAACGCCTGCACCGACCGTGGCGGTCACCACCGTGGCACCCCCGGTCGACACCGACGAGCCGGCACCGGCCGACACGGCGACCGATGATGGCGAGGGCACGACGCCCGCACCTGATACCGCCCCACCCACCACCATTGCCGATGTCGCCATGTTCGGCGACCTGCCGTGGCCGTGCGGGCCCGGCGATGGGGCCAACACCGATGACGGCAGCGAGGTCGGTGTCACCGCCGATTCGGTCACCATCGGCACCGGCGACGACGCCGGCTATGCGGGTTCGCCAGGACTCAACCACGAGATGACCGATGCGATCAAGGCGCTCGTGGCGGAATGCAACGACCTCGGCGGTATCAACGGACGCACGATCAACCTCAACTACTACGACGCAAAGCTGTTCGAGGTGCCCGCGGCGATGCAGAGCGCATGCGACGCCAACAACTTCTTCCTCGTCGGAGAGGGCTGGGCGTTCGATTCCAACCAGGAGGAGATCCGCCTCGCCTGTGGGCTGCCCGCCGTACCCACCTACTCGGTGAGCGCGGCATTCGCCCACGGCGCGAACGTGTTCATGGGCGTCCCCAACCCTGCCGACGAAACGACGAGCGGGATGTTCGCTCAGATCGCAGAGCTGTTCCCGGAGGAGGCCAAGAGCGTCGTCACGCTCGCCGGCGCGTTCAGCGCAACGCAGGAAACGCGCGACAAAGTGGTCGCCTCGGCACCCGCATTCGGATGGGATTTCGCGCTCACCACGCTGGAGAGCAACCCGGTCGGCGAGGCTGACTGGACCCCGTTCGTCAAGCAGATCCAAGACGCCGGGGCAACGATGGTGTCGTGGCAGGGCACCTGCCTCCCCGGCCTGCTGTTGTTCGCCCAGACCGCTCAGGTCAACGGTCTTGACGTGCCGATCATCACCGATTCCAACCATTACGCGGCACAGTGCGCTGACGCCAACGATGGTGCGCTCGACAACTTGTACCTGCGCATGGCGTTCGTTCCGTTCGAAGACGCCGATGCAAACCCGGCCACTCGCGACTACCTCGACGTGATTGCCGAACGGGGTGGTGACACGGCGATGCTCGGCGCCCAGGCCACCTCGTCGTTCCTGCTGTGGGCCACCGCTGCATCGGCCTGCGGTCCCGCACTGACTCGGGCCTGCGTGCTGTCCAACCTGGCCTCCACCAACTCCTGGACCGGTCACGGCCTGCACGCAGAGACCGACCCCGGCGGTAATCACCCGCCCTCATGCTCATCGATCCTGCGCCTCGTCGGCAACGAGTACCAACGGATCACGCCGCCCGAACCGGCCAGCTTCGAATGCGACGATGCCTGGATCACCCCGATCACAGGGACCCCCGCGCTGCTGGCTGCCAAGCTCGACGAGAACCGCATCTCGCAGCAGTTCGCCGGAGGGTGACGATTCCGTTGGTCACCCTCGCGTCGGCACCCACCGGCTGACTCACCCGTTTCGACATGCAGGATTTTCTCGCCTACACGGTGCTCGGGATATGCCTTGGTTCGGTGTATGCGATCGCAGCCACCGGGTTGGTGGTCACGTACTCCACCTCCGGTGTGTTCAACGTCGCCCACGGCGCGGTCGCCACGATGAGCGCGCTCGTGTATTGGCAGTTGCACACGCAGTGGCACGTGCCAACTGCGATCGCCATCGTGATCACCATCGGCGTGTTCTGCCCAGCCGTCGGGCTGTTCCTCGAAGTGGTGGTGATGCGCGGTTTGCGCGACACGAGCGAGGTCACCCGGCTGGTGATTCCGATCGCCGTGCTCTTGGCACTCAACGGGTTGGCCACGTGGATCTGGTTCCGCGACGGGACCCGGGCGATCGTGCCGCGCAAGTTTTTCGGCGAGCGCTACATCGAAGTGCTCGGGCAGGCCGTCTACTACCACCAGGTGATCGGCGTGATGCTCGCCGCGGTCACGGCAGGCGGGCTGTATGTGCTGATGTTCAAGTCGCGCCTCGGTGTCACGATGCGGGCCACGGTCGACGACCGCAACCTGTTGATGCTCAACGGCGGACGGCCCGACCGGGCCAGCATGGCCAGCTGGGCGATCGGCGCTTCGTTGGCCGGAGTTGCCGGTGTGCTGCTCGCCCCGCAGCAGGGCGCGCTGCAGGTGTTCGCGCTCACCCTGTTGGTGTTCGACGCCTACCCGGCAGCGATCGGCGGGCGGCTCCGCAGCGTTCCGTTCACCTACGTCGCGGCGATGGTGCTCGGGCTATCGCGGGCGTACTTCGACTGGGTGTCCGATGCCGGGCAGAACTGGTTGGCGCTGCGGAACCTACGCAACGCGATCCCGGCGGTGTTGTTGTTCGCCGCGCTGCTGTTTCTCCCGCAAAGCCGCCTTCGCGGTGCAGTCGTCACCCGCACGCGTGAACGCTTTCACGTGCCATCGTGGAGGCAGGCCGTCGCTTGGGGCGGCGTGCTCGTCGCAGTGGTGGCGATGCTGCAGGCGCTGATGGTCGACTCCGCGGTGATCAGCTTGGCCAACGGGATGTCGCTGTCGCTGCTGGCGCTGTCGCTGGTGCTGCTCACCGGGTACGCCGGCGAGATCAACCTGGCGGTGTACACCTTCGCCGGCATGGCGTTGATCGTTGCCTGGCAGTTCGACGTGGGACCGAACGGCCTGGCCACACAGGAGTCGCTGTCGGTGATGGCGATCCTTCTGGCGATGGTGGTATGCGCGCTAGTCGGTGGTCTCATCGCCTTACCAGCACTGCGGTTGCGCGGGCTCTACCTCGGCCTTGCAACGTTCGCGTTCGGGATCATCGTGTACCAGTTGGTCATTCTGCAGACCAAGCCACTCAACGGTTCGATCTTCGGTCAACGGTTCACCATCAACCTGTTCACCACGGGGTCGCTGACCGTGCCGCGACCGCACTGGTTCGGCATCGACTTCCGTGATCAACGATCGTTCCTGATGCTGATGACGGTGATGTTCGCGGTCATCGGCATCGGCCTGGTGCAATTGCGACGAAGCGCCTACGGGCGGATGATGATCGCGATGAAGGACAGCCCGGCCGCGTGCGCAACGTTGGGGATGAACATCATCCGCGTCAAGCTCGGCGTGTTCATGCTGTCGTCGGCAATCGCCGGGCTCGGCGGATTGATGTGGGCGTCGCAGCAGCGCACGCTCGCGAACAACAACAACTTCGACGGCTTCGCCAGCCTGTTGCTGTTCATGATCGCCGTGGTCGGCGGCATCGGCTACGTCAGTGGGGCGCTGCTGGCCGGCATCTTCCTCAGCGTGCTCAGCGTGGTTATGCCGAACATCTTCGACAAGCTGGGTTCCGACTACCCCTCGCTGCATTGGTTGTTCGTGACCGGCATCGGCAACTTCACCAAGTTCGTCGGACCGGCGATCATCGGTATTCGCCTCGGTCGCAACCCGAGCGGGATCGCCCAGCAGATCATGGATGGCTTCCGCCCGCTTCGTCGCGTGCCGGTGGGAGCCGGCGTGTGGGCAGCCGCGATCGTCGGCCTGTGGGCGCTCGCCTGGCAGGGTGTGATCGGCAACTGGACCTTTACGCTCGTGGTCATCGGCTCGGTGTTCGTGGTGCCACGCCTGCTGATGAACATGTTTGCCGACCGCTTCGTCGGCGTGCCGGGGGTCGGGGCCGGCACAGAGGACGACGCTGATCTGATCGGCATCACCCGCCCGTTCCTGGGCACGGACCGCGAGCGTTTCGATCGCGAACTTGCGTTACCGCTCGACGACCGGGGGGCAGTTCATGTCGCTCCTTGAGTGCCGCGGGGTCAGTGTTTCCTTTGGAGGTGCGAAGGCACTCGATGCCGTTGATCTCGTCGCCGAGGCCGGGGTGATCACCGGGCTCATCGGCCCGAACGGTGCGGGGAAGACCACACTGTTCAACTGCGTCACCGGGCTGCTCCATCCGCAGTCGGGCACGGTGCTACTGGAGGGCAACGACATCAACCGGCTGCCACCGTTCAAGCGGTCGCGACTCGGTATCGCCCGCACGTTTCAAAGGTTGGAGCTGTTCACGTCACTGACGGTGCGCGACAACGTTCGTGTCGCGGGCGAAATCGCGGCGCGCTGGCAGCGCGGCGACAGCGACCCGACACGTGAGGCGAACCGGGTGCTCGACGTGCTCGGCATCGCCCATCTCGCTGATCGCGAAGTGACCGAGATCCCGACCGGAATGGCTCGGCGGGTCGAGGTCGGACGGTCCTTGATGACCCGCCCGAAGATCCTGCTGCTCGACGAACCGGCATCGGGTCAGGACGAGGCCGAGACCGAGGAGTTCGGTGCGTTGTTGGTGCAGTTGTGCGCTCAGGGTACTGCGATCCTGTTGGTCGAACATGATGTGTCGCTGGTGATGCGGGTGTGTTCG
>JANNHO010000044.1:0-12715 GCA_031404435.1 Acidimicrobiaceae bacterium | reverse complement strand
GTCCTATCGGCGCAGCATCCGCTCTCGGGGACCGCTGCTGGCGCTGGTGGTGCCGGTGTTGGCGGGGGGAGTTGGCCTGATGTTGTTGCGCGGCAATGACTCCACCACCCGCGGTTTCGGCGGATTCGTGCTGGTGATGTTGGCGGCACCGCTGCTGACCGTTGCCGGTGTGCCGCTGCGATCCGGGGCCAGCGTGTATCTCGCGGCGGTGGCGGCCAGCGCCGTGATGTGGTTTTTGCTCGGGCTGATCGCGTCGCGTCGCGCCACCCGGACCGCGGTCGCAACCTGGGGGCGGTTCTGGGGCGAGTACCTGGTGATGTTGTGCGCTGTGTGGGCCGGGACGGTTTTGGCGATCGTTGCTGCCAACGTGGTGCTCGGCCGCGCCGTGATCTAACCCGCCTGCCGCTCATACGGTCACCAGCGGGCGCAGCGAATCGAGTTTGGCCGGGCCGATGCCACGGACCTCGTCGAGCCCATCGACCGATGAGAACGGCCCGTTCGCCTCACGATGGGAGATGATCGCAGCAGCCGTCGACGGGCCAACACCCGGCAAAACATCAAGTTGCTCCGCGGTCGCGGTGTTCAAGTCGAGCGGAGCTGCAGGTCCCGACGGCGCGGAGCCCCCTGCGGTCGTCGCCTCGGCGGGGGCAGCCGACACCCCCGCCGGGACGGCTGGCGCTTCGGCAACCGTCGGCAGGTACACCCGGTCGCCATCATGAAGCGGCGCGGCAAGATTGATCGCGTCGGGGCGGGCGTCGGCGGTCGTGCCACCGGCCGCTTCCACGGCATCGACCACCCGCGCGTTCGCCGCCACCGAGTACACACCCGGGACCACCACGGCACCAGCGACATGCACGACGATCGAGATGGGCACCGTTGACGCGGTCGTTGAGGCCACTGTGGGCGCACTGGTGCCAATGCTGCTGGACGGGACCCCGTTGGTGCCTTCGGTCGCGGTCGCGGCGCGCGGCAGCGATGATTCGATCGGCGTGGGCATCGGTCGCAGCAACCAGTACCCGCCCGCACCAACGGCGGCAACCGACAGCGCGGTCATGATTAGCCGTCCCACACCAAACCATTCGAGGTAGTCACGGGCCCGCTCCACCCACCGGGGGCGGGGTGCGGGCCTGATCAACGCCAGTTCTGGTTCTGTTGATGGCTGAGCACGTCGCGAGCGATCCCCTATCGGATCCACATCGACCTCCCGGATAGGCGCAGGGCCTGGATGGGCGCGCAGCGCCTCGATCATCGGGAGAAGTACTCCGAACCTATCGAACTCCTACGACGACACCACCTCGGCAGGTAGCTCGTCGCGAACGGCAGTGTCGATCGAGCGTCGGGCGACCCACTCTGCTTCGACCTCCAGCGGGATGCGCAGGTACGCCCCGCGATGGCCCTTGCGGCGGAGGCGCCACAGCAGATACGAACCGAGATAGCGCGTCAGAAACCCGACCACCCCATACCGGCGCCACTGGCGCACGTGTACCTGCTCGTGACGCAGGAGGTGAGTCGCGTTCTCCTTGCCGGCACGCACGATCACGGTGGAGCCAATGGTGATTCCATCGGAACCTCGCGGAACCGGGCCACCAACCCACAGGCGGTAGCCGTCACGTTGCAGGATCGGCATCGACGCCAACCGTACCCGACCTTGAACGACGCGTCAGCACACGGCGCAGCACTGGCCTCAGTACAGGCGGGCGGTGAGGCGCTTTCGGTATGGCGCGGTGCGCGGATCCTCGATGCCCATGATCTCCAAGATGTCGACGTACTGCTGGCGAGCGTCGTCGTCGGTTTTCACCTGATCAAGCAGTGCGTCGAGCTGCGCTTCGAAGTCGTCGTCGGGACGTTGGCTCAGCCGGGCTGCGGCGGCAACTTTGCGGGTGCGCTCGGATTCCGGGACACGGGCGAGCAGCGCCAATGCCTCCTCGCCGTGCCCCTGCTCGACGAGCAGGTCGCCGAGCGCGACGATCACATCTTCGTTTCCGCCATCGAGCGACAGCGCTTGGCGCAGGCTGGACTCGTCGCCGACGGCGAGCAACTGCTCGATCAGCTGCGACTGCTCGCTCGGCATCAGCGCGGCAACGAACTCTTCGATCACGTGTTCCGGGTGGGCCCCGACGAAGCCGTCGGCGACCTCGCCGTTGCGCAACGCATAGACCGCCGGGATCGATTGGACCTGGAACATCTGACTGATCTGCGGGTTCTCGTCGATGTTGACCTTGGCCAGCACGACCTGGCCATTCGTTGCGTCGATCACCCGCTCGAGGATCGGGCCGATCGTTTTGCATGGGCCGCACCACGGAGCCCACAGATCAACCACGACCGTGGTGTGCATCGATCGCTCGATGACCTCGGCCTGGAACGTTGCATCAGTGACATCGACAGACATGGTTGCAGGATACCCACGTGCCTGGTTCTCAGCCGTCGTGGGGGCCGTGTCGCTCAGGAGACGGGTGTCCGCCAGCCGAACTCGAGCACGGCGCGCCGAGCTAGTTCCGACTCGACCGCCGTTGCCGCCTCGTCGGGCGTCCAACCGAGTAGCGGCGCGGCGACCGCGGCGACACGCTCCACCTCGCGGCGCGACACCCGGCCGAGGGTGCCGATCACGAGTCGTCGGTCGAGCAGATCGGCAAGCGAGCATGCCGACTCCTCGGTGACTGCATACGCAGCCTGGGCAGCGATGTCGAGGCGGCGCGGATCGTCGGACAATCGCTGGGCCAGCGCCGGCTCGCGTTCCACCAGATCGAGGATCCGGTGATGCTCGGTTCCGTACAGGCGGGCGAGGTGCACGCGGGTTGCGGCATCGAGTGGCAGCGAACCCCGGCTGTGGATCACCGAATCGAAGTAGGGCTCCGGATCGTGAGCCCAGCCGAACGAGCTCTGCACGGCCAACCGCTGCGAATCGAACGGCCGCTGTGCCACGCCATCAAGTGCATCGGAGCGGACCAGCGCCTCGGCGGTCTCCACGCCGAGGGCCCGGCCTGTGGTCCACTTCCCGCCACCGATCGACCACAGGTGACGCACGCCCGAGGGAGCGTGGTCGTATAGCTCGTGGCGGCGGCTGGTGGTGTAGGAATCTTTCGCCTCGTCGACGATGAGTGGCCGGATGCCAACGGTGACGCCCGCGACATCGGCCTCGGTCAGCTTTGGGTACCCCGCCGCGATCGTGTCGTTGACGGTGCCGAGGATCAACTCGACGTCGCTGTGGTCGACCTTGACCGCATCGGGGGACACGTCGATCGCGGTGTCGGTGGGGCCGATGAACGAGTAGCCCTGCCACGGCGAGACGATGACGTGGTTGCCGCTGCGCGCCCGAGCGAAAACCGTATCGGTCACCGTTCCGGTGCCGGATGCGCGTGTGCCGCCGATCGGCCGCGTCAGGAGGTGCACGCCTTTGCTGCGCTTGACCGACACGCCGAGTGGCACACCGATCTGGTCACTCACGTTGCGCAGCACCAGATCGATCCACGGCCCGGCCGCGTTCACCACCGCTCGCCCGCGCACGGTGTATCGGCCCCCTCCACGCCGATCGACCAGCTCGACGCCGCGCACGGTCACGCCCGGTTCTGCGCCCGCGTCTGCAGCCGGATCGTTGGTGCCGGAGTCATAGACGAACCCGGCGGCCTCGACGTAGTTGAGGGCCACTGTTCCCGCAGCGACGGCGGACTTCAAGAACTCCAGCAACAGCCGCTCGGGATGGGTGTTGAACGTGTCGTGATAGGCGAATGCTCCCTGCAGTTCGTTGGGATCGAGCCACGGCACGGCGCGCAGCAGCCGCCGCTTGGAGATCCATCGCGGCAACGGGATGCGCATCGCGTCGGGCATGTACCGGTTGCGGTCGAACCCGAGCGCCGCGTATAGCCCGACACCGGCACCGATCAGCGCGGTTGGTGGCTTGCTCCACTTCCATGCCGGCATCAAGAACCGCTGCTGCGACACCAGATGCGGCGCGGCGAGCGCAAGCACGCGGCGTTCGCGCAGGCTTTCGCGGACGACACCGAACTCGTAGGTCTCGAGGTAGCGGATTCCACCGTGGATGTACTTCGAGGTGGCCGAGCTCGTCCCGTGACCGAAATCGCCTTTGTCGACCAACAGGGTCCGCAACCCCCGTCCCGACGTCTCGCGGGCAACGCACACCCCGGTGATGCCGGCACCGATGACGATCACGTCGTAGGCCTGGTCCAACCGGGAAAGATCTCGTTCGATTCGCACGATCATTTCCTGGTCGGTCGTGACCGGGAAGCCAGGCGGCGATCACGGTGGCGGGCCCACCGACAGCAATCTGATGAACATCGGTCGGACCTCATGTCGGCGAGCACGCTATCGAAACCCGATTGCGAACGGCTGTGTGGCGCTACCGTTCGGGGCGATGAGCATCGACGACACCAGCGTGCCGGGGATCAACGTCGCCGGCGTCACGTCGTGGCTGGACGACAACGTGAGCGGCTCGGTGGGTCCGTACACATTTTCCCCGATCGCCGGCGGACACTCCAACCTCACCTACCGGGTCACCGATTCCACCGGTTCTGCGTACGTGCTGCGGCGGCCGCCGCTTGGTCACCGGTTGGCGAGCGCTCACGACATGGGCCGCGAGCACCGCATCATCAGCAGCCTGCAACACAGCGCCGTGCCGGTCGCCCCGGCGCTCGGGTACTGCAATGACATCTCGGTGAACGACGCGCCGTTCTACGTGATGGGATTTGTCGATGGGCACGTCGTGCGTGATCGTGATACCGCCGAAGCCGTGCTGTCGGTGCCGGCTCGGCGCCATGCGAGCGAGTCGATCGTCGACACGATGGCGGCGATTCACGCGGTCGATCTCGATGCTGTTGGGCTTGCCGATCTGGGCAAGCACGAGGCGTACATCGCCCGCCAACTCAAGCGTTGGTACGGGCAGTGGAACCAGCAGAAGACGCGTGAGCTCCCTGCGATCGATCGTGTCCACGACGAACTGCTGCGACGTACGCCAGAGCAGGGGCCGGCCACCATCGTCCACGGTGACTACCGGCTCGACAACTGCATGGTCGATGACGACGGCACCGTGATCGCCGTGCTCGATTGGGAGATCTGCACACTCGGCGATCCGCTCGCCGACCTCGGCCTGCTCCAGGTCTATTGGACCGGGCCCGATGACGACGCGTCGGCGTGGACCGGCTCGGCCACTACTGCGCCGGGCTTCCTCGACCGCGCTGCGATGGCGCAGCGATACGAGTCAGCGACCGGGCGCGACATCTCCGCGCTTGCGTTCTATGTCTCGTTCGCCTATTGGAAGCTGGCCTGCATCCTCGAAGGGGTGTACGCCCGCTATCTGGGCGGAGCGCTCGGCGAGCGTGACCCGGCCGAGTTGGAACCGTTCAAGCTGCAGGTCGACGCCGCCGCCGAGCGCGCCCTGGCGACGCTGAACGATCTGTGATGGGTTGCCGATGACCACGACGAACGAAGCGTTCCGGTTGCACGAACCGCTCCCGCAACTCGGTGCACCGGTGATGGTGGCGATGCTGACCGGGTGGATCGACGCCAGCGGTGCCGCTGCATCGGCCATCGCCACCATCGAACAGGCCTGTGCGATGCGCACCCTGGCTACCTTCGACAGCGACACGTTCATCGACTACCGGGCCCGCAGGCCGACGATGGTGCTACGCGAGGGTGTCAACGAAAAGCTGATCTGGTCGGAGATCGAACTGAAGGTCGGGGCCGACGCGAACGGCCGCGATGTGGTCGTGCTGACCGGGCCGGAGCCGGATTCATCCTGGCGGCGATTTGCCGAAGCAGTGTCTGGGCTAGCCGTCGAGCTTGGTGTCACGAAGGCGGTGGTTCTCGGGGCGTACCCGTTCGCCTCGCCGCACACCAGACCGCCGCGCCTGTCGAGCAGCTCGCCATCCGCCGAGCTCATCGCCTCGGTGCCGTTCCTCAAGAACAGCGTCGACGTACCGGCCGGAATGGGTGCCGTCTTGGAACACGCGCTCGTCGGAAAAGGTGTTCCGGCGCTTGGCATCTGGGCGCAGGTTCCGCACTACCTCGGCTCGATGACCTATCCCGGCGCCAGCGTTGCATTGATCAACGGGCTCGCTGAGGTGACGGGAATCGTCGTCGACACCACCGTGTTGCGCACCGAGGCGACGATTCAGCGAGAGCGCGTCGACCAGTTGGTCGCGGCCAACACCGATCACAAGACGATGATCACCCAGCTCGAGATCCTGTACGACCAGGTGGATCCGCAGACTCTCGGCCTGGCAGACGAACTGGGCGATCCTGGGTCCGGCACGGACGCCGGACCGATGTCGGGCGAGACGATCCCGAGCGTCGACGAACTCGCCGCCGAGTTCGAACGGTTCCTACGCGACCAAACCGACTAAGATCCCGATCACACTGCGGCTACAGCACTTCTCAACCGCTGGCCAGTTCTCTCACCCGTGGGCCAGCTCGAAGCGAGGCAGCGAGGCACACACGTCGGCGGCGAGCTCGATGAACCGGTTGGCGGCCGGCACGAGCGTGCGGCCCTTTCGGCGGGCGATGGTGAGCAGGCGCGGCGGGATCGGTGGATCGAGAGCCGCGATGACGACGCCGTCGTCGTGGATGTCGACGGCCAGCATCGCCAGCACGGCCCGGCCCATACCGGCGCGAACCATTGCCTGCACGGCCGAGTTGTCGTTCGATCGGAACACGTAGTCGGGCTCGACGCCTTCGCGACGCAGGCAGTCGTCGATCATCGCCTGGCATTGACACGGTGACTGGCCGATCATCGCCATTCCGTGCAGGCTTGCCGTCTGGACGACCGGGCCCGCGCCACCGACGGGGGCGAGGAGCACGAACGGGTCGATGAGCAGGTCGACCGTCTCGATGCCATCGTGGTCGGGGCGGCCCACGAGGAAGCTGAGGTCGAGCTCGCCGGACAACAGCTTGGCGATCATCTCGTCGTTCTCGTCGGACTCAACGCAGCGCACTGCGAGCCCGGGACGCTCGGCACGCAGCCGGCCCAACACCGCGGGCAAGACGTTGACGGAAACGCTTTGGAAAGACCCGACCACGAGCCGGCCGACCTCGCCGGCGCGCAGCGAACGCAAACCGTCATCGGCCTCGCGTAGCCGGTCGAGAACCGCTTCGGCGTGGCCCAGCAACAGCGCCCCGATCGGCGTCAGCTCCACCCGACGGGGTCCGCCCGGACGGTCGAACACACGGTCGCCTACTGCCCGCTCGAGCCCGGCGATCTGTTGGCTGATGGCGGATTGGGTGAATCCAAGCCGCTCCGCCGCTCGGGCGAACGAACCCTCGGCGGCAACCGCGTGCAGAGCTCGGAGTTGGCGGATCTCGACGTCATGCAACATGCCATCATCATAAGCAGGTCTGATGTTCATGACAACAGATCATCGTTATACATGATGTCTCGACGGCCGTATCGTCGAAGCATGACCTCGACGACGACGACCACAGGACAGGACCAGTACCTCGACGACCTCGCCCACCTCATCGCCCGCGACGGCATCGGCGGGTTCGAATCCGACGTCGCCCGTCTTGTTGTCCGACTGCGCAGCGCCGGGCACGGCGGCACGATCACCGACGTACTCGCCGACCGCGATGAATCGTCGGCCGCCCGCGAGCGAGCCTTCGGCATGCTCGTCGGCCAACTCGCCAGATCCCCAGCCCACCGCACTCGCTCGGCCGACGCCGCCGCCTGACCCCTGGCGGTTGCGCCAGCCGACTGCAGCGTCGAGTCGAGACGAGACGAGACGGGACGGGACGGCAACCACGGTTACGCTCCCCGGCGCACAAGGAGACACCATGACCCCCAGCTACGCCACCTATCCCTCGCTCGCAGGTCGCGGTGTCTTCATCACCGGAGGCGCAGCCGGGATCGGCAGTGCGCTCGTCGAGCAGTTCGCCCGGCAGGGGTGCCGGGTGGCCTTCGTCGACATCAGCATCGATCAGGCCCGATCAACGATCGAGCGGTGCGTGAAGGCGGGGGCGATGCACACGCCGCTGTTCTTCGAGGTCGACCTGGTGGACATACCCGCGCTCCAGCGGGCGTGCGCCGAAGCGGTCGGAGCGCTCGGAGGTATTGCGGTGCTCGTCAACAACGCGGCCAACGACGACCGTCACGATTGGCGCGACGTGACCCCCGAGTACTTCGACAACCGGATCAACACCAACCTGCGGCACTACTTCTTCGCCATCCAGGCATTGGCACCGCAGATGATCGAGGCCGGCAGCGGATCGATCGTCAACATCGGCTCCAGTAGCTACCTCATGCAGGAGGACATGTTTCCCGGTTACGCGATCGCCAAGTCCGCGGTCGAAGGCATCACCCGCACGATGGCGCGCACCTTCGGCCCCCACGGCGTGCGCGTCAACACAGTGATGCCCGGCTGGGTGCCCACCGAACGCCAGCTCACCAAGTGGTGGACGCCAGAGGGCGAGCAGGCGACCCTCGACGACCAGGCAATCAAACGGCGGATCACCCCCGACGAGTTCGCCCAGATGGTGCTGTTCCTCGCCGCCGACGACGGAGCGGCATGCACCGCCCAACAGTTCCTCGTCGACGGCGGCCGTTTCTGACCTGCGACCGTGCGTGCAGGCGCCGTATGCATCGATCGTAACATTTCTGTTTTTGCTCATATATTACACTAGTGTAATATATGCGTAGACTGAGCCCATGGGTCAAACCGTCGTCACGCAGCCGATCATCCTTGGGCATGCCGTCAAGGCTGCACGGCGAGCACGTGGCCAGACCCAGATCCAACTCGCCAACGCGGCCGGGTCGTACCCGCGGGCGATCATCGACATCGAGCGTGGCCGGTCGGGTGCCGACTTGAAGCTCATTCTCGACGTGGTGTCACAGGTCGGTTTGCAACTGGTGATCGAGCCGCGATGACTGCCGTCTGGCTGTACGGGACCCAGCTCGGCAACCTGACGCGCCCTCGGCCCGGCAAACTCCGCTTCGACTTCTGCACGGAGGCGATTGATCGGTGGGGCAACGCGTCGACCATCTGCTCGACGTCGATGCCGGCGAGCATCGCCATTCGACCGACCGGTGATGTCGTGTCCGCCTTCTTCAAGAACGTCCTCCCCGAAGGGGCTGCCCTGACCACCATGCGGACCATGTATCAGGCCTTCGATGACTTCGCCCTCCTGCAGGCGATCGGCAGCGATACCGCCGGCGCGCTCGTGGTCGCAGACGACCCGGCCGTCACTGGCGGTGACCCGACGTTGCTGTCGCTCGACGACGTCGCCCAGCGGATCTTCGACATTCCGCAGCGGCCGCTCGGGGCCAGCCTCGTCGTGCGCCATTCGCTCGCCGGTGCACAGCCCAAGCTTCTGCTCGGCAGGACCGCCGACGGACGCTGGTATGAATCGTCCGCCGCGCACCCATCGACACACCTGCTGAAACCAGCACCGCTCGACCACGGCGAAGTCGCCGCCAATGAAGCGTTCTGCATGAACGTTGCCCGCTCGGCCGGGCTGGAGACCTGCGCCACCGAAGTGATCGAGATCGGGCTGGCGCGAATCCTGGTCGCGAAGCGGTACGACCGAGTCAACGGCTTACGGATTCACCAAGAGGACGGCTGCCAGATGCTCGGACTGCCGCCCGGCAAGAAGCACCAGGAACGCAAACCGGGACGCAGAACCGTCGGGCCGTTGCTTGCTGGCATCGCGGCGTGGCTCGGCGACGACGACAAGGCTCGTCTGCTCGAGGCACAGGTGCTCAACGTCCTCATTGGGAACGCCGACTGTCACGGCAAGAACGTGTCGGTGCTCCACCATCCCGACGGCACCATTCGCCTTGCCCCCCTGTACGACGTGATGAGCACCGTGGTCCATCACCCGATCATGACTTTCGCGGGGCCGGCGCCGCTGACCGACCAACTCGGGATGTCGATCGGCAACGCAGTCACGCTGCGCGACGTCACCCCCGACGAGTTCGTGCGTGAGGCAGCCAAGTGGCCGATCGGACGAGATCGCTCCGCCGATGTCGTACGTTCCGCAACGGAGCGGATCGTCACCGCGGCGGGCCAGCACGAATCCGACTATCCCGAGATCGCGAAGCACATCTACACAACGGCCGAGCGCCTCGCACAGCAGTGACGGTTACGGTACGACGATGCTCGATGGCATGGTGCGGATTGTCCAACCGAATGCCGGCTCGCTGTTCGAACCCGGGTGACGCAGACATCAATTGCTTGGAGGAGATCTGGGAGGACTCTGGCACCGAGAACACGGCCGTGGGAACTGGTGCACGTCCGGACCGGCGTTCTCGCCAGCGACCACTTCGGCGTCGTCGTCGATGTCGTGTGGCCCGATCGTCCAAGCACCTGAATCTGGCTACCCGGGGCTGGCGGTCATCCTGCCACGGCGGAGTAGCGGCGTGTCGTTCCGAACATCGCCGTGCGTCGCTGTGGTCGACTCGAATGACAGACTTGGGCATGGCTGAACCGCGACGCCCCGCACGCTCGCTGCTCGCCACCATGGTCGGCTACGTCCTCGTTGCCGTCATTGCATACATCGCCCTCCAGCTGTTCATCGGAACGATCTACTGGCTGCTACGCACGATCGTCGTCATCCTGGTCATCGGCGGGCTGCTCACGTTGTACCTCAAGCTGAAGTTGCCGAGGCCGTGACCCGGAACCCGCATCGACACAGCGACGTGCACCTCAGCCGAGCGCGTTAGCTTCTCCCGAACAAGCGCGCCAACGGCGCCATGCACGAGGGGGTCAACCGATGAAGGTCGACGGAGGGATCGGAACCGATCTGCACAAAGCCGGAGCGCAGGCCAAGGAGGCAGAGGCCGCCGGCTATTCGGGGGTGTGGACCGCCGAGACCAGCCACGACCCGTTCTTTCCGTTGTTGCTTGCAGCCGAGCACACGGAAACGATCGAGCTGGGCACCTCGATCGCCGTCGCGTTTGCCCGCAACCCGATGACGCTTGCCAACATCGGCTGGGATCTGCAGGCGTACTCGAAGGGACGTTTCATCCTCGGCCTCGGCAGCCAGATCAAACCGCACATCACCAAGCGCTTCAGCATGGAGTGGAGCCATCCCGCACCACGGATGCGCGAGATGATCCTGGCCATCCGCTCCATCTGGGACACCTGGGAAAACGGTACGCCACTTGCGTTTCGCGGCGAGTACTACAGCCACACACTGATGACGCCGTTCTTTGCACCGGACCCTGCCGACCTGGCCGGCTTCGGAGTACCGAAGGTGTTCCTGGCGGGCGTCGGCGAACTCATGACCGAGGTCGCCGGGGAGGTCTGCGACGGCTTCATCTGCCACGGCTTCACCACCGAGAGGTACTTGCGCGAGATCACCGTCCCCGCCCTGGAGCGGGGCAGGGCGAGAGCAGGCAAGACGATGGAGGGCTTCGAGATCATCGGGCCGAGCTTCGTCGTCACCGGTGCCGACGAAGCCCAGATGCAGGCGGCAGCGACGGGCACCCGGCAGCAGATCGCGTTCTACGGATCGACACCGGCGTATCGCGGGGTGCTCGACATCCACGGGTGGGGCGGGTTGCAGGAGCAGCTCAACTCACTGTCGAAACAGGGCAAGTGGGAAGAGATGGGCGACCTGATCGACGATGAGGTCCTCAACACCTTCGCCGTCGTCGGCGAGCCGGAGATGGTCGCCCCCGAGTTGCATCGCCGGTATGGCGACGTGATCCAGCGGCTGAGCTTTTACACCCCGTACAAGTCCGATCCAGAGCGGTGGTCCAAGATCCTCACCGACCTCAAGAGCAGCTAATTTCGGACGCTGCCTCGACACCGGCCAGGTCACTGCCGTCCGGCGCCCCGACCGGAGTGGTATCAGATTAGATACCGTAGTACCGTGCAGGGATGGACTCCGCCTCAGTAGTCGCGTTGGCCCGCGAACGTGCTGGCCTCACGCTAAGGGAACTTGCCGAACGGGCGAGCACATCGCATTCCACGCTTGCCGCCTACGAAGCGGGACGCGTCACACCCTCGGTGTCCACGCTTGACCGCATCGTTCGCGCCGCCGGCTTTACGCTCACGGCGGGGCTCACCGGGCACGTCGACGACCCAGAGCGCGGCGAGGAACTGCAGTCGGTGCTCGAGTTGGCTGCGCACTTTCCTGCCCGCCACGACCGCGAGCTGCGGATGCCCCCATTCCGCTCGACACAGACCGACACGGCACCACGATCGCTCTGGCCAACCAGCCCGGCGAAATGGGGCGGGACCTCGATGATCTCGCTCACCGACAAGGTCATCTTGATCAGCAAAGCGCTCGACGATGCGAGGCTTCCGCACGCGTTTGGTGGAGCACTTGCACTCGCCTGGTGCACACAACGCGCCCGCGGCACGATCGACATCGACGTCAATGTGTTCGCGCCCGCGGAGCGCACCGTCGAGGTGCTCGCCGCGCTCCCCCACGACATTGCCCGCGACAACGCCGACGAGCAGCGCTGCCTCGATACCGGTCAGGTACGCCTGTGGTGGGACTCGACGCCTGTCGACGTGTTCCTCAACACGACACCGTTTCACGACGACGTCGCGCTGCGGGCCACGCGCCACGACTTCGCCGGTCGGGCGGTCGCCTTCCTCGGTTGCACCGACCTCGCGGTGTTCAAAGCGTTCTTCGACCGTACCAAGGACTGGGCCGACATCGAAGCGATGATCGCAGCCGAAACCCTCGATATCGAACGAGTCCTTGGGGTACTGGTGAGCTACCTCGGCCCGGACGACCCCCGTGTCGCACGACTCCACTC
>JANNHO010000043.1:0-2593 GCA_031404435.1 Acidimicrobiaceae bacterium | reverse complement strand
CGCCAATCCAGTGGTGCGCGACGAGTTCTATGCCGCGTTCGATGCAATGCGCGAGTCGCTGCGAACGGCCCGCCCAGATGTGTTGGTGGTGATCGCTGCCGAGCACTTCGCCAACTTCTTCATGAACAACATGCCGAGCTTTGCGATCGGGATGGCCGACCGCTACGAGGGCCCGATCGAGGATCCCGCGTGGTTGGCGATCCCGCGCACCACGGTGCCAGGGAGCGCCGACATGTCTCGGCGAATGATCGAGGCGGTGATGCAGACAGTCGACGTTGCGTACTGCGAGGAATGGCGGTTCGACCACGGGATCATGGTGCCGCTGCACTTCCTCACCCCCGGCTACGACCTGCCCGTCATCCCCGCCAACATCAACTGCCAGGGCCCACCGCTGGCACCGCTGCACCGGGCCTGGGCCTTCGGTGAGGCGCTGCGCCGCGCCGCCGACTCGATGTCGGAGCGGGTAGCGATCGTCGGCACGGGCGGCATCTCGCACTGGCCGGCCACACCGGATTCGGGCAAGATCAACGAACCCTGGGACCGGGACTTCCTCGACCGCTGGTGCCGCAACGATCGCGCCGCCCTCCTCGACTACGACGACGCCTCCACCTACGCCCAGGCGGGTCAGGGCGGCTTCGAGATCCGCACGTTCCTCGCCGTGTCGGCCGCGGCCGGCGGGGCCCACGGCTCGGTGCGGTTCTACTCGCCGATCCCGATCTTCGCTGTCGGCTGCACCGTCGCCGAGTACGAGCTCTCCTCACCTGCCTGACGCATCGAGAAGGCGCTCGGTGGTGATGTGTCGCCGTCGGCCGAGGCGGGTAGTCGCTGTCCGGTGCATCGAGGTCGGCTCGGTGACGAACGCGACGCACGCGAAGGAGCCAGTCATGGCACGCAGGGACACACCGGGAACGGCACGCAAGGTCACACCAGCCGCAGCACCGATCGACTACCGCGGCGAAGGTGACGAGCTGCACCAGACGGCCGGCGGGGGTCGGCCGACAATGACCACGCAGCAGGGCATCCCCATGTCAGACGACCAGAACTGGCTGCGCGTCGGCGACCGAGGCCCGGCGGCGCTGGAGGACTTCGCTGCCCGCGAGAAGATCTTCCACTTCGACCACGAACGGATCCCCGAGCGAGTTGTCCACGCACGCGGATACGGCGCCCACGGCTTCTTCGAGACGTATGAGTCGCTCGCCGACCTCACCCGCGCCGATATCTTCCAGCGCGCTGGCGAGCGGACCGAGGCGTTCGTGCGATTTTCCACCGTGGCCGGCAGTAAGGGCTCGTTCGACCTCGCCCGTGACGTCCGCGGCTTCGCCGTCAAGCTGTATACGCAGCAGGGCAACTGGGACATCGTCGGCAACAACATGCCGGTGTTTTTCATCCAGGATGCGATCAAGTTTCCCGATCTCGTCCACTCCGTGAAGGAAGAACCCGACCGCGGCTTCCCGCAGGCCGGCTCGGCGCACGACAACTTCTGGGACTTCGCCTCGCTGATGCCGGAATCGACGCACATGTTGATGTGGGCGATGTCGGATCGAGCGATTCCGCGTTCGTTCCGGTTCATGGAGGGCTTCGGCGTGCACACCTTCCGGTTCGTCAACGAAGCCGGCAAGTCGACGTTCGTGAAGTTCCACTGGAAGCCCAAGCAGGGCATGCAGTCGGTGGTGTGGAACGAGGCCGTGAAGATCAATGGGGCCGACCCGGACTTCCACCGGCGCGACCTGTGGGACGCGATCGGTGCGGGCGATTTCCCCGAGTGGGAGCTCGGCCTGCAGATCTTTGATGACGACTTCGCCGACCGGTTCGAGTTCGACGTGCTCGACGCCACCAAGCTGATCCCCGAGGAGCAGGTGCCGATTCGCATCGTCGGTCGGCTCGTACTTGACCGTGTGGTCGACAACTTTTTCGCCTTCACCGAACAGGTCGCGTTCTGCACCGCCAACGTGGTTCCCGGAATCGACTACACCAACGACCCGCTACTGCAGGGCCGCAACTTCTCGTATCTCGATACGCAATTGAAGCGACTGGGTGGGCCGAACTTCGGCTACTTGCCGGTCAATGCGCCGCGCTGCCCGTACGCGAACTTCCAACAGGATGGCCACATGGCCGTGACCAACCCGGTTGGTCGTGTCAACTACGAGCCCAACTCGTGGAGCGGCGCAGCAGGCGGACCGCGTGAGAACCCGGCGATCGGCTTCGAGTCCGTGGCCACTGCTGAGACAGGCGACAAGCGTCGGGTGCGTCCAGCCAGTTTCGCCGACCACTACAGCCAGGCCCGCCAGTTCTTCATCAGCCAGACCGAGGTCGAGCAGGGCCACATCGTCAACTCGTTCGTGTTCGAGCTGTCGAAGGTAGAGACCCCGGCGATCCGCGAGCGGATGGTCGCCAACCTGAGCAACGTCGACGAAGGGCTGGCCAAACGGGTCGCTGACGGGCTCGGACTCGCGGCACTCCCCGACCGGTCCCCTGCGGCGTGTCCAGCGCGCACCGACCTCGACCAGTCACCGGCGCTGAGCATCATCGGCAACAACCGGCGCACGGTCGCCGGCCGCAAGTTCGCGGCGCTCGTCACCGACGGCAGCGATCC
>JANNHO010000042.1:0-24549 GCA_031404435.1 Acidimicrobiaceae bacterium | reverse complement strand
GTGCGGGGTGGTGTTGTTCAGTTCGTCGCGTCGGGCGTGTGCGGGTTGGTCGATCCAGTCGGTGGACATCGACCGCACGAACACGTCGAGCGCTGTCTCTTCACCGGTGGTGGCGAAGAACGCTTCGTTGGGTTCGGTGCCACGGGTCAGTGGCACGTACAGGTTGCGGAGATCGGTAGCGCCGCCGGAGTACAGCAGGCCCCCTTTGACGGTTCGGCCTTGGCCGCCTACTCCGGTGCGGGCGTAGGCGAGATCGACGTGCTCGGCCACGTACTTTCCCGGCAGCGACACCGTCCCGACCTTGTCGGTCGCGGTCACGGATCCGTCGACGCTGATGGTGTCGATGGTCCACACGGCCCGGTTCTTCACGGTCATCCACGGTCGGTGAGGAGATGTCGGTCGTTGTGTCGTGTCGCGATCTCGTCGCCGATGAACAGCCGATAGGGGCCCGCTGTCGTGGTGATCCCGAGCGGCGGCCGGTTGTGGGGGGATCTGCAAAGGGATCCCACGAGTATTGTCGGTGATCTGATCCGACTCAGTCCAAGGAGGGCACATGGACGACGTGAGGGCGGCGTCTGCGCAACGCGACCTGTTGATGGCGACGGCGGCGCGGATCGCCGCCTACCGCGAGCGCGTCGACGGGTTGGCGGTCTTCCCGACCTTCGACGCAGCCGAGATTATCGCTCGCCTCGGCGAAATGCCCGATGCTCCGATGCCTGCGGCCGACGTCGTCGCCGAGCTTGCCGCGGCAGTCGAACCCGCATTGCTGGCCAGCGCGGGGCCGCGCTACTTCGGCTTCGTGATCGGCGGTTCCCTCGATGCGGCCGTCGCCGCCGACATGCTCGCTGTGGGGTGGGACCAGTGTGCATTCAATGCTTTCACCTCACCAGCAGCAGCGATTGTGGAGGACGTCGCCGGAACCTGGCTCAAGGACCTGTTGCGCCTCCCGAAATCTGCGACGTTCGGTTTTGTACCGGGAGGGCAGGGTGCGAACACGGTGGGCCTCGCAGCAGCCCGGCACCACGTCCTCGCAATGGCTGGCTGGAATGTTGAGCAGGAAGGGCTCGCAGGATCTCCCCCGGTGCGGGTGATCGCCAGCGTGGAGCGGCACGTGACGATCGATCGGGCGTTGAGGTTGCTTGGGCTCGGTGTCGCGAGCATCGAACCGGTCAAGGCAGATTCTCAGGGAGCCATCGACGTCACCGATCTCTGTACAGTGCTGGCCGCTGGTGCACCTGGTCCAACGATCGTTTGCCTCCAGGCTGGCAACGTCAACACGGGTGCGTTCGACGATCTCCGCACGGCGATTCCCCTCGCTCGGGGGCACCGGGCGTGGGTCCATATCGACGGTGCTTTCGGACTTTGGGCCGCCGCCAGCGCGACGTATCGTCACCTCATCTCCGGCCTCGAGCTGGCTGACTCGTGGGCCGTGGACGGGCACAAGTGGCTTAACGTGCCGTACGACAGTGGCTACGCGTTCTGCGCCCATCCGGATGCCCACCGCGCATCAATGGCCCATACGGCGGCCTACCTCACCGGTCAAGGCGAGCGGGGTCTACGCGGACCAGGCGACTATGTACCCGAGTCATCGCGGCGAGCGCGAGGATTCGCGACTTGGGCAGCCCTTCGCGAACTCGGTCGCGACGGCGTCGAAGGACTCGTCGATCGCTGCTGCCAGCACGCCCGAATGTTCGCCGAGCGTCTTTCCGCAATACCCGGTGTGTCGATCGCCAATGACGTCGTGTTGAACCAGGTGCTCGTCGACTTCGGTGACGACGCCACGACCGATCGGGTGATCGCCGCGGTGCAGCAGTCCGGCGAGTGCTGGATGGGTGGAACGACCTGGCACGGCCGACGTCTCATGCGCATCGCGGTCTCCAACTGGCGCACGACGACAGCGGACGTGGAACGGTCGGTCGCTGCGATCGCAAACGCGCACAGCAACTAATGGCAGCATCACTGTCTGCCAGAGCGCTGACGCTTGACCCACACATGCCACCCGCGCCAACACCACCCCGAGACGCTCGGTCATCGCAGCCGCTCACCATGTTCTGGTGTCACCACGCTCTGGTGTCACCGCTACCGCACGCCGTCGAGCGACGCGTCGAATGTCTCGTGTCGATGCTCGAGTAACGCCTCGTCGGCCCTCTCACCAGGCGCCATGGCAAGGTCACGTCGAATCCTGTCGACGGTCCGCAGCCAAGCTCATCGACTGGCGAAACCGCTGGTCACCCGTCCTTCCCCGCAAGGGGCGGTGGGGATCGACCGCCCACAGCTCGCTGCCTTGTCACCACCCTCTCGTCTCGTCACGGCGATTTCACCTGCATGTCCGGAACGCAGTGCCGTGGCAGGGCCGCTGCGGACGAGCGCCGCCGGGAGTTCAAGCGCGCGACAGCTCAAAGGTCCCGGCGAACACTGCGCCGACGGAAAACCGTGTATCGCCTCCGCTGCTCGCCCGGCAGACATCGGCGACGGTGCGCAGCGAGTCGCATCGCTGCCAGCGAACGGACGCAGTCGTCTATCGCTTTTGCCGTGCACCCCAGCGACCCGCACCAACTCTTCGAGCAGCCTCGGTTGGTCGCCGCACGTTTCACCGCTCGATGGGAGCGCTCGATCAGTCGTCGTCGCGCCGGAACAAAGGATGGTCCCGCGGATCACGTTCGACGTCGCCTTCGTTCAGCTGCTCGTTGAAGCGCTCGGGGTCACCACGACGATCCATCGCGAGGCCGGCGCGCAACTCCACGACGGAGAGGGCCACGGTGGGGGCACCATCAGGCACGTGACGCGAACGCGACCACCGACGCGACGGAATCGTCGGTTGCTGCTGCGCAGTGACGGTCGACGAAGCGGCGCAGTTCGGCGAGACACCTTGACCATTGGGCGCAAAACCAGGCCCCCAACAGCAACCACAGACACCGGATCAGTCCGCTCGCCGTGCCCGTGCACCAGGTCGGTACGCAAACCGGTCCGCAAACCAAGGTCTTCGGCCAAGTTCTCGAGGCGGGCCGTGTCGCGTGCACTCGAGCCGATCTAAGAGAGACTTGCGTCATGACAGCGATGCCCCCGGTCAGTTGGACCACACTCACCGTCGACTGCTCCGACGCCGAAGCGCTCGGTGCGTTCTATTCGCAGCTGTTGGGCTGGGAGATCACCGCTCGCGATGGCGCAGGCTGGCTTCAGCTCCGCAACCCCCACGGTGGCGTCAGCCTGAACATCCAGGCCGAAGACTCCTTCGAACCGCCGATCTGGCCCGAGCAGCCCGGGCGCCAAGCGAAGATGATGCACTGCGAAGTTCTCGTCGACGATCTCGATGCCGCTGTTCAGCTCGTTCTCCGGAGCGGAGGGAGCGAGGCTTCTCATCAGCCGCCTCATCGGGACCAGAGCCGCATCCGCGTCATGCTCGACCCAGCAGGCCACCCCTTCTGCCTGTTCGTCGACGGCGAGTGAAGGCGTCGGTCCCGTCTTCCTGCATAGCCCACGCATCTTCCAGTCCATCGGCGAGAGACCGACCCATTCGATTCGGCCGTGCCCCCAACGCGGGAGGGGTGACGCCGCTCCGAGCGCGCACGACCCAACGAACAAATAGCTTCAAAGCGCTGCGCAGTGGTTACGGGCAACATCGAGCGGGCCGGAAACGTCGGGCTGTGGTTCCGCCCCACATCCCTTGTTATCGACGACTACGCCAAGATCGTCGGCGGTTGGAATGACCTCTCGAAACGCGGCCCGCAGTTCATCGATGGCATCGAGCGATGAGTCGGGCCGTCGCCTCGGATGTGTTCGGGTGACCCGACTGCAGCGGCGATCGTTTGCCTCCGGTGACCGTTTCGATCAAGACTGCTTCGATGCCTGACGCGAGAACCGAACTGGTCCGCCCCGCGTCCGTCGGCGACGAACGGCAACTTCTCGTCGGATTCCTTGACTACTTCCGCACCGTGTTCCTGCGCAAGGTCGAAGACCTCGACGACGAGCGGGGCCGTCTGAAGGTTCCGCCGAGCAGCATGGACCTGTTGGGCATGACCCGGCACCTTGCCGATGTCGAACGATGGTGGTTCCGCTGCGTGTTCACAGCCGAAACCGATACCGGCATCTACGAAAGCGACGACGACCCCGATCTCGACTGGCACCACTCTCCCGACGACACGCTCGCCGACGCTCTCGCTCACTGGCACGCCGAGGTCGCCCGAGCCCGCGAGATCGTCACTGCTGCGCCGACACTCGATCAGATCGGCGAGCTGTCCACAAGCCACCGCGGCGAGATCTCACTGCGATGGATCCTGATACACATGATCGAGGAGTACGCCCGCCACAGCGGGCACGCCGACTATCTGCGCGAAGCGATTGACGGCGCGACCGGCGATTGAACGCGATTGGGTGATGGTACTGGTCGCCCATCCGATGCGTACCTCGATGCCTGCCCCGAAGAGCTCCGGCGTCGACCGCGCCGCGTTCTTCGACCGATCCATCGGATCGGGCCGGCGTCACACGACAGCGACGATCGCATCCGGGCCGATCAGCGATCGAGCCAGACAATCTGGCGAGGCGATTGTCGCCTCCGCCGGTGCGCGCGCTGCGCACTGCGGTGAACTTCAACGGCGGTGCGACGTCCGCCCCTACGGTGGGATCGTGATCCTGACACGCCAACTCGTCGCCCGTCTCGAGGCAAGCTCGGCGTACGCGGCGATGCTCCTCGTTCGAGCGATCGATGCGGGAGCGCCAGGCACCGGCGCAGACCACCTGCCATTCGGGCGGGGCGTGCTGGTCGCCTCCGGGGCAGGCAGGTACGTGAACCGGGCCGTCGGGATCAGCCTCGACAAGATTCTGCCTGCCGATCTGCGAACCATCGAAGCGTGGTACCTCCAGCGACAGTTACGTCCGATGATCGAAGTGTCGGCGTGGGCACCAGCAAGCACCCTCGCCACACTCGCGGAAAGCGGATACGGGCCCGCCTGGTTCCGGGCGATGCTTGTCCACGAGATCGGTCCACGCCCTCAGCGCAGTGAGCCGGTATCGGTCGTTGCTGTCGAGACCGAGGAGGACGCAACGCGTTGGCGGTCTGCGTTCTCGGCGGGTTTCAACGTGACCCAACCCGAAGCACTCGAGGTCAGCGACGAGCACGCTAGGGCGGATCGTCGCATCGACGGTGCTCAACAATTCCTGGCGATCGTCGGCGGAACCGTCGCTGGCTGCTGTTCCGCGACCCTCGCCAACGGCATTGCCTGGCTCGGGGCCGCCGCGACGATTCCCACCCATCGCCACCACGGCGTGCACGCGGCGATGGTTCGCCACCGGCTCGACTACGCCCACGCCAACGGGTGCGATCTCGCAGCAGTCACCGCGTTGGCAGATGGGGCGTCGGCTCGCAACCTCGTTCGTCTTGGGTTCCAGCTGGTGCAGCATCAACTTGTTCTGCAAGCACCCAACTGACCATCGCAGATCGCCGCCACCCCTCGCAGCGCGGCGGCCGAGCGATTCGTTCTCGTGATGGTTGATGAAGCTCGGCTCGGAAATCGGTCGTCGCGAAAGTCGAGCCGCTACTCCTCAGCAACCGGGCGGACCTCCACACCCTCGGGCAGAGTCAGGTCCGGGATGTCATCGAGAGTCGGGCGCACCATCGTTGCACCGAAGCGCGCGGTGGGGTAGCCGACCGAGTGCAGCCAGGCGACCGGAGTGCCGCCCAGCGGCTGATCGGGACCGGGGTGCGACAACGTGACGCGCAACACGTGGACGCGCCCGCGCCCTTGCTGGCGCGTTCTTCGGCTGCTACTTCATCGGCGCGCCGTTCGAGGCATGCAACCGTTGCAGTGAACAATGCTTCGGTGAGATGGTCGGGGTGCAGCGGTGCCACCCAGTAGTGAATACGACCCTCTGGCGTGTCATCGCAGCCGGTACGCCCATAGCCGACCACGCCATGATCGGCGTGTTCGTGCTTGTGAACGGCTCACGATTCAACCTGGCGGCGATCGCGAGCCTCGACCCTGCGGATCGGTGCATCCGAGTGGTGAGCGCCCACCCGTGTGCGCGCTCGGCACTCGCATCCCCCTCGCTGGACTCCGACGACCGGCAGGGACACGGACGACCGCTAGGACCAGGCTTCGATCAGCTCGTCGGCTGTGACGATGGTGGCGATCATCGAAAGTGAGTTGGCAAGGACCGCTTCGGCGTATTCCTTCGGCAGCCCCACCACCGCGTCACGAACCACGATCACCTGATAGCCGTGATCGAGCGCACTGAGCGCCGCGCCGATGATTCCCAGGTTCAGCGACACGCCCATCAATACGATCGTGTGCACCCCCATGTTGCGGATCACCGCATCGAGCTCGGTGCCGGTGAACGGAGTCATGCCGTGCATGCGCGCCACCTTGATGTCACTCGGCTGCACGTCGAGCTCGTCGACGAGTGCCACCCCTGGCTGGCCGATGTCGGTCGGCGAGTGGCCCAGCTCGGCGCGCCGTTTGGCTCCTATTGCGAAGATCTTGCAATTGACCGCCTGGCCGGCACCGTCGGGCCGTTCCTCCATCACCGCATGCACAACCCGCGCCCCCACGGCGCGGGCGTGTCGACACACCCGTCCGGCGATGTCGAGAATGCCCGCCTCGTTCACGGCGACCGGCAGCGCTTGCAGGATGGCCTCGTCGCCGACGATTCCCTTCTGCAGCTCCATCGTCACCACCGCAGTGTGCCCAGGGGCGACGAGTTGGCGGAGACGGTCCGAAGCAGACGACATGCGCGCAACGTAGCATTCTCGACTTGACACTTCTGTCAGAACACCGCAAGCTGGCCACATGAAAGTTCCGTTCACGTGGAAGCCAACCGGCTGGTTCATGGTCGCGTGGAGCGCCGAGATCCCGCCGGGCACGGTGAAGCCGCTGCAGTACTTCGGCGGCCACCAGGTTGCATACCGCACCGACGAGGGCATGTTGAGCGTGCTCGACGCCCACTGCCCACACCTCGGCGCCCATCTCGGCCATGGCGGCAAGGTCAAGGGCGACTGCATCGTGTGCCCGTACCACGGGTGGGGATACGGGCCCGACGGCGTCAACAAGTTCATCCCGTACGAAGACCGGCCGAACCTGTCGCACAGCCTCCGCAAGTGGCCGGTGCTGGAACAGCACGGGTGCGTCTTCGTGTGGCACCACCCCGCTGGGAACCCGCCCGGGTGGGAGATGCCCGATCTGTTCACGGTGATCGAGCACCTACCCAGTGGGCCCGAGGAGTACTACCGCTCCTACCCGGAGATGTCGGTGAAGTACGCAGGCGAACCCGTGCACCCGCAGGTGACGCTGGAGAACGCTCCCGACACCGTGCACTTCGAGCACGTCCACCGGGCCAGCGTCACACCGCGCCTGCTCGAGTGGACGGTCGACGGGCCGACCTATCGCACCGTCGGCGGCTTCCCAGTCCCGACCAAGGACGGCGGCGAGCGAATCGCATTGAAGAACCACTCGGTGTGCCTTGGCGTCGGCGGGTCGTTCACCGTGTTCGAGGGGTCGTATCACTACCGGTTGATCTTCTTCACCACGCCCGTCGACAACGAGACGTCGGACCTGTTCTATTCGATCTGGTGGCCGCGCGACCCTGGTGACACGGCAGACTTTCCACCGCTGGAGTATCAGCGCAAAGCGGAGACCGATTTCTTGTCGACCCTGAGCGACGACCTCGGAATCTGGCGCTACCAGGTGTACGTCGAGACGCCGGCGTTTGCCAAGCAGGACGCCAAGCCCTACGGGGCGCTGCGTAAGTGGGCGAAGCAGTTCTACGAGTTGGAGGCACAGAATGGCTGAGGTTCTGATTCTCGATGCGGTTCGCACTGCGATCGGCCGGCGCAACGGCACACTCGCCAGGATGCACGCCAATGACGTGCTCGGCACCGTGCAACGGGCGATCGTCGAGCGCACCGGGATCGACCCGCTGAGCATCGACCAGGTTGTCGGCGGCTGCGTGCAGCAGGTCGGCGCGCAGAGCGCCAACGTGGCCCGCAACGCGTGGCTGGCGATGCGCCTCCCCCAGGAGGTGCCGGCGGCAACGGTGAACTCGCAGTGCGGCTCGTCGCAGGAGGCGAACATGGTCGCCCATGCCCTCGTCGGCAGCGGGCTGGCGGGCGTGGCCGTCTCGTGCGGGGTGGAGATGATGTCGTCGGTGCCGTTCGGGGCGATGGGCGCCAACGGCGCATTCGGCATGCCCCGCGAAGGCACCTACGCCGATGTGTACGAGGCGACCACGCAGTTCGATGGTGCGGAACGGATCGCCGCGAAGTGGGGAATCACACGCGACCAGGCCGACTTGCTCGGCGTCGAGTCGCAACGGCGGGCTGCAACTGCATGGGCCGAGGACCGGTTCGACGGTCAGATCGCCCCGCTCGATGTCCCCCAGTTCGACGAGGATGGTGGACCTGCCGGGACACTGACGTTCGGGCGCGACGAATGCCTTCGCCCGACCACGGTGGAGGGTTTGGCAGGGCTGCGGACCAACCACCCTGACGGTGTTCACACAGCGGCCACCTCGTCACAGATCAGCGACGGGGCGGGAGCGCTGCTGCTCGCATCACCAGAGCGGGCGGCGTCGCTCGGGTTGAAACCGCGGGCGCGAATCGTCGACTCGGTGCTCGTCGGTTGCGACCCAGAGTTGATGTTGGAGGGCCCGATCCCCGCGACCCGTAAGTTGTTCGAACGAACCGGTCTGTCGATGGCCGACATCGACGTGTTCGAGATCAATGAGGCGTTCGCCTCCGTGGTACTGGCGTGGCAGCTCGAAATGGACGCGGACATGACCAAGGTCAATCCGAACGGCGGAGCGATCGCTGTCGGTCATCCCCTCGGAGGATCGGGGGTCATCTTGTTGACCCGGGCCCTGTACGAGCTGGAACGGACCGGCGGCCGTTTCGCCCTGGTGTCGATGTGCTGTGGCGGTGGTCTCGGCACCGGCACCATCATCGAACGCCTGTAGCAAACGTGTCGCGGGAGTCCGTCAGCGGCGCGACGACATGGTCGCGGCACCCATCCGGGCGATGGTTGGTTCGGACGCGGCGAGATGGGCGGCGGGGTATCGCGCACCGGTCCCATCGGCCAAGCGGGTCATCATCTGGAAATTGGCGACAACCGCAGCGGCATCGACCATCACCGTTTCACCGGCGCGGGCGACCAGCGCACGGCGAGCGGCGTCGAGTTCGGTCAGGTCGCCAGCCAACACGGCTGCCGCGGTGGCAAAGCGGAGCAGTTCCGCGCCGAGGGGGATCCCGACGTCACCGCGTCCGGACGAGACCGCGTCGAGGTCGACGTCGACATCGCTGTGATGGCCGCTCCAACTGAGCATGCCGGCGTGCGCGGTCGTTCAATAGAAGCACTCTCGTAACTGCGAGACCCGCGCCGCGACCAACTCCATCTGCGGACGAGACAACGTGCCGCGCGTCCACCCCGGGTCGACCATCTCGAGGTTCGGGATGTACTGGGCGTCGGCAAGTGCCCACAACCGCTGATGCTCCGCCGGCACCGACGTGAATGCCTGGACTACCGCGGCCGTCTCGTCGGCCGGTGCTGTCACTCGCACCCAATTGAGCGCCGCGTCGACCAGGTCTGGTGGTGTCGATCGCGACGGATCGCCGTCGATGGGCTCCGGCACAGCCCACGCTGGTAAACCGGCGGACCGGCGGAAGGCGGCAACGGCCGCGACGGTGCAGGCGATGCCGACAACCTCGACGTACGCGAGATCGCCGAGTTCGCCTCGAACACGCTCGTACCATTCCCTCGACAACGTGGCGGCATGGGCTGCCACCCGGTAGATCGCGTCGTGGGCGCCCGGCGAAACGACTGGATCGGCGGGCAACCACCCGTCGACAGTCGAGGGTGCAATCCACGGCGCGAGCGGGTACACAGCCGTGATCGCTGTCAGCGCGGTGACCGCCAGCGCAACCCGTTGAGGCCCAGTCCACCACGTCCCCGGGCCGCCCAATGCAGACCACGCCCGACGCTGCGCGGCGGCGAGATCGGGGCGCACATCCACGCCGCGACCGTACCCCGAATCACGCGCGCCTCACCGCCCGGACCCCTCCGATCAACCACCACCTGTTGCGACGCTGCCACGCCTCCCGCCGCCCGTGAAGCAGCGGGGTGTCGAGAAATGCACCGTGACGGTGGCTGTGTCGACACGGCGCGGAGCCGGCGGGCGCGGGTCGGGCGCGCTGGGGACAGATCGTGGCTTGAGATCGGGCGGGAATGGGTACTGGGGAGCATCGCTGCCGAAGTACAACCCGCACCTCCGAGCGCCTGCCGTGCCACCATGGTCGCACGCCACTATGGCCGGACTCGCCCAATCATCAAGGAGACCTCGTGCCCAGCGCACTCGCCAGTTTGATCCCCGCCGCAGCGACTGCGGCCGACGACAACTTCGTCAGTTTCAACACGCCGCTGTGGGTGTGGCTCGCGCTGGTCGCCACGATCATCGTGCTGCTCGTCGCCGACCTGCTGCTCGTGCACCGCACCGCACATGTCATCACGATCAAGGAAGCGACGATCGAATCGGCAGTATGGATCTCGATCGGGCTGCTGTTCGGCGTCATCATGATCATCTGGCAGGGCGGCCGCGCCGGAGGTGAGTACTACGCCGGGTTCCTGATCGAAAAGAGCCTGTCGGTCGACAACGTGTTCGTCTGGGCGGTGATCCTGTCGTTCTTCCGGGTCCCCCGCGAGTACCAGTTCAGAGTGCTGTTCTGGGGCATCTTCGGGGCCCTCGTGCTACGGGCGATCTTCATCTTCGCCGGTGTCACCTTGATCGAACGCTTCGAGTGGGTCCTGTACGTGTTCGGCGTGTTCTTGCTGTACACCGCGTTCAAGATCGCCCGCCACGACGAATCAGAACAGGTCGACTACAGCAAGAACATCGCCATGCGGCTCGTGCAACGACTGGTGCCGACGACCGATGTCTACGATGGCCAGAAGCTGTTCACCAAGGTGAACGCGAAACGGGTCGCAACACCGTTGTTCACGGTGCTGATCCTGATCGAGGCAACCGATGTGGTGTTCGCCGTGGATTCGGTACCGGCGATCCTTGCGGTCAGCCGCGAGCCGTTCATCGTCTTCGCCTCCAACGCGTTCGCGATCCTGGGGCTACGGTCGCTCTACTTCCTGCTTGGCGGGATGCAGGGCAAGTTCCGCTTCTTGAACGTGGGGCTCGGCGTGATCCTGGCCTTCGTCGGGATCAAGATGCTGCTCATCGGCGAGCCGTTCGAGGTGCATCTACCGACGTTCGTCTCACTCGGGTTCATCGCCGTCGTGCTCACCGTCGCGGTGCTGGCATCCCTGGCCGCTGATCGACGAGATCACGAACGCGATCCTGATCAGCAGCCCACGTCGGTGTGAAGCTGCGGGAGAACTTGATCAGCTCGGCCTCGGCCAGCGGTCGCGAGAAGTGGTAGCCCTGCAACAGGTCGAAACCGAGCGCGACCAGGTGCGTGCTCAGCTCGCCGGTTTCGACACCTTCGGCAACCGCGCGCAACCCGAGGCGGTGGGCGAGATCGACGATCGAGTGCACGATCGCTGCGTCAGCATTCGAGGTCAGCAGTGCCCGAACGAAGCGCTGGTCGACCTTCAATTCGTCCAACGGCAGATGCGGCAGCACCGACAGCGACGTGTAGCCGGTACCGAAGTCGTCGATGGACACGCCAATGCCGAAATCGTGCAACAACCGCAGCCGGTCGACCGCTTGCACCAGATCAATCGCCGCGGTCTCGGTCACCTCGATGGTGAGCACGGTCGGCGGGAGCGACCGGACGTGCAGTTCACGAAGGATGCGCTGGGTGAGCGTCGGGTCAGACAGCGATCGCGGCGACAGGTTGATCGACACCGGCAGGTCGATTCCGCTCGCCCGCCACCGGACCTGCGCGTCGAGCGCCTCGGACAGCACCCAGTCGGTGAGCGGATCAAGCAGGCCCGTTCGCTCGGCCAGGGGGATGAACACCCCTGGTGACACGTTGCCGTGCACCGGGCTCGTCCAACGCAGCAGCGCCTCGACGCTGACCGCAGCACCAGTGACTGCACTCGCTTGAGGTTGGTACGCGAGCGACAACTCACCATTGTCGGCAGCAAAGCGGAGATCGGCTAGCAACGCCAGGTCACCGGCAGTCATTGCGGAGGTCACGCCGCCCCAGCGGGCATGCAGCACGCCCGACGAAACCGCCCGCTTGGCCGCCACCGACGAGCAGCGGGCGAGCTCGGTGATGTCGTCGCCATCGTCGGGCGCCACGGCAGAACCGACGTACACCCGCAGTGACACCTGCACACCGCCGACGAGGTAGCGGCCGGACCGGATGGCTCGCGACACCACGTTGGCGAAGTCGTCGGCCAGTCGATGAATCGGCACCTGGCCTGCGCCCATGCCCAGCACCACCACCAGTTCGTCACCTTCGACACGGCCGATCTGCGCCCCTGGCGGCAGAACCTGGCCGACATCTTCCACCACCCGGCGGAGCATTTCCGTGCCAATCTGCGATCCCAGCGCTTCACGCGCATCGGCGAGGCCGGGGAGCACCAAGGTTGCCACGACGAGCGGGCCGCTCCCGTCGAGCTCGAGCTGCGCGGCAAGGCCCCAACCGTTGAGTAGCCCGGTGTCGGGGTCGATCGAGCTGCGTGTACGCGCCGCTTGAGCAGCAAGACCGACCGTAAGCCCGACGATCAGCATCATCGGCAACGTGATCGCCGCAGCAATGATCGCCCGCCCCCACGACAGGCCGCCGAGCGAGCCGACGCCAACCATCACCGCGGCGAACAGCTCGTGCGCAGCGATCGCCCGCACGGGGAGGAACAACCCGACGAACACGGCGGCCAGCACCACCACCGAGGCACCGGCAAACATCATCGCATCACCGTGTCCCGTCCACGCGAACACACCGGCGCCGACGGCACCGGCAGCGGCGAACGCATGGCACTGCCGTTCGGTCAACTCGCGGGTGCGCAGCAACGCGGCGATCACCGCGAGCGTGCCGGCCATCAGCATCACGAACGGAACAGCGAACCCAGCGCCGGTAGCGAGCAACGCGAGCGGCCAGAAGATTGCGGCGATCAGCGCGATGCTCCTCGCCACCGACAGCGGACTGAGCAGCTCCAGCGGCGCGCCGAGGGCGAGCCAGGAACGTACCTTGGGGAACCAGCGGTTCTGCACTGCGGCGTCGGTTCCGAGACGCAAGCTGGTGACCTCGTGCCCGCCGCCATCGAGACGCGCTCCCCAACCACGCCACTGCGAAGCCTTCGACACCGTCATCCATGTACCATCGGCATCGCCGGGGCACACCTCAAGGGATTTGCGGTCCCGTCAGCGGCCCCCGCCACCGATCAGGCCATCGGGCGGGACGCTGTCGAGCAGGCGAGCCAGATGTACGAGAGCGGCCTGCCAGCCGGCACCGGTGGCGCGGAGGATGCTCTGGTGCCCCACGCCTGCAACCGGCACGTAGACAGCCGGGTCGCTGGCATCCACGGCACGGCGCACGTAGTTCTCGCTCCACGCCGGGGGGACGGCGCGATCATCGAGCCCGTGGACGAGCACCTGGGCAACGCCAAGGGGGAGATACGCCCCCGGTGTGGCGATCTCCCACCGCTGCGGTTCCGCAGCCGCAGTGCCGCCCAGGAAGCGGATCGTTCGCTCTGCGGCCCGGCCAGCTGGGTCGATGTCGCCGAGGTTGCTCAGCGCAGCGAGCGTGACCACCGCGCATATTGGCACCCGAACGGGCGTTCCCGGGGCGCCTGCCGGCAACTTCTGGCGGGCGGCTAGCCACAGCGCCAGGTGCCCTCCGGCTGAATGGCCGCAGGCGACCACCCGGTTGAGGTCGAGCCCACCGATCGTGGCGAGATGATCGGTGGCCGCGGCAACGTCATCGAAGGTTTCCGGGTATCCCCCACCGCCACCGATTCGGCCCAGTCGCCGGTACTCGACGTTCCACGCGGCCCATCCGTGTGCCACCACGGAGCGGGCAAGACCGGCCATCAGCACCTTCGAGTAGTACGAGCGCCAGAACCCCCCGTGGATGAGCACCACGACCGGCAGGTTCTCGCCGTCACCGACCCGCCTGGATGGCAGATACAGGCTGGCAACCTGGCTGCGGTGGGGCCCATACCGCACCCGTCGATGATGCACGGCGCGACGCTAACGGGTAGGCGGGCCGATACGACCCAACGTCAGCGACGGTGCGGTCAACGCGCTCACCGGTTGACGCGTGTCCTGAACCGGCTCGTGGCCAGCACTGAGAACACGATCGTCAGCCCGGCAGCCCACAGCAACGCCTGCCACACCGTGTCGCCGGGGTTACGGCCGTTGTACAGGGCCCGGCTGGCGTTGGTGGCGATCGTGAACGGGTTCCAGTCGGCGATCACGCGCAGGGCCGTCGGCATGCTGCGGGTGTCGACGAACGCCGACGACAAGAACGTCATCGGGAACATCCACACGAAGCTGGCCGAGTTGGCTGCCTCGACGCTTCCGACGCTCACCCCGATGAGGGCCTGGATCCAGCTGAACGAGTAGGCGAAGAACAGCAGCAGCAGCGTCGCCAGCACGCCGCGCACCAGCCCGCCATCGAAGCGGAACCCGATCAGGAACGCCACCGCGAGCATGACCACGAACGTCAACGTGTTGCGCATCGTGTCGCTCACGGTGCGGCCGATGAGGATGGCCGGCTGCGAGATCGGCAGCGAGCGGAGCCGATCGACAAAACCCTTCTGCATGTCCTCGGCCAGGCCGATAGCGGTGAACGACGAGCCGAAAACCACGGTCTGGGCGAAGATCCCCGGCAGCAGGTACTGGGTGTAGTCGTAGCCGGGAATCGAGATCGATCCGCCGAACACGTACTTGAACAGCAACACGAACATGATCGGTTGCAACGTGGAAAAGATCAGCAGATCCATGTTGCGGGGGATGACCCGCATGTGCCGTCCGGCCTCGTTCCACGCATCGCGTGCAGCCCACACGAGCCCGTGGGGTAGGTCGTAGCCAGTCGTCGGCGTTGCGCGAGCGGCAGTGTTTGTCGAAGTCGCAGTGGTCATGATTCGTCCCTGTGGCCAGTGAGTGCGAAGAAGACGTCGTCGAGCGTCGGCGGTTCGATGCGCACGTCGAGCGGCGCGGATCCGGCGCCATCGAGGAGCCGGGTGATCTGCGGCGTGGTTGTGGTGGCGGTGACCGACAAGGTGACGGTGCTTGCGTGGACTTCGATCGAGGAGCCAGCCGAAACCAGCGGCGCCAACGTGGCTCGGGCCCCGTCGATGACGGTGGCGTCGGCGAACACGATGGTGGCGACGTACCCACCGAGCTTGGCCTTCAGCTCGGCCGACGTTCCCTCAGCGATGACACGGCCGTGGTCGACCACGCTGATCCGGTTGGCCAGCACATCGGCCTCGTCGAGGTACTGGGTGGTCAACAGCGTGGTGGTGCCCTGGGTGACCAGATCGTGGATGAGGTCCCACATCACCAGCCTGCTCGTCGGGTCGAGGCCGGTGGTCGGTTCGTCGAGGAACAGCACCTGCGGTCGGGCGACCAGGCTCATGGCGATGTCGATCCGCCGACGCATACCGCCTGAGAACCCTTTCACGGCCCGGTCGGCGGCTTCGTCGAGGTCGAACGTGGCCAGCAGTTCACCAGCACGGATGCGGGCCTGGGCGGCCGGCATCCGGAAGAACCGGCCGACGAGCTCGAGGTTCTCACGCGCGGTCAGACGCTCGTCAACGGCCGCGTACTGGCCGGTGAGCCCGATCCGGCTGCGAACCCGGCCGGGATCGGCGAGCACGTCGATTCCGTCGATCGTCGCCGTGCCCGCATCGGGCCGTACCAGCGTGGTCAACACTCGCACCGCCGTCGTTTTGCCAGCACCGTTCGGGCCGAGCACCGCCAGCACCTCGCCCGCGTCGACAGACAGGTTCAGCCCGTTCAAGGCCTGCGTATCGCCGAATCGCTTGGTCAACCCGATCGCTTCGATCAACGCCATGATGCTCCCTTCAATCGAGGGGGACGCTATCGAATCGAACACCGATCGGACGGGACGAATTCGGCGGACACGTCGAGATTGCGGCACGTGCGGCCGGTAACACCTCTTCCTCGATGGTTGCCACGGTCCCCGTCAGCCGCCGAGCATCGACTCGGCAACGGCGTGTCCCGCGGCGAGGCTGCGCGGGTGACCGGTGACCGCCTCCAGGAAGTCGTCCCGTTCGATGGCGAGCACCTCGACGTCGGTGACGCAGG
This sequence comes from Acidimicrobiaceae bacterium, assembly GCA_031404435.1. GTDB lineage: Bacteria > Actinomycetota > Acidimicrobiia > Acidimicrobiales > Ilumatobacteraceae > VFMC01. The sequence continues at coordinate 8,340 of JANNHO010000042.1, read as the reverse complement.
TGACTGTTGCGGTGCGGGGCACGTCGCGCAACAGCGCGATCTCACCGAACGACTCACCGGCTTCCATGTCCGTGACGAACCGCCCATCGATGGTCACCCGCACCCGTCCCGCCACTATGAGGTAGTAGTGGTTACCGACCTCGCCTTCGAAGATCACCATGTGGTCGGGCGCGAAGTCCAACCGTCGAGCGGCGAAAGCAAGCCGTTCCCGTGCAGGCAGTGGCAGCTTGCCCAGCAATGGATCGACGAGCAGACGGGACATGATCGCGGCCGATGGCGGCGGCGCCTCGCCGCCCAGCAGGCGGAATCGCAACACGCCTGCGCCCAATGTCCCGGCGACGAACGCTCCGAGCACCAGCAAAGCGGTCGACAACTCGAACCATCGAACCAGCAAGGTCACCCCGATCGACCCAACCGCCATGGCTGCCACCTGGGCGCCTTCGACGACTCCGAAGATGCGCGCCGCCACCGCTGACGGGGCGCGGCGTTGGATGGCGACGTTGGTCGTCACCCGCAGCACGCTCTCGCCAGCACCGAAACAGACGAACAGCAAGAATGCCGGGGCGATCGACCCGACGTCGCTGAGCACGATGAATGGGGTCGCCAGCAAACCGGCGCTCAGTACGAGGTAGGAGACCATACGGGTGCCCCCGATCAGACCGGTGGCGACGATCGCGCCGACCACTGCGCCACCGCCCATCGCGGCCCCGAGCAAGCCTGCGGTGCCGCCACCGCTGCCGAGGCGAGCGTCGGCGAACAGCACGACCAGCACATCGTTGACGCCCCTCGTCAGCGCACCCAGCACGAGCAGCCCGGTCACCACCCTGACGATGGCGTAAGCCCGCATGGCGCGCAACCCACCGAGGACCTCCGAGGCAACCGAGCCTGCGTCAAGTGGGACGCGCGCCGCCTCGAAGCGCTCGCCGACGCAACGTCGCGTCCGCTTGCCGCTGACTGCGGCCGCGCCGAGGGCATTTGCTGCTGCACCGAGCGCGAGCACAACGGCCGGCGAGCCGCTGTCGAGCACGAGTCCTGCAACCAGGGGGCCAGCGAACATGCCGGCGTACTCCGCAAGGCCCGACATCGCGTTCGCGGCGACGAGGTCGCCCGCCGTCACCGAAAGCAGCGGCAGGATCGACGCCATCACGGGACGGGTGAAGGTGACGCACGCGGAAGCCACGGTGGCGAACGCGTACGCGGCGATCGACAGATCGGCCCACATCGCCAGTGCAGTTGCCAGCATGGTCAGGGCCTGCGCGCCATACCCGAGCGCCAGTGCCCGGTCGGGGCGGTACCGGTCGCCGAGATAGGCGACGCACGGCGCTGCGACGATCGCCGGCACGAGTTGCACCACGGCCACGACACCTGCCTCGGAGACGCCACCACGCTCGTACGCGTAGACGAGCACCGCCAGCCACGTGGCGTGCTCGGCGAAGGCGAAGCCTGTAAAGGACAGCTGCAGCCGGCGCAGACCCTGGTCACGACCGACCCTCATGATCGCCTCTGCGCGTCCGCCCACAGGGGCAATAGTGGCAGACCCGGCGCGGGGTACGCGCCGCCATCAGCGCGCCGCGATCAGCGATCGTGTGCCGCGCGTTCGCGGTCCTCCGCAACGATCCGCTTGGCCCACCAGCCGGATTCGCGGACGCCATCGAGGTCGTCGATCGGCTTCCCTGCACCAGCCAGGTTGTCGAACAGGCCCTGCTCCATGGCCTCGCGGATGCGTCGTTCAGCGATCGTTTCGGCGATGTCCATGCCACAAGGGTACGGACTCATCGGAGTCCATGCCAGGCTGTGTGCCGATGCGAATCAAACCGTTCACCCTCACCGGCGGTTTCGTGCGGCTCGAACCGATCAGCCGCGACCACGCACCGGCACTGGCCGCTGCCGGGTCGGCCGACAGGTCGAGCTACGGCTACACCGCCGTTCCCCACGACGTCACGTCGGCCGAGGCCTACATCGACGGTTTACTCGACGATGCCCGGCGCGACGTGGTGGTGCCGTTCGCCCAACGCCATCGGGCCGACCACAGCGTGGTCGGCAGCACCAGGTACATGAACATCGTCTGGTGGCCCGACCGCGGCACTCCGGCCGAGGTGGAGATCGGCGGCACATGGCTGAGCGCCGCCGCGCAACGGAGCCCGGTCAACACCGACGCCAAGCTGTTGCTGCTCACCCACGCCTTCGATGTGTGGAACGTGAACCGCGTGGCGATCTGCACCGACGCCCGCAACACGCGCAGCCGCCTGGCGATCGAGCGTCTTGGGGCCAACTTCGAAGGCGTGCTGCGCAACCACCGCGCCTCGATGGGCCACGCGACCGAACCCGGTCAGCCGCGCGACACTGCAACGTATTCGATCATCCCGTCGGAGTGGCCGGGTATCCGCGAACGACTGATCAGGAGGCGGCCCCACCGATGAATGAAAACCCCATTCCCGCTACGAGCGCTGCGGCGCGACCCGTCATGTTGATCACCGGCGCCTCGCGAGGAATCGGTGCGGCGATCGCTCGCGCCGCGTCGCTCACCCACGACGTGGTGCTCAACTATGCATCGAGTACAGATGCAGCCGAGCTACTCGCCGGCGAGCTCCGTGAACGGGCATGCGCCGTCCTGGTGCACCGTGCCGATGTCGGCGACGAGGCTGCGATCATGGGGATGTTCGCCGCAGCCGACGAACACTTCGGCAGGCTCGATGTCGTGGTCAACAACGCCGGCATCGCCGGCGGCTACGGGGGCATCGGCACCGTTACAGGCGAGATGCTCGAGCGGCTGTGGCGGGTCAACGTCACCAGTGCGTTCGTATGCTGTCGCGAGGCGGCGCGGCGGATGTCCACACGCGCCGGTGGCGGGGGCGGGTCGATCGTGACGATCTCGTCAAAGGCAGCGGTGCTCGGCGGGCCCAACGAATGGGTCCACTACGCCGCCTCGAAAGGCGCGCTCGACACGATGACGATCGGGCTGTCGAAGGAGCTTGCGCCCGACGGCATCCGCGTCAACGCAGTGCGGCCGGGTCTGATCGAGAGCGACTTCCACCTCGCCGCCACCGCTGGAAGGGTCGAGCGGATGACGCCGACCGTGCCGATGCAACGGTCCGGTTCGCCCGCCGAAGTTGCCGCCGCCGTGGTGTGGCTTGCGTCACCGGCAGCAAGCTACGTGACCGGCGCGTTCATCGACGTCACCGGGGGACGCTGACGCGCGGCTGCGATCACCGCGCCCGCAGCGACGAGCGAAGCGAGGCATGCAGCCGCCACCGTGAACGGCAACGCTCCAGCGCCTCGCCGTTGCAGCAGCCAGCCGGTGGCCACCGGCAGCACCAGACCACCGAGCCCCGCCGCGGCCACGAGCCGGGCCGTTGCTGCCCCGGTCAGGTGCAGGCGCTCGTCGCCGTAGGCCATCATGGTCGCGAACTGCGGACCGAGGAACAACCCGGTGAATGCCGTCGCCACCCACACCACCGCGCCGGAACGATCACCCGCACCGAGCACGACACTGGTCACCGTCGCCAGCAGGCACGAGCTGACAAGCAGCGAAGCCGCAGACATCACTCGGGCAAGCCACACGGCGATGACGCGGCCGACCACGAACCCGGTCCAGAACACCGACACCAGCAGGCTCGCCGCGCCATCATCGATGAAACGCTGCTCGCCGTAGGTGAACAGCCATCCGGCGAAGGTGACCTCGGCACCGACGTAGAGGAAGAAGAACACACACACCAACAGGAGGGCTTGCGGCGATGAACCGGTGCCGGAATCGTGGCCGGACGCCGTCCGGCGAGTGGGCGTTGCTGCACCATGAACGCGCCAGGTCATCGCCACGAGCACCACGGTGACAAGGCCGACCATCAGGGTCAGGTTGCCGAACACATCGATCGAGCGGCCCACCACCAGCGGGGTGGCCAGCGCACCGATGCCGAAGCACAGGTGCAGCGCATTGAGCGACGAGCCGACCCGCCCGGGCGGGCAACTCCACACGACAAGCGTGTTGCCGCCGACGTCCATCATCGCCGCCGCCAAGCCGATCAGCACGAAGCTGGACACCATCACCCAGAACTGATGCGTGAACGTGAGCACCACAAGCCCGGCTACGCCGACGGTCCCGGCGCGTACAAGCACCGCATGTCCGTGGCCATGGTCGTAGAAGCGGCCCGAGAGCAACGAACCAACGATGTAGCCGAGCGCCTGCCCGCCGATCAGCAGTCCGCTCAGGCCGATGCCGACACCGGCACGGTCACGGAGGTGCCCGAGGGCCGGACCGGAGATGCTGAGGCACATGCCGACGTACACGAACGCGATCAGATAGCCGCTGATTGGCAGCCGGACCGTGGCCGTAGCCCGGGGGTCGCGGTCCACCAAGCTCACCCCGTCACGATAGGCGGGGGACGCCCCGCTGCGCGGGGCCCGCGCCGATCCCACCCACCGGAACCGGCGAGCGCGCGGCTAGCTTTCGACGCGATGCGTGCTGTGGTGATCGTCGCCAACCCGAACCCCCACAGCTTCACCCATGCGATCGCCCAACGGGCCTGTGCCGGGCTGGCGGCGGGGGGTCACCGAGTGGTGGTGCACGATCTGTATGCCGAGGGTTTCCGGGCGGCGATGTCGCTTGCCGAACGTGAGGCGTACCACGGCGATCATCCGGTCATCGATCCGCTCGTCAGCGTCCACATCGCCGACCTGGACGCGGCGGAGATGCTGGTGTTCGTGTATCCGACGTGGTGGGCCACGATGCCCGCGATCCTGAAGGGCTGGCTTGAGCGGGTGATGGTGCCCGGAGTGGGGTTCGTGTTCGACGAGGCCGGCAAGGTTCGCCCGGGCCTCACCCATGTTCGGCGACTCGTAGGAATCAGCACCTACGGCTCGACGTGGGCGTACGTCAAAGCGGTCAACGACAATGGCCGGCGCACGATCATGCGCGCCCTGCGGATGAGTACCGGCATACGTACCCGCGGCACCTGGATCGGCATGTACGAGATGGACACCACCACACAGCAGCAGCGCGCCGCGTTCCTCGACCGGGTCGAACAGCGCATGGCAAAGCTATGAAGCGCTCAGGGACCCGGCTATGAGGTCATACGTCGTGTTCTGCCACCCGACGCATGATTCGCTGATTGGCGCAGCACTACAACGCACGCTCGCCGGGTTGGCCACAGCCGGGCACGAGGTGCGGTTGTCGGACCTGTATGCCGACGGGTTCCGCCCCGAACTCGACCGGGCCGACCGCGAAGCGCACATGATCGACCATCGCATCGAACCAGGGCGACGACCCGATATCGCCCGGTATGCCGACAACCTGGCGTGGTGTGATGCGCTGGTGTTCGTCTACCCGACGTGGTGGTCGGGACAACCGGCGATGCTGAAGGGTTGGTTCGACCGGGTGCTGGTGCGCGGTGTCGCGTGGGATCTGCCGGAGGGGGCAAACCGGATCCGACCGTTGCTGCGAAACGTCCGCACCATCGTTGCCGTCACCAGCCATGGCTCATCGAAGCTCGCCAACGCCGCCGAGGGGCGAGACCGGAAAGCGCGCCCTGTCCCGTTCACTACGCGCCGTGTGCGCCAGGCGCTGCCGAACGACGTGGCTGGCGATCTACACGATCGACCGCAGTTCCGTTTCCGAACGCGAGCGCTTCCTCACCCGAGTGGAACGCCGCATCGCCCGGCTCTGACGAGTGCTGTCAAGCTGGCCGGTATGACCGAACCTGCGTCCCCGTCCGCAGCAGCTGCCACCTCGAACCCAGCAGGCTCAACGGCGGAGATCGAGGCGCTCGCCGCCGGCTTCTTCGCCGCGATCGAATCCGGCGACACAACGGCCGTTGCCGCCCTGTACGCCCCGGATGCGATCATCTGGCACAACACCGACCAACGCGAGCAGACCGTCACCGAGAACCTGGCGGTGCTGGGCTGGCTCGTGAGACATGTCAGCGATCTGCGCTACACCGAGGTCCAACGAAAGGTGCTCGACGACGGCTTCGTCCAACAGCACGTCCTGTTGGGCACCGGGCGCAACGGGCCGCTCGTCCTCCCGGCGATGGTGCGGGTGTGGGTGCGCAACGGGGCGATCACCCGACTCGACGAGTACGTCGATTCTGCCCACGCATCCAACCTCACCTAATGGGAGTCGACCGGCTGACTCGCTCGAATCGAGTCACCGCCTCGACGTGGTGGGTGTGGGGGAACAGGTCGGCCACGACGGTTCGGCGGTGCACATACCCGTCTGCGCCGAGCAGAGTTGCGTCACGCGCCAATGCCACTGGATCGCAGCTGACCAGGATCAGTACCGGAGCCCCGACGAGCGCCAGTTGCCCCGCCGCGGCCGCGCCGAGACCCTGCCGAGACGGATCGGCAATCACGACGTCGACAGCCGCGCCCGGAGTCTCGTCGCGGGCGTCGATCGCAGTCGGCGACCACTGCTCGACTGCTGATTCGTGCACCGTTGCGTAGTGGTCGGCGAGGTTGTACCGGGCATCAGCGCACGCACTCGCCGACCCCTCGACGACATGTACAACGGCATCGGCAGCGACGCACGTCGCGGCGAACAGGCCGACGCCGCCGTAGGCATCGACCACCGTGCGGGCCGCCGCGAGCTCCCGACCACCGAGCTCGCGAACGACCGAGACGAGCAGCTCGGCCGCAGCAGGCCCGGACTGGAAGAACGACGGTGCGCTCACCCGAAATGAGTGGCCGGCAACGTGTTCGACGACCGCGGCGGAGTCACCGGTCACGACATCGGGTTCGAGGCCAGTCGCGCTGGCGGTGGTCGGCGACCACCACGCGGTTCGCTGCCCGGTCGCCGCGCTCACCCGCATCGATACCTCGGGCACCACGCCGCTGCTGTCGGCGTTGCGGCCCCGAGGCTCGCTGCGCCCCGTCCGGCCCCGAGGCGCCGACCGTGTCGGAGATACATCAACGAGGCGGAAGTCGGCCAGCATCGCGTCAAGCAGTGGATGCGCGATCAGGCAATGATCGAGGTCGACCATCTCGTTGCTACGGCTGCGGCGCAGCGCGGGCCTGCCGCGGGAATCGACGGAGAAGCGCATCGAGGTGCGGTACTCCCACGGCCCGACCGATCCCCCGCCGACCACGTCGGCACCGGGTAGGTGTGCGGTGCGGCTGAACGCCTCGCGCACGATGTCAACCTTGAGCGCGAGCTGGTGGTCGGGGGCGACGTGTTGCCAATCGCATCCACCGCACCCGCGTGCATGAGCCGGGCACGGCGGCTGGGTCCGATGTGGGGATGCCTCGACCACGTCGACGACACGTGCTCGCGCGAAGTCGCGTTTGGCGCCCTCGACGGTGACGTCGACGACCTCGCCGGGTAGCACCGCGGGCACGAACACGACCCGCCCATCAGGATGACGGGCCAGTCCATCACCGCCGGCAACCACCCGCTCGATGGCGACCCGAACGGTCTCCGGTGAACGCTCCGTGGACCGCTTGGGTGACGACGCCATCGGCACAGGGTACGCGCCGGTACCCTGCACGCAGTGTCCAGTCAGCATGCTCCCGTCACCCGGCCGATCGAGATCGCACCGAGTGTGCTGCCGGTTGATTTCAGCCGTCTGGGTGATGCGGTTGCCGAGCTCGAACATGCCGGCGTGGACCGCATCCAGTGGGACGTGATGGACGGTCAGTTCGTCCCCAACCTCACCTTCGGTCCGGCGGTCATTGCCGCCGCCCGCCGCCACACGACGCTGCCGTTCGAGGCCCACCTGATGGTCAACACGCCCGACCAAATGGCTTCCGAATACGTCGAGGCCGGATGCTCACGCCTGATCGTGCACGCCGAAGCGTGCCCACACCTGCATCGAACGCTCGCCAACATCGCCACCATGGGGGCCACGGCTGCGGTGGCGCTGAACCCCTCCACGCCGGCATCGGCCATCGCCCACGTCCTCGACCTGGTCGACCTGGTGCTGGTGATGACCGTCAACCCTGGGTTCGGTGGCCAGGAGTACATCGCCACCATGGAACCGAAGATCCGCGAGGTACGCGCGATGATCGAAGCTGCCGGCCTCGGGGGGGCGGTCGACGTGGAAGTCGACGGGGGAATCGGCCCGGTCACGGTCGTCGGAGCGGCCGCAGCCGGTGCCAACGTGTTGGTGGCAGGCAGCGCGTTGTTCCGCGACCCGCTCGGCCTCGCCCACGCTGTCGACGAACTGCGCGCGAACGCGGTCGCAGCGTTCCGGGCCGCCTGATCCAGCGGCGGGGGGTCGCGGATCAGCGTCGCTAGCCGCGGTCGAGTTCTTCGAGGCGCCGGAGCAGGCTCGCTCGACGCCCGGCCGGCTCGAGATCTCGGTCGTCACGGCCGTCGTTGTCGAGCCCGTGGTCCGGCTCGTCGTCGAGCCC
>JANNHO010000041.1:0-2199 GCA_031404435.1 Acidimicrobiaceae bacterium | reverse complement strand
CGTTCGAGTCGATCAACGTGCCGGCGGACACGATCACTCCCCGCGCGTCAGGGCCATGATTTTATCCGTCGTCATGTGCACGTCGCCTCGCCCACGCAGCCGCTGGGCGAGGCGCAGACCACGTGTCGAAGCGTCGTACACCTTTCGAACAACGATGGTGGCACCGGGTCAGCCGCTGTTGCGCAGACCGGCGGCGACACCGTTGAGGGTCAGTTGGATGCCACGGGCGACCATCTCCCCATTGTCGCCTGCGCGCAGCCGTCGCAGGAGCTCGACCTGCAGGCTGTGCAACGGGTCAAGATACGGGAACCGGTTGCGGATGCTGCGCGCCAGCGAGGGGTTGTCGTCGAGTGGATCCCCACCGGTGATCCGCCGGAACCAGACAAGCGCCAGTTCGTGCTCAGCACTGATCCGGCCGAACACGTCGTCGGCCTGCGTCCGGTCGGTGACAAGAGAGGCATAACGCGCGGCAATATCGAGGTCGGTCTTGGCGAGCACCATGCCCATGTTCGACATCACCGTACGAAAGAACTGCCAGTCGCGATACATGCTGCGTAGCTCGTCGACCTTGGCTTCGTCGGTGGCCCACGCTTCGAACGCCGACGCGGCCCCGTACCAGCCGGGCAGCATCAACCGGCACTGGCTCCAGCTGAACACCCACGGGATCGCGCGCAGGTCTTCGATCCGATCCGACGGCGTTCGCGATGCCGGCCGACTGCCGATGTTGAGCGTACTGATCTCGCGGATCGGGGTGATCGTGCGGAAGAACCCAGCAAAGCCGGGCGTGTCGTAGACCAGGTCGCGATAGGCGGCATGAGAGACGCCGGCCAGTTCGGCCATCGCCGTGAACCGCTCAGACAGCGCCCAGCCTGTCGTGTGGGCGTCGGGATCGCCGGTCCGGCGACGACCGGCGACGGTTGCTTCGGCGGCTGCGGCGACGAGTGCTTCCAGGCTTCTCCTGGCGAGATCCCGGTCGGCGTATCGCGCCGCGATGACTTCGCCCTGCTCGGTGAGTCGCAATGAACCGTCCACCGCCCCCGGCGGTTGAGCGACAATTGCGTCGTAGCTCGGTCCGCCACCACGGCCAACGGTCCCGCCACGCCCATGAAAGAACCGCAGCCGAACCTGCGCCGAGCGACACACCTCGACCAGCTCGATCTGCGCCCGATGCAACGCCCAGTTCGCCGACAGGTAGCCGCCGTCTTTGTTGCTGTCGGAGTACCCGAGCATCACCTCCTGGGTGCCGGCCCGACACCGGCGAACCCACTCCGCATACTCTGGTATGGCGAGCAGCTGCGTCATGATGGTTGCTGCGTTGGTGAGGTCGTCGATGGTTTCGAACAGCGGGACGATATCGACCTTCAACAATCCGTCGGCTCCAGGAAGTGCAAGGCCGACCTCGCGTAGAAGCACGACGACCTCCAACACGTCACTGACGGACTGACATTTCGAGATGACGTAGTGGCCGATGCTGCGCGGTCCGACTCGAGCGATCGCATCTGCAGCGGTACGAAGTATGTCCAGTTCAGAAATTGCCAGTTCGCTATAGGTCACGCTTCGGTTCACCAGCGGGCGCACCGTGGCAAGTTCGCCGCGAAGCACGACCAATTTGTCAACCTCGTCAAGCTCCGCGTAGCGACTCGCCACCCCGCCCGCCCGGAACAGTTCGTCGAGGACGCGCTCGTGGACATCGCTGTTCTGGCGCAAATCCAAGGTGCACAGGTGAAAGCCGAAGACCTCGACCGACGTACGCAGCACGCGAACAGCCGAATCGGCCAGTGCAGCGGCACCGTGGGAACGCAGGCTCGCGTCGATGATGTCGAGGTCAGCGACGAGCTCAGCGGGGGTCGAGTACGGGCGAGCCGCTGGATGCGGCTGCGCGGGGGATGCAGACGGGATGTCATGCAACGGGTCGCCGAACAAGTGCACCGCAGTCGAGCGAAGCCGGGCGTGCATACCGCGCAACGCTCGCCGGTACGGCTCGTCGGCGCGAAACGCAGAGTCATCGCCGGACGCGTCCGCGAGTCGGAGCAGGTCGGGCGACGGATCGATGAGCCGTGACGACATCGACAGATCGAGCGAGAGTTGGAACAGGTCCTGCAGGTGACGAGCGACGGCAGTAGCAGCTTGCATATCAACCGCGGTGCGGACAACGTCGGCGGTGACGAATGGGTTGCCGTCGCGATCGCCACCGATCCA
>JANNHO010000040.1:0-13932 GCA_031404435.1 Acidimicrobiaceae bacterium | reverse complement strand
CCCGAGCCTGCCCCGGCACCCGAGCCTGCCCCGGCACCCGAGCCTGCCCCGGCACCCGAGCCTGCCCCGGCACCCCGAGCCTGCCCCGGCACCCGAGCCTGCCCCGGCGCCTGCTGCTGCACCGGCCGCGGACATCTCCGCTACAGCGGAACAGGCGCCCGCCGCCGACCTTGCCGAGCCCGAGGCTGCGGTTCCCGGCCGCGCTGCGTCGCCGGATGTGGATGCCTCAGGAGACGCCGCCGTGAAACCGGCATCGGGTGACAACCGTTTGCTGTCGCCGGTCGTTCGGCGCCTCGTCGCCGACAACGGCCTGGACATCGATGCCATCACCGGCACCGGTCCTGGCGGGAGAATCACCCGCGACGACGTGCTCGACCACATCGACCGGGTCGGCTCGGCATCGACCCCGGCGCCCGAAGCACCGGCTCCCGCTCCCGCTCCGGCAGCCCCGGCACCGGCCGCGCCAGCCCCAGCCCCGGCCCCGGCCGCTCCGGCACCGGCACCAGCCGCGCCAGCCCCCGCTCCGCCAGCGCCGGCACCGGCCGCTCCGGCACCGGCTGTGGCCAGTGGCGAGCGGGACACGTCGGTCAAGCTGAGCAAGATCCGCAAGCTCACCGGCAGCCACATGGTGATGAGCAAGGCGGTCAGCCCGCACGCGTTCAGCGTGGTCGCGGTCGACTACGCAAACGTCGACGCGGCGCGCTCCCAGGTGAAGGGATCGTGGAAGGCAGCCGAAGGGTTCAGCCTCACGTATCTGCCGTTCATCACCCGTGCCGTTGTCGATTCGCTCGCCGATTTCCCCCACCTCAACGCAAGCGTCGGAGCGAACGAGATCGTCGTCCACGACTTCGTCGACATCGGCATCGCTGTCGATCTCGAGTTCCAAGGCCTCCTCGTTCCGGTGGTCCGATCCGCCGAGACCAAACGACTGCGGGCCATCGCCCGCGAGATCAACGACCTCGCCAACCGGGCGCGCAGCCGCAAGCTCGGCCCCGACGAGATCCAAGGCGGCACGTTCACCATCTCCAACAACGGTTCCGCCGGCAGCGTCCTCACCATCCCGATCATCAACCAGCCGCAGGTTGCGATCCTGTCGACCGATGCGATCGTGCGCAAGCCGGTGGTGGCCAGGCTCGCCGATGGCGGCGAGGCGATCGTGATCCACCCCGTCGGCAACCTGGCGATGAGCTGGGACCACCGTGCCTTCGACGGCGCGTATGCGGCCGGGTTCCTTGTCAAGGTCAAGCAGATCCTCGAAACCCGTGACTGGAACACCGAGCTCTGACGCCGCGCCACCCGCGCCACCGGCCCCGCGGCCTGATGTGAACGCGCCCGCACCCGGCCCGCTACGCGTGCGCTGGCTCGGGACCGTCTCGTACACCGCGGCGCTCGCGGTTCAGCATGGTTTGTTCAACCACGGTCGCGAACAGCACCTGCTGCTCCTCGAGCATCCGCACGTTTTCACGTATGGCCCGCGCACCGATCTGGCGCGCAACCTGCTGGTCGATCCCGTTGAAGTCGGTGCCGAGTTGGTCGCGGTGAAACGGGGTGGTGACGTCACCTATCACGGCCCGGGCCAACTCGTCGGCTATCCGGTGGTCTCAGTTGCCAACCGCCTCGGCGCCGCCGATCATGTGGCTGCGGTGCAACGGGTATTGATCGCTTCGTTGCGTGAACTTGGGCTCGAAGACGTTGGCTGCCTGCCCGAGTTCCCGGGGGTGTGGGTCGACCCCGACGGCCCGAACCCGCGCAAGATCGCCGCGATCGGGGTTCGCCTGGCGCGCGGCCGCACCATGCACGGGTTCGCCCTCAACGTGTCCACCGACATGGCGTACCTCCGCCAGCACATCATCCCGTGCGGCATTGCGGACCGGCCGGTCACGTCACTGGTCGAAGAAGGTGTGGCAGCCACGATGCGCGATGTGGTCGACGTTGTCAGCCGGCACGCGTCGATCGAGTGGGGTGCGCTGGAGTCCGAACGTCAAGACGTGGCCTGGAAACATCGCCCCGACGACCTCTCCGCGTTCTCGCGTGGCGCGGGTGCCGGCGTCGTCGTGCGCCGCGCCACCGACCACAGTGACGGCGCAAGCGGCGACGGCGCAAGCGGTGTCGGTGCACAGGGCTCCGGTGCCCGGGGCGAGGTCGGGCCGACTGGTGTTTCGGTTCGGCTGGGGGCACGCCTGGACCAAGCCGGGGTTGCGCCGGGCCTCGCTCTGGGCACGCGCAAACCCGAGTGGCTGCGCCCCAAGGTGGTCCACGGGTCCCAGGTGTTGGCGCTGAAGAAGACCGTGCGCGACCTCGGCCTGATCACGGTGTGCGAGGAAGCCGGGTGCCCCAATCTCAGCGAATGCTGGAACGACGGGACAGCGACGTTCATGGTGCTCGGCGAGAGGTGTACACGGGCGTGTGGATTCTGCCTGATCGACACGCGCAAGCCGCTTGCCGTCGACCACGACGAACCCGAACGTGTGGCCGAGGCCGTCGCTCGGATGGGTCTCTCCCATGCTGTGCTCACGATGGTGGCCCGCGACGATCTGGCTGACGGGGGCATGGCCCACGTCGCGGCGTGCGTCACGGCGATCCGCGACCGCTGCCCGGGGACGCGGATCGAGACGCTGGTGTCCGACGCCAAGGGTGATGCGGCATCGCTGCAGGTGCTGTTCGAGGTGCGCCCTGATGTGTTCAACCACAACATCGAAACCGTCGCCCGGTTGCAGCGGGCGGTGCGGCCATCGGCCGGATACGCGACGAGCCTGAGCGTGCTCGCCCGCGCCAACGCGGCCGGGCTGACCACCAAATCGGGTCTCGTTGTGGGTATGGGTGAATCCGTCGGCGAGGTGGACGGATGCCTGGTCGACCTTGCCTCGATCGGCGTCGACATCGTCACCATCGGTCAGTATCTCCGGCCAACCTCGCACCATCTCGCCGTGGCCCGCTGGGTCGAGCCGCATGAGTTCACCCGCTGGAAGCAGGTCGGTGAGGCCGCAGGGATCGGCCATGTCGAAGCGAGCCCGCTGACCCGCTCCAGTTACCACGCCCGCCAAGCCGCCGACCAAATCACCGCGCCCTCAGCGCCAGAGAGCGTGAACTTTGTCGGCCTGAACAGGTAAAGCCGGGCGAGCCCGACAAAGTTCGAGCCTGGGGGCGGGGCGGTCGGGGCTCGACTTCGGCAGAATGGGGAGATGAGCTTGCCTGCCGCGACGACTTCAACAGCGACATACGCCGACCGCGTCCACCGGGCCCGGGCGGCAATGGTGGCCCACGAGGTCGATGTGCTGTTGCTGTCGGTCGGCAGCGACCTGCCGTACCTCAGCGGTTACACGGCGATGCCGCTCGAGCGGCTGACGATGCTCGTCGTACCCCGCGACGGTGAGGCGACGATGGTGATCCCGCGCCTCGAAGCCCCCCGCGTGGCCGAACAGGCCGGCGTGTTCTCGCTCCGCCCGTGGAACGAAACTGATGATCCGGTGGCGATCGTACGTGAACTCGCCGGGTCGCCACGCGTGGCCGCGATCGGCGACACGATGTGGGCGCGGTTCCTCGTGGATCTGATCGACGGATGGGGCTCGTCCACCCGGTTCGTGCGCTCCACCACAGTCATGAACGAACTACGGATGCGCAAGGATGCCGCCGAGATCGCCGCACTCGCGTCCGCAAGCGCGGCCGCCGACCGGGTGGCGGCACAGCTTCACGCCGGCGAGATCGCACTGGAGGGTCGCACCGAAGCGCAGGTGTCGGCGGACATCTCCGCCCGCCTGATCACGGAGGGTCACGATGTGGTCAACTTCGCAATTGTCGCGGCCGGTGAGAACGCCGCGTCGCCGCATCACCATGCCGGTGACCGGGTGATCCAGGCCGGCGAGATCGTGCTCACCGACTTCGGTGGCACGATGAACGGTTACTGCAGCGACATCACCCGGTGCGTGTTCCTCGGTGAGATTCCCGCCGAGATCGCCGACGCCTACGTCGTGCTCCACGAGGCCCAAGCCGCCGGCGTCGCCGCCGGGGTAGTTGGATCGCCGTGCCAAGAGGTCGACCGGGCGTCGCGCGCGGTCATCACCGCCGCCGGCTACGGCGAGTACTTCATCCACCGCACCGGTCACGGCATCGGTATGGAAGCCCACGAAGATCCCTACATGGTGGAAGGCAACGCCCTACCGATCGAGCCCGGCCACGCATTCAGCGTCGAGCCCGGCATCTACGTTCCCGGCAAATGGGGTATGCGGCTCGAGGACATCGTTGTCGCCTCCGACGACGGTCCCGTCGCCCTCAACTTCGCCAACCACGCCCTCGTCGCCCTCGGCTGACCCCACCGCACATCCGTGAACTTTGTCGGTCTCAACAGGCTCAGCATGTCGAGACCGACAAAGTTCGGATTGGGGGGGGTGGGGGCGCTGGCTGGCGGGCTGGCGGGCGCGGGGTTGTTAGCGGAGGATGCCGCGAAGGGCGGTGCGTGCTGCGTTGCGGCCGCACATGCCGTGGACGCCGCCGCCGGGGGGTGTCGAAGCGCCACACAGCAGCAGCGACGGGTTGGGGGTGCGGTAGGCCCGGCCGATCAGCGGGCGGAACACCACCTGCAGCCCGGTGTGTGCCCCGCCGGCGATGTCGCCGCCGATGTAGGCGTTGTTGTGGGCTTCCATCCACGCCGGCCCGGCGGTGTGGCGGGCCAGCACCAGATCGCCGAAGCCCGGGGCGAAGCGTTCGATCTGTCGTTCGATCGCCGCGGTCATGTCGATCGACGAACCGTTCGGCACATGGCAGTACGCCCAGAGCGTGTGCTTGCCGGTGGGCGCACGCGATGGATCGACGACCGACTGCTGCGCGACCAGAACGAACGGGCGATCCGGATGGCGACCGGCGGCCACCTCTGCCTCGGCCACAGCGACCTCATCGGCCGAGCCGCCGACGTGCACGGTGCCCGCACGCCTGCACGCCTCGTTGGTCCACGGGACCGGGCCGTCGAGGGCATAGTCGATCTTGAACGCCGCGGGACCGTGACGGAAGCGTTCCAAACGCGTCCGGAACCGGCCGGGCAGGCGATCACCGGCGATCGCCGCGACCTGGCGTGGAGCGACATCGAACAGCACGCAGCGGTGCGCCGGAAGTTCGGTCAATGAGGTGATCCGCCGACCGGTCTCGATGCGGCCACCGAGGGAGGCGAGCAACGATGCGAGCGCGTCGGCGATTCGTTGCGAACCTCCCTCGGCGACCGGCCAGCCAACGGCGTGGGCCGACGTCAGCAGGATCATCCCGAAGCTCGCGCTGAGCGGGTGCGACAGCGGGAGGAAGGCGTGGGCCGCGCACCCGGCGAACAGAGCCCGCGCCTCCTCGCCATCAAACCACCGCCGACCAAGCCAGGTGGCCGGTGCGAGGGCCGGGACCCCGAAGCGGGCGAGCACCAGCGGGTGACGGGGCACCTGCACCAGCGGGCGCATCACCATTGGCGACAACTCCTCCCACTGCGCCACGAGACGGCCGATGTGACGTTGCCAATGTGCACCGTCACCCCCGAGAGCCGCCGCGGTCGCCGAAAGATCGCGCTCGACGTGACCCGCCCGGCCGCCGTCGAGTGGATGAGCGAGAGCGACCTCGGGATGCAACCAGCGCAGGCCGTGGTCGGCGAGCGGTAGCGCGGTCATCGCCGGTGAACCCGCTCCGAGTGGATGGATGGCTGAGCACACGTCGTGGGTGAATCCGGGCAGGGTCAACTCGGCGCTACGCGTTCCACCACCGATTGAGTCGGCAGCTTCGACGACCACCACCGAACGCCCGGCCAGCGCCAGCGTGATCGCGGCCACAAGTCCGTTCGGCCCCGAACCGACCACTACCGCATCGACTGCCCCGTCGCTCATCGCTCGCTCCCTCGATCGCGCCCTGGATCGCGCATTGCCATAGTTGCCGTGACCGCCCCATCGTCACACGGATTCGGCCGGGCTGATGTGGCACACGACAACGTTTCTGCCTGACCGGGTGTGGAAGGCTTGAGCCATGACTGCGCTCGATGAACAATCAGTAGCGACCTCCGGATCAACGTCGGAACTGCCGTTCCACATGCGTGGGAACTACGCGCCGGTGATGGACGAGGTCGAGGCGATCGACCTGGCTGTCACCGGCACGATCCCGCCCGAGTTGAACGGGCGGTACTTTCGCAACGGGGCCAACCCGAAGAACGGCCCGACGATGCACTGGTTCGCCGGCGACGGGATGCTGCACGGCGTGCGCCTGCGTGACGGTAAAGCCGAGTGGTACCGAAACCGGTGGGTGCGCACCAAGGCGCTGGCCGGGGCGGATCGGATGGATGCGCTCACCGGCACGTTCGATCTCAGCGTCGGTCTCGCCAACACCCACGTGGTCCGCCACGCCGGCCGCATCCTCGCGCTCGAAGAGGGCAGCCTGCCCAACGAGATCTCGCCCGAGCTGGACACGCTCGGCCCGTACGACTTCGGCGGTGGGCTGAACACGCCCTTCACCGCGCACCCGCATGTGTGCGCCGAAACCGGCGAGATGCACTTCTTTGGCTACACGCTGATCAAGGCGCCGTTCGTCACCTACCACGTCGCCGACGCTGTGGGGAACCTGATCCACAGCCAGCCGATCGACGTCCCGGGCCCGACGATGGTGCACGACTTCGCCCTGAGCCGCAACCACGCGATCTTCCTCGACATGCCGGTGGTGTTCGATCTCAACCTGGCGATGCAGGGCACGATGCCGTTCGAATGGCGGGAGAGCTACGGTGCGCGCATCGGACTGCTGCACCGCGACCGGGCCCGCCAGGGCGAGCAGCCACGCTGGTTCGACGTCGACCTCTGCTACGTGTTCCACATCATGAACGCCTGGGAGAGCGACGACGGCAACACCGTGTACCTCGACGCCGGGCGGCACGCCTCGATGTGGAAGGGGAGCCCCGAAGCATTCGAGCCGAGCTACCTGCACCGCTGGTCGTTCGACCTCACAACCGGTGACGTGCACGAAGAGCAGCTCGACGACATCTCCCACGGCTTTCCACGGATCGACGATCGGCGGACCGGGCTGGCTAACCGGTACGGATGGGCGACCGGGCCGCGTCCGGGCGAGAACGCGGCGATGGATGCGTCGAGCGTGGTCCTCAAGTACGACCTGCGCAGTGGCGAGCGGACCATGCACGATCTCGGTGAGACGAGCTCCACCGGTGAGCCGGTGTTCGTGCCGGCCCGCGACGGTGCCGCCGAGGACGAGGGCTACCTCGTCACCTACGTCCATGACAAGGCCACCAATTCGTCGAGTTTCGTCGTGCTCGATGCCGCCGACATGAGCGCCGAACCGCTCGCCACCGTCGCACTTCCCCAGCGGGTACCGAACGGATTCCACGGCAGCTGGTTCGCGGACGAGGCCTGAAATGGACAACACTGGCATCGACAACACTGGCATCGGCAACACTGGCTTGCTCGACTTGAAGATCATCGGTGGCTTGGTGATCGACGGTTCCGGGGCCCCCGGGGTGATGGCGACCGTCGGTGTGCGTGACGGCCGGATCGTGTCGATCAGCGAGTCGGCTGATGCCGCCGCAGCGCCGGCAACGGACACCATCGACGCGACCGGTCTGGTGGTGGCGCCGGGGTTCATCGACATCCACACCCACTACGACGCACAAGCCTTCTGGGACACCACGCTGAGCCCGTCGCCGTTACATGGGGTGACCACGGTGATCGGCGGCAATTGTGGTTTCACCATTGCCCCGCTGCTGGCGCCGGGTGCTTCCAGTGTCGACAGCGCCGACGCCGATTACCTGATGCGGATGCTGGCGAGGGTGGAGGGGATGCCGCTGGAGAGCCTGCAGCAGGGCGTGCCGTGGAGCTGGGGTACCACGGCCGAGTACCTCGACCTGCTCGATGGCACGCTGATGCCCAACGCCGGCTTTCTCGTCGGCCACTCGGCGATTCGTCGCGTGGTCATGGGCGCGGCCGCGACCGAACGCGAGGCCACCGAGGATGAGTTGGTGCAAATGCAACAACTTCTGCGTGACGGCCTCGGTGCAGGCGGCCTCGGGTTTTCCAGTACGTGGTCGTCGAGCCACAACGACCACCTCGGTCGGCCGGTGCCGTCGCGGCACGCCAGCCGGCAGGAGCTGATCGCACTGTGCTCGGTCGTCAGCGAGTTCCCCGGCACGACGCTTGAGTTCATCCCCGCGGTCGGCCAGTTCAGCGACGACACGTTCCGTCTCATGGGCGAGATGAGTGCTGCTGCCAACCGCCCGCTCAACTGGAACCTGCTGCAGGTGTACGCCCAAAGCTGGGACCACGTGCAGCACCAGCTACGCGGCTTCGACATCGCCGAAGCCCTTGGCGGACGGGTGCTGGCGCTCACCCTGCCCGACACGTTCCGGTTGCGACTCAACTTCACCAGCGGATTCATTCTCGACATCCTTCACGGGTGGGACCAGCTGATGGCGCTGCCGGTCGAGGAGAAGTTGCGCCAACTGCGCGACCCGGACGTCCGGGCCGAATGGGACCGCCTGGCGCAGAGCACCGAGGGCACCACTCGGTCGATTGGGAACTGGGCCGGGTACTGGATCCTGGAAACCTTCAGCGACGAATGGCAGCCGTTTCAGGGACGCCTGATCGGCGACATCGCCCGTGAGCTCGGCCGTTCGCCATGGGACACGCTGGCCGACATCGTGATCGCCGACGATCTGCGCACCGTGATCGCCAACCAGGACCGTGGCCAAGACGACGCCACCTGGCAACGCCGGGTGGAGGTGTGGCGGGACCCGCGGGCGATCGTCGGGGCCAGCGACGCGGGCGCACACCTCGACATGATCGACAGCTTCAGCTACTGCACCACCATGCTGGCCAGAGCGGTACGCGAGCGCGACATGATGCCGCTCGAAGAAGCCGTGCACCACCTGACCGCCCGCCCCGCAGCGCTGTACGGACTGATCGACCGGGGCCAACTGACTCCCGGTTACCTGGCCGATATCACCATCATCGATCCGGCCACAATCGGCCCCGGCGAGGTCTCGACCCGCTTCGATCTTCCGGGTGGCGCGGGACGTGTATACGGCGAGGGGGTCGGTGTGGAACACGTGATCGTCAACGGTGTCCGCTGCGTCGACCATGGCACCCTCCTCGATGCCCGACCCGGTACCTTGCTGCGCAGCGGTCGCGACACCAGCACCGTCACCGCCCGCTGACGGGCCGCGCCGGGTGGATCAGGCACCGGGTGGATCTGGCGCTGGGTGGATCAGGCGCTGGTGAAAAGCGCTGCGTCGGCGGTGGGGGAGTACGTGGTCAGGTCGATCACGACATCGCCGCCAGCGAAATGCGTGATCACCCCGTTGTCGAGCACGCAGTACACCTTGGTGCCGCCGCTGACCGGTACATCGACGCATGTGCTGATTACGCCGGCTACCTCCACCGTCGACGCAGTGGTCGAGCCGATCTTGGCCATCGCATCGCGGCGGAGCCGCTTGGCCAGCGCGCCGAATGCGAAGTCGGGGGTGACGCCGGTGTTGCTTACTGCCTCGGGGTCGATGCTGTCGGTGCAGGTTGTCTCACCGTTGCGGCAGGTGCTTGCCGTGGCGCCGTCGATGCGGTAGTTGATGTCGCCGATCGAGACGGTTCGCCGGGTGGGGCTCCCGCCTTGCACCACCTTGATCGGCGTGGTCCTCGCGCCGAAGGTAGCGACGGCGGTGAACTCGGCGGTGAACTCGGCGGTCGAGACCTGGTCGAGGCGGCCCAGCACAGCGTCGATTGCCGCATCGCCGGTGGTGACCCCCGCGGCGGTTGCCGTGGCGGTGGCCTCGAAGCTCGGCCGATCACCGAGAGCACAACCCGCCACGGTCGCTGCGGCCAGGGCGATCATCGCGACTGTCTGCACCACCTGTGGCAGCGCTGTCAGGGTCCGTTGGATCGGCAGTCTTTGTTGGTCAGTGTGCGACGTGGCCATCGATGACGAGCGTACGGTCAACCGCCCGCCCTGGCGCGGTCACCGGGATCACGCGGGAACGAGAACCGCATGATCGACCCTGCCGATCGACGCGGTGTCACCGTTGCCGTGCATGATCAACGCCGAGGTCGGCCCGAACAGATCGGTGCGTTCGGGGGCCACGAACGGGATCCTCGACAGCGCATCGGCCCACGCTGCGGTAGAGGCGATCACGCAGACCCCGACCACCGAGGTGCCTGCCGGCCCACCGGCTGTCGGGTGAACGAGGTCGTGGACTGCGCGTCCGCCGAGACGCCAGCGGCGTCGCAGCGTCGTGCTGGTCGCGACTCCGCCGCCGATCAGTTCGATGGTGGTGAGCGGCCGGTCGGTGCGCGGGTCTTCGATCTCGATATGCCACCGGTCGCCGTTGGCTGGTTCGCCGACCACCCGAATGCTCCCACCGATGTTGACGAGGGCACCGCGGGCGCCCCGGTCGATCAGTTCGGTGGCGACGAGATCGGCAGCGAGCCCTTTGGCGATCCCGCCGAGGTCGAAGCGCACACCACGGGGGAACTGCACTTCGCCGGAGGTGGCGTCGGTCATCACCCCCGCGCACCCGGCCCCGGCGATGAGCGCATCGCCGTTGTCGAGGTTCTGGTTGCGGGCAGCGTCGCCCGTCTTGCGGTGCCCCGATCGCAGCATTGACTCGTGCGTCGTTGGATCGAAGTACCCCAACGTGTAGGTCCACGCCGTACATGCGGCACGTACCGCTGCGACGGTGTCGGACGAGACCACCACGGGATCTCCGTCGGCGTTGTTGAGCGCGCTGAGCTCCGACGTCGGCAGGAACCCGCTCCACCGCTGTTCCAGCTGAGCGATCCGGTTGTGGGCATAGGCGAGGGCACCGTCGTCGCCACCCACCACGGTCACATTGACGTCGGCGCTCATCGCCCGGAATCCCAGATGCTGGTTTGTCATCCGTCCCCCTGGTGCGCCGTCGTCTCTGGGGTTGGGGTGGCCGGATCGGGCTCGGTCGGTGCCGGGGGCTCGGTGATCGGGGCCGTTTCGATCGGTGCGAGCGTGGTCGATGGGCCGGCGACGAGGCGCGGTTCGGCGACGAGCGGAGCCTGCGATCGCGGCACCCGCACCGCTGGTTCGGCAACGAGCGGTGGAGCGCCGGACGGTACGAGCGTTGACGACGTCGACGTGCCGTCCGCCGCGGGATCGTCAGTGGGCGCAGTGTCAGCGGGTTCGGGACGTGGGGTTTGGGAGGCCTGCGCGGTTGGTCGAGCACGGCTCGTTGCCGGGCCCGAGGCTGGTGCCGGGGGTTCGGGTGCGGACACTGACGTGGCGGGCGTCGGCGACGCGCCGGTACGGTCCGGCACTCGTCGCATGACCGTCGTGGCAGTCGTTGCGCCGTCGTTGTTGGCGCGAGTGCGTCGACGGGGGATCTCAATGGCGCGTGGCATCTCGCGATCGATGCTCGCCGCAGGGTCGGCACCCGGCACGACGCCACCAGCACCGCTGTCTGTCTCAAGCGACGCGCCCGCCACGACCAGCTCTTCGCCGTCGGTGTCGTTCACGGCAATTCCCCCGACCGGTCCACGTTGGGCGCCGACGGCCACGACGGCGCTGGTGAGGATGATCGCGACAGCGAAACTGGCTGCCGCGAGCTGTCGTGCGAATCGTCGATTCATGCGTGCACCACGTCTTCCTGGGACCATTTGCAACGGAGATCTTCGGCGGCGGCCACCCACAGGGGGAGAGCCGGTTGCTATGTCGTCGAAACATTCATCGGCACGTCGTTAGCCTTTCTCCAGTGATTCGTTTGGATGCGGCCTCTGTGCTGCTGCAATGGGCAGTCGGTGGTTTGTTCTTCTTGTGGTTCACCACCCGGAGGCGCGTGCTCGGGGTGGGGTACGGGTGGCTGCTGCGGGGTACGTACCTGTTGATGGCCGGCGGCGCGTTCGCTTGTGGGGCCGGGTTCGGCTTTGTTCCTGTTCGAGATCTCGCTGCGCTCGCAGTGGCCGCGAGCGCCCTGGCGGTGCTCGCCGTTTCGGTGGTCACCCGCCGGGCCGGGGTGTCGGGGGCTGAAGCCGAACACGACCGCCGCAGCGCGCGAGTCGCCGAGATGACCGGAATCGAGCGAGCCGGCACGGTGGCCACCGCTGAGGCCCACCGCACCGCAACGAGCGCCCGAGAGTTCGACCCCCGTCTCGATCTCGTCGCGCCCGTTGTCGGCGTGGTCGGCCTGATCGCCGCGGGACTCGACGCAGTCGGCTCCGCGGCGACCGGAGGTGAGACAATCGTGTCACTCCTACGTACGGTTGCCGGTGCCGCATTCCTCGGTGCGGTCACCGACGCGATGCTGCTCGGGCACTGGTACCTGGTGCAGCCCGGATTACCCCGCCGTCACCTGCTCGAATTGGTTCGTGCCCTCGGGGTGGTGTGGCCGCTCGAGGTGGTGTCGCTGCTGCTGCCCGTCGGCATGTTCTCGGTGTGGTCCGGTGCCGTCGACGACGGCTGGGGAGGCACGCTCGGCTGGTTCTGGGGCGCCTGCGCGATTTCCACCATCGTGCTCGTGTTCGTCACCAGGGCGGCGCTGCGCGAGCGGTACTACTCGGCGGTGATGGCCGCCACCGGGCTGCTCTACCTGGCCATCCTCACCGCGTTCGGCACCGACCTCGTCGCCCGCGCCGTCCTCGCCGACTGACCCGACCGCCAACCCGACTCGGCGGCGAGCACGACCGGAACGCTCAGTACCCCTCGGTGCTGGTGTCCACCACTGGAGCCTCGTACGCAACTGACGCCTCGTACGCAACTGGCGCCTCGTACGCGACCGGTGCTTCGTAGCTGGCGGTGTCGTAGCTGGCGGTGTCGTAGCTGGTGACGTCGTAGCTGGTGACGTCGTAGCTGGTCACCGTTGTGGTTTGGGCCATATCGGTCCATGCACTGCTGCCTGCGTCCCACGCCTCCTCTGCGTAGCTATCGGCTGCAAGCGAGGCCTGGTTCAGGTCGTACGCCCCAATCGTGTCGCCCTCCAGCCAGGCGTCGGTACTGGCCTGGTAGAACGCGTTCGACAGCTCGGTGCCCGCATTGTAGGCCTCGGTGTAGTCCGTGCTGACTTCAGCAACCGCGCTCCAGTCGGTCGAGTCGTAGCTGGTCGAGCCTGTCTCCACCACCGACACGTCGGCCGGGGCGTAGGCGGCGGGATCATAGGAGACATCCACCGGTGTGGTGTCATAGGTGGGTGCGGTGACGCTCACGTCGTAGCTGCTCGTGTCGTAGCTGGTGTCGCTGGTGTCGCTCATCGGATGCTTCTCCTTGTGTGGGCCCGCTGGTGCGGGGGGTTGCTCTGAGTGATGCAGCCCATCGCGGCAGAGTTCCGCGCGCTGCGCCTTTTTTCTGCAGACGATCAGCCGCTGGAGTTGCGGGCCTCGAGAAACGCTTTCGTCGCGCCACCGGCCATCAGGAGCGTGGCCATGATGCAGAGATACATGCCGAAGCTGATACCGCCGGAACTTGGCAAATTGTTGGCCGACAGGATCGCGGTGACGTCACCGATCGCTCCGCTGACATGCATGGCCTCGGCGATCATCAGCAGCGCAAGCACCCCTGAGACGCCGAGCACGATCTCCCGGGCGTGCGAGATGCGCTTGCCAAGGCGTGACGTTGCCGCGATGCCCGCAGCAACCAACGCGATCGGCAACAGCACCACCATGTCGCTGCCGCTGCTTGGGGCGATGCCGTTTGCCGAGTCGCGAACGTTGCTGTCGGTCACCTCCCAGCCGCGAATCATCCAAACACCCTGTCCTTCCCAACCGTTTGCTCTGATCGACTCGCGAAATGGCGACCCGTTGAAATCAAAGCCGCTGACCTCGACGCTGGTCCACGGCAGAAAGCTGCACACGATGAACAGCACGGCTCCAACCACGACAAGCGCGACACCGTCGAGCCTTTTCAGATCGGCAAGGAACGTGGCGGCCGTCCAGGTGGGTGCGGCTGACTGTGGCTCGGTCCCCAGCGGCA
>JANNHO010000039.1:0-2209 GCA_031404435.1 Acidimicrobiaceae bacterium | reverse complement strand
CCCGGTCGAGCGCTTCGCTGTTGGCGGCGCGCCGCTGGGTAGCAATGATGGCGATGCCTGCACCGAGCAATCCGAGAACCCCTCCCGACGCGCCGACAGTTATCGATTCGTCGTGTTCGAGCAGACCGAGTAGCACGAACGAACCGGACGAGGCAGCGAACCAGGTCAGCGCGAACTGGGCGCGAGTGAGGCGGGCCTCGGCCAAACGTCCGATGGCCATCAGGCTCACCAGGTTCAAGGTGAGATGGGCAAAGTCGGCGTGCATGTACGGAGCGGTGAGAGCTCTCCAATTCTCGACCCAGCCGGGGCCGGTGACGAACGCTCCGAGGTCGTAGAACCGCTCGATGGTGAACGTGCCTGCAGCGAGTTGGCGGACGTAGCCGGCAACGATGAGCCCAGCCAACGCCCACGTCAGCAGCGGCCGCCACAGCCCGGTATCACGAGCGACGACGACCGCGTGAGTTGCGAGCCCAGCAGCCATGCGGTCGACCACTGCCTCACGTTCGGGGTCGAGCGGTTGGTGGCTGATCGCCTGCCGCTCCAACCGCTGCCGCACCGCCGCACCAGGTGCCTCAAGAGCATCGAGCGGGGCGAATGCCACGGCGGTGGGTGAACCTGCCCCGAGTTGGGCGATCGCCGAGATCGTCGCCCGGTCGAGTGCGCCTGCCCCGAGGGTCACGGCGAGCCGATCGGCCGCGTCCACTCGGCCGGCGGCCGCGAGCATCGTCAATTGCACAAAGGAACCGCCCGCCCTCCGGGCTCGAGCGGCATCGGTAGACGTGTACCAGTCGATCGAGCGGGCGAGGTCGATTCGGCTCATTGTCACCAACGCGACGAGTTGATCAGCTGCCTGATTTTCAGCCCGGAGCATCCGTTCTGCGACCTCGATCATCTGCGCCCGGTTGTGATCCGCTTCTGCCCGGGCGAGCTGTAGCGCAAGCGTTGGCCGTTTTCGTTCGAGGTGAACGAACCGCTTCATACCATCGGCGTCGCCAGCGCACGCATACGCGCTTCGACGCAAGTTCAGATTGAACGCCTGATCGGCAACTGGCCACGAAGCCAGATCGAACCAGCGCAAAGCGCGCAACATCCCCTAGGGCTGTTCAAGCCGCTGCAGCCGTCCAACGCGTCGTGCCAGCGCCTGATGGACAACCAGCGGGGCGAGACCGACGGGGGCCACCATTCCGCCTGTCGAGCCGCCGACGATCACACCAGCAGTTCCGCCAGCGACGATCAAGCCGAGTTCCGCTGCGAGCCGTGGGCGGATGTCGCGAGGCCACGGTCGACGTGAGGCGGTGACGATAACGGCAAGTGGAACAGTCGACAGCAGCGGAACGAAATCCATGGTCCGCCGAGTGTAGACAGCGCAATTACACCCAAACTTCAAGCGGCCGAGACAAGCGTGACCCAGCGCGCCCTGGCCTGACTACTCGGCATTCCTGAGTCGGTCGAAGAATCGCGCTGCCGCTGGGCAGCGGGCCGCAATGGCGGTCGGCTCGAGGTGCTGCAGCGCAGCAATGCCAACGATCTTGTCGTACGGCTTGCCGATGGCCATCTCAATTGCCTTCTGAATTGCCTTCCGATCGCGCCGTTCAAGGTCGTCGGATGGCAGCTTCCTTGCTTTCAGTTCCGGGTAGGTCCTGCTGAGGCCGGCCGGATCGGCGACCAGCCAGGTCTCCATCGAGTGGGTCATCAGGTGCACGTCAGCCACCGATACTCGATCGGGGAGTTCCTTGCCTCGCAAGCGGAGGTACGCCAATGGGTCACCTTCGACGTCGCCATCGCTGTCGACCAGCAGGAGTACGCAGCCCTCCGAACGGTCGTTGACAAAGTTCTTGATGGTCCGAACGGTGTTGGTGCCCAGTCGGACCTCGAACTTCGCGTTCGCCGGCGTCTCCCTGTTGAAAAGGTGTTGTGCACCAAGGCGTTGACGTGCCCGCCTCGCAGCACTCGTGGCGTTGCCACCCTCCATGGGGATCCGCCGGATCACATCGGATTGCCGCCGAGCAAGCCAGATGCCCACGCTGTGCCGAGGAGCATCTCCTTCACATCCTCGAGCGAAAGTTCGGATTCGATCGAACGGATCGTGGTGGATCCATCAATGTTCTCCACCACGCGAACCGATCGCGCCATCCCCCTCAGGTGAAGATGGTCGAGCAGGTTCGTCGAATGCGTGCAGAGAACAATGGGCGAGATCCGCGACGCCTCG
>JANNHO010000038.1:0-8640 GCA_031404435.1 Acidimicrobiaceae bacterium | reverse complement strand
CCCCGGCGGCTACGAGATCCGCAAATGGCAGGGCGGCCGCACCATAGGCTCGGCCACCATGCTTTACACCGCCGCCGCAATCCTGTTCTACCTGGCTTACCACCTGTTCACGTTCCGCTTTGTGGACCATTCCATGGGCTTTTACCAGATGGTGACCTCGGCTTTCCGCAGCAAGGTCTTTGTCGCCATCTATATAGGCGGTTCGGCGGCGCTGGCCCTGCACTTAAGCCACGGCATGCAGAGCGCCTTCCAGACCTTGGGCGTAAGCCATCCCAAATACACCCCGCTTATAAAGGCGGGCGGCCTGCTGGTAGCTGTCTCGATGACCGGCTTCGCCATGATCTCGCTGTACTACCTGCTGGGCATAGACCTGAAAGCGGCCGAGACCGGCTTCCAGGTGGTAGTAATCCGCTGATCCAAAATTCTCCTTTGTGTAGTGTTGCTTGGTAGCAAGCTACATCAGAGAAACCACCTAGTCAAGATACTTCTTACAAAGGTACTTTTCGTGATGCAGGCATGACCTCTGTGTTCAAGCAGGCCTATCGGGGGGTCAGGACACAGAACTCGTTGCCGTCGGGATCGGCCATCACGACCCAATCGACGTCGCCTTGGCCGATGTCAGCTCGTGTCGCTCCGAGGGCGACGAGACGCTCGACCTCGGCCTGCTGACTGCCCCCGGCGGGAGGAGCGATGTCGAGGTGCAGGCGGTTCTTGCCGAACTTCGGCATCAGCGGCGGACCACTCCAGGTGATCATGGGACCGGCGAGGTCGGGCGCGCGAATCGCCGTTTCTTCATCTTGATCCCAGACCAATGGCCATCCCAGCGCCTCGCTCCAGAAGTACCCGACCGCCCGGGTGCCGTCGCAGTTGATCGATCCAAGACGTGGGCAAGTCGCGAGGAAGTTGTTCTCCGGCTCGATGATGCAGAACTCGTTGCCTTCTGGGTCGGCGAGCACGACATGGCTGTCGTCGGGGTCTTGCCCGATGTCGATGTGGCGGGCGCCGAGGCCGATCAACCTCGCGACCGTTTCGTTCCGTTCATCGATCGATGTGGTCGTCAGATCGAGATGCAGACGGTTCTGCCCCGACTTCTGACTCGAGACCGGCTCGAAGAGAATCCCGAAGCCGGTGCCATCGGTCGGCAGGAGACCGACCTCATCAGTGGCTTCGTCGTCGATGTCCCAGCGGAGTGCCTCGGCCCAGAAGCGCGCCTGCGACAGCAGATCCGTCGCATCGAAGCACAGCGATATGAGCCGCGCCGTCACTCCGCCACCGCTCGTGCTCGCTGTGCCACTCCGACATCGTGCCACCACAGCTCGGTCCCAGCGCGACCGAATTCGGCGTGGGGGATCCGTCCCCTGAAGTTGGGGTGGGACGACGGTCCCGTTGCTGATCAGTCGCAGCCCGTCGAACGATCATTGGCCGCCGGCGTGGTCGACGTCCGCCACGCCCGATGAATCGTGCCTCGCGTGGACGACCGACACCGACCCCGACAGCTCGGGCCCGTTCACCGGAGGTCTCGTTCTCGCTTCGGCCGGATATTCCGACGGCACCGACCGCGGCATCATCGAACTCACCACCCCCGGAGTCGCCTACGACTGGTTCCCTGATTGGCATCCCGACGCCAGATGCCCATCCAGCTCGACCAGGTGATCGTCGACCCACGTTGACTTTTTCGGCAGGCACACCGGAGTGACCCATGACGACGCGGTCACGTCTGGGGCCGCGCGTTGTGACAGCGATCGTTCATCATTTCCGCTGTCATCTGCCAGGCGATGCCGTAAGCAGCTTCGCTGCTCGCCAACGAATCGAGGAACTGGGTCGTGTCCAGCGTCGCGAGGTGAACGTCCGACAAGGCGACGACCGTGGCGGTGCGGTTGATGTCGCGCAACAGCGCGATCTCACCGAAGTGGTCACCGGGACCGAGCGTTCGCGTGGCGATCGCGCCTCGTCGGACTTCCACCTGTCCGCGGACGATGGCATAGAAACGATCACCGTTATCGCCCTCGCTGATGATCACGGAGCCTGCTGACACGTCGACCGTGGAGCAGCGGGCCGCAATCTTTTCGATCGTCGTGGGTGGCAGCGGTGCGAACAGCGCGATGTTGGAGAACAACGACAACAACTCCGGGAGGGGCTCGGAGTGCTCGTCGATTGCACGGAATCGAGGCAGCAGGACAAGAGCGAGGGCGGGCAGCACCGCTCCGACAAGGACCAAGACCGGCCTCAGCCCGAGCGCTGACACGAGCACCGGCGCAGTGAGCGCGCCGAGGCCGCCCAGGGCGGTTCCGAACGTGAAGAGCACACCGAAGACCCGGCCCAGACTTCGGTCGGCGGCGAGCCGCTGGATCAGCGTGAAACCGGATACATCGAGGATTGCGTTGCCGACCCCGATCGTGAGCAAGGCGACGACGACGACTGCTGTGTTCGGGACGAGGCCGATCAGAGCGATCGGCAATCCCCACAGGCTGAGCGCCACAGCGAAGGGTCGCCCGAGCTGCCGGCGGCGGGTGAGTACGACTCCATAGAACCCGCCGGCAATGCCGCCGATACCGATGATCGCCGCCAACCATCCGACGCCGCTGCGACCCAGCGCGAGAAGATCGAACGAGACCGAAACCAATAGTACGGTGAGGAAACCGCGGACCAGGAGTTGCGCCACGAAGCAGCCGACGACGACGGCCGTGTCGGTGTTCTCCCGCAACTCTGTGACTCCACCGATGAGGGCGTCGAGCGAAGGTTCGCGCGTGCGCCGCACCGACTTCGAGGGATCGACATCGACGCGGATGCCTGAGACGGCGATGCAGCCCGCGGCCGCCGCAGCGGAGGCTGTGACCACAACGCACCACGGGTCCGTTCGGAACAACAGCAGCGCGGCCAATGCCGGTCCGGCGAACGTGGCCAGACCTTCGAGCGTTCCCGCCGTCACGTTCATCGCGACGAGCTCCGAAGGCGCTCTCGCGACGAGGGGGGCCAACGCGAGGTGCGCCGACCGGTACGGAGTCGCGGCGACGCTGCTCACCGCGACGAGGACGTACATGACGACGGCCGGCGCATCCGATGCCAATGCGATCGCGATCACTGCGTGAGTAACCGAGATTGCAACGAACACCGCCGTGACCACGAGTCGGCGCGAGAACCGATCGGCAGCCCAGGCCCCGAACGGCAACGCGATCGCGCCGGGCAGCAACCGAGCAACACCGAGAAAGCCCACCGCAGAAGCGCCTCCGCGATCGAAAGCCCACACGGACAACGCCACCATCGACATCGCGTCAACGAGAAAGAACGCAGTCCACCCGAGTTGCAGTCGGCGGAGGTCGCGCTGACGCATCACCCGAACCACGGCATCGAAGCGACGACCAACAGCGCTCATCCACCCCGACATACGACACCTCGCTCATCTACGACGGCCCGCGTGCCGAGGGCGCAAACAGCAGGCGACGCACGCCGGTCAGACATCCCAAGTATCACAGAACAGGTTCGCGTTGCCGTCATTCCCTCGGACAGGTTTCGGTCCCGCTCGAACAACGTCTCACTCGTTCGAATCGCCGACGCGTCAACGAGTGCGAAGATGATCCGGTGAAGATCTCAACATTCGAAGAGGCACGGCTCGCCGTCGCAGCCGGCGAGCGGGTCGACGAAGTCGCCCGCGCGCTGGTCGCCACGCTGACACCCGAGGAGCGTTTGTGGTGCCTCGACGGTGACGCTCCCACGTGGGCCGGACTGGGGTTCATGACCAGACAGGACGGCTACCACAAGGCACCGTTCATCGCCGGCGAGGTCGGCCGCGTCGGGCTTCCCGGCATTCGCTTCAGTGACGGACCGCGCGGTGCGGTGATCGGAAACGCGACCTGCTTCCCGGTGACGATGGCCCGCGGGGCGACATGGGACCCGAAACTCGAAGAACGCATCGGCGAAGCGATCGGACTTGAGCTGCGCGCCCTTGGCGCCAACCTCACCGGGGCCGTCTGCGTCAATCTGCTCCGCCACCCGGCGTGGGGCCGAGCGCAGGAGACCTACGGGGAAGACCCGCATCATGTCGGGGAGCTCGGTGCAGCACTGACCCGCGGACTGCAACGCCACGTGATGGCTTGCGTCAAGCACTTCGCCTGCAACTCGATGGAGAACGCCCGCTTCTCGGTCGACATCGAGGTCGACGATGTCGCTCTGCACGAGGTGTATCTCCCGCACTTCCGCAGGATCATCGACGAGGGCGTCGCATCGGTGATGTCGGCGTACAACAGCGTCAACGGCGAATGGTGCGGGCAGAGCTACGAACTGCTCACCAACATCCTCCGCGACGAGTGGGGCTTCGACGGTTTCGTGATCAGCGACTGGATCTTGGGCCTACGCGACGCCGCAACCTCCCTGACAGCCGGACTCGACATCGAGATGCCACACCGGATGATCCGAGCACAGCACCTCGCCGGGGCACTCGAAAGCGGCGACGCTTCATGGTCCGACGTCGACCGCTCCATCGAGCGCGTCGTCGCCACGCTGCTGCGTTTCGACGCTGTCCTCAGCACACCGGCCCTGGACGTGGTCGGCTCGGCCGAGCACCGAGCACTCGCACGCGAGGTCGCCGCACGATCGGTCGTGATGCTTCGCAACAACTCCATCGACGGCGTCCCTGTGCTTCCACTCGCCCCTGACGACCTGCGCGTTGCCGTGCTCGGCCGTCTCGCAGACACGGTCAACGTCGGCGATGGTGGATCGAGCGATGTATGGGACCTCGAGTGCCACACTGTCCTCGACGGCCTGCGAGCAGCGTGCAGCGATGTGGTGTATGACGACGGCAGCGACCCGGTGGTAGCCGCCGCGGTAGCCAAGAACGCTGACGTCGCGATCGTCGTGGTCGGATACACGTTCCTCGACGAGGGCGAGTACATCGGGGCCACCGACCCCTCACTCGGTTCCCTGTTCCCGACCGCCGATGAGCCCGACGTCGTCGCCCGCTACGAGCAGACGAATGCGGCCCTGCCAGTGACAACAAAGCCGCCCCACCTCGTCACGCGCGGCACGGGCTTCGGCGTCGGGGGCGACCGCACATCACTGCGGCTCGCACCAGCCGACGTCGAACTGATCCGGGCGGTCGCGATCGCCAACGCCCGAACGGTCGTCGTCATTCAGGCGGGCAGCGCCGTCATCACCACCGAGTGGATCGACGCGGTGCCCGCCGTTGTGCAGGCCTGGTACGGCGGCGCCGAGGCCGGTCCGGGCCTCACCGATGTCCTCGTCGGCACCGTCAACCCTTCGGCCCGACTGCCGTTCACGGTTCCCGTCGACGAAGCCGACCTGCCGGCATTCGACGCCGATGCGACCACGTTCACCTACGATCGCTGGCACGGATGGTGGCGGGCCGCACGCGACGGGGCTGAGCCCGGCTTCCCGTTCGGATTCGGCCTGTCCTATACGACGTTTGCCCTCATTGGGGTCGAGACATCGACAGACGCCACATCAGTTGTCGTGCGCGGAACCGTCCGCAACACCGGCGATAGCGACGGCTCAGACGTCGTTCAGGTGTACGCCGAACTCCCCGACCCCGGCGCGCCAGCACGACTGGTCGGATTCACCCGAGTCGAAGTGCGTGCAGGAGCGGACACGCTGTTCGAGATCATCGTGCCTCTCGAACGGCTCGCCACCCGCGACAGTTCGCGGAGGAGCTGGCGGCCGCCCTCAGGGCACCACGTCATCAGTACCGGCCGATTCGCCGGCGACCCAAGTGCCATTCGAGTCGACCTTGATCTGTCAGTGTGATGACGGAGCAGGACAGCCGCACGACAGTGCGGCGATGGTCTGTTCGATATGCACCACCACGTACTCGGAGGTCGGATGGCTACCAGGAGCGAACTCGTGTCCGCCGGACGAATGACAGGTGACGCTCTCGCCGGTGTGGTGGGAGCGGTCGCCCATGTCCATCGCTCCATCGCCGACCGCACGTTCACCGCGATGGGTCCGGCCGGAGAGCCAGCGCGCGCACTGAACGACGCCATCTCGCGCGGCGCATACGCGGCGGTCCGAGCCGGCCACGCATTCGCACCGCGCCTCGGTGCCGCCATCGCAGTCGTCGCCGGCAAGGGCGACGAACAATCGAGTTGGAACAGCTCTCCCCGATCGTCGGGCTGGCTGAGCGCGCTCAACGGCCTACGCGGCGACGACATCGCGGAGCGATACCCCGAACTGGCAGTCACGATGTCTCTCCGCGACCAGTCCGGCGCCGGAGACCTCCCGATGCGCGCCGATACCATCGTGTCGGCCATCCCCGACGCGGGCGACAAGCTCGTGATCTTCGTGCACGGCCTGTGCGAAAGCGACCGGTCGTGGCGACGCCGGGCAGAGGCCCAGCACGGCGACCCGACGATCAACTACGGATCATTGTTGGAAGCCGATCTGGGCTGTGCGCCGCTGTACCTGCGCTACAACACCGGCCTGCGAGTCGAGGACAACGGCCGATTGCTCGGCGCACTGATGACCGAGCTTGTCGATGCGTGGCCGGTACCGTTGCACGAGGTCGCTTTCGTAGCGCACTCGATGGGCGGGCTCGTCGTACGCCAGGCGTGCCACGACGCGGACCTGGCGGGGCACGCATGGACGACCATTGTCCGCCACGTGGTCTGCCTGGGCACGCCGCATCTCGGGGCACCGCTCGCGCGTGGTGTCGACCGGCTCGTGCCCACACTCTCGCGGATCGGTGTGACGCAACCTTTGGCCCGGTTTCTCGACGATCGCAGCGCCGGTATTCGCGACCTCGAACACGGGCTGGGTACCGACACCGACCTGCCGTTTCTCCGCCACGCCGAATGGTCATTCATCGGGGCCACCGTCACGCGCGACCGTCGGCATCCGGTCGGGTACCTGCTCGGCGATCTCCTCGTGCGCTACCACAGCGCGACCGGTGAGGCCCGTGTGGAGCGCTCGTCCTTCGACCTTGCGAACGTGGAACACATCGGCGGCATCGATCACTTCGACCTACTCAACCACCCTGCGGTGTACGCGCAAATCGCACGCCGGTTCGGCCGCACGCCTGCGACCAGCCGACCACTGCGACTCGCGTAGGACCATTCGTCTCGAAACGACCCAAGGGTTGACCGACACAGACCTCCAGGGGAGAAGTTCGTCGATCGGACTCAGGCGTCGGGGAACTTCCGTCGCAGCGCGAGTACGTCGTCGAAAATCGTGTCCTCGGTCGCCCGGCGGCACCACGCCGGCACGAGCGACCGATCTATCGAGCACGCCGTGGCGGCGGGCGCCCCAGCCCGCCACCTCGGCACCAAAGCGCATCTCCACTACCACCACGAATGGCAAGCAAGGATCTCGGCAGTCTGCTCGACGCTGCCGACCCGTGCCCTCAGGGTGCGGATCTCGATGTCACTTCGCGCTCGGCTCCGGGCCCCAGTGTGCTCGCCGTCATGTGCGCCACCGCATCGGCGCGGCGGAGCGGCGCCAGATCGACGAACCAGAGTCCGTCGGGAAACGAGGCCGCCATGTGCGCGAGCGTCCGCGATGGCCAGTCGTGTCTTGCCGACACCACCCGGGCTGACGAGCGAAGCGAGTCGAGGCGTAACCGAGATCGTCCACGACGGTCGTATGGTCGCGCGCACGGCCCACGAACGACGAAGCTGGGTCCGCGAGGTTGCCGGGCTGCGACGTCCAGACGGAGCCGGGTCGTGAACGGAACGGTGTGACGCCGTCGTTGGCGAGCAGGTCTGCCTCCAAACGGCGCATCGGTCGGCTCGATTCCGATGTCCTCGATCAGGCCGGATCGGAACTGCTGGTAGGCCCGCATCGCTTCGGTCAGGTTCGCGCCGCGTCGAGCCGGCGGAGCGCGTCGTTCCAAGCTGGGCGTCCGCCGGCGCCGGGGTGCTTCCATCGCACGAACGTGGTCGGAGCCATGTCAGGGGCGAGGTCGGCCATCAACTGTTGATGCGGCCGCGTCCGGGCAAAGGCGGTGAGCGCCTCGTCGTCGGTCCACAGTGACAGCGTCACGTACTGCTTGGCCATGGGCCGAGCGAGGAGGGAGAAGCCGACCACTCCGTCGGTCTTGCCCAGTTGTCGTCGCACCTGTCGGGCCCCTGCGAACAGTCTGCTCGTCGATGCGCGTCGCTTCGGCGGGATGTCGGTGACGAACGCGACATACTCGCGATCCGGATCGAGTTGCTGCAGTGTCTTCCACCGTGACTTCATTCGTCTCGAACCCTTCGCAGGTCGTGTGGCTTCGGATTGGTACAGGACGTAATGATGAAGGAGCGCGTGAGGGTTCAGCATCGGTGAATTTACGTATTTTGCCAGCGACCCCTTCCAAGTGAAGGCCCGCGGTCCTACGGTTCGTCTGTGCCGGCGAACTTGATGCTGACGGTCGTGTTCGTCGATGTCGTCGACTCCACGGGACTGTTGACGACGGTTGGTGACGCGCGTGGGGCCGCAGCGATTGATCGGGTGCTGCAGACGGTGCGTGAGCGACTCGAACCGTACGGCGGACGCGAGGTCAAGGCGCTGGGGGACGGGTTGATGCTCACGTTCGAATCACCACGGTCGGCTGTGGCGTTCTCGGTCGCGGTACAACAACGGATCGGGGCCACTCGTCCCCAGTTGCGGATCGGAATGAACTTCGGCGAGACAACCGGCGGCGATGATCCCATC
>JANNHO010000037.1:0-2325 GCA_031404435.1 Acidimicrobiaceae bacterium | reverse complement strand
GTTGTCGAAGAACGCGCCGGAGTTCTTCGATCTTGCTTTTGGGTGTAACAAGATCGGGGCGATCCTCGTCGGTCTCAACTGGCGCCTGGCCCCGCCGGAGATCAGTGCGATCGTCGCCGATGCCGAACCGCTGGTGATCGTTGTTGGGGCGCAGGAGCGGCACCTCTTGGAGGATCGTGTTTCGGACTCGCAGCCGGCACCGACGGTGATCGAGCTCGGCGACGAGTTCGACACATGGCGCGACTCGGCTGCGGCGAACGACCCGGCCCATGTCGGCGAACCCGGTGATGTGGTGCTGCTGTTGTACACGTCTGGCACGACCGGCGTACCGAAGGGCGTGATGCTCACCAACGGCGGCATGTCGTACACGCCGCGCCTCGGTGCGGAGGTGTGGGAGATGTCGGCCGCCAGCGTGAACCTCGTGGCGATGCCCCTGTTCCACATCGGCGGCATCGGCTACGGCCTGTCGACGATGTCACTGGGTGGGCACACGGTCGTGATGCGCGAGTTCGACACCGCGGCGATCATCGAGACCATCGCAACCTATGGAGTGACGCACTCGTTCTTCGTGCCGGCTGCGATCCAGGCGTTGCTGTTGACCCCCGGCGTGGAGGCGGCCGACCTGTCGAGCTTGGAGTTCTTGAGCTACGGCGCGTCTCCGATCGGCGAGTCCTTGTTGCGCAACGCGATCGAGGTGTTCGGCTGCGGGCTCAGCCAGGCGTACGGGATGACCGAAACGTCGGGCACGGTGGTGTCGTTGCCTCCCGTCGATCACGATCCGGGTGGCGACCGGGCACATCTGCTGCGCTCGTGCGGTCGGGCGGTGTCGTGGGTCGAGCTGCGCGTCATTGATCCGGACAGTCTCGACGACGTTGCGGTTGGCGCGGTCGGCGAAATCTGGCTTCGATCAGGCATGGTTACGGCCGGTTACTGGAACCAGCCCGAGGCCACCGCCGAATCGATCGTCGGCGATGGTTGGCTGCGCACCGGCGATGCGGCGTACCAAGACGATGACGGCTACGTGTTCCTGTTCGACCG
The DNA here is from genome assembly GCA_031404435.1 of Acidimicrobiaceae bacterium. Taxonomy (GTDB): domain Bacteria; phylum Actinomycetota; class Acidimicrobiia; order Acidimicrobiales; family Ilumatobacteraceae; genus VFMC01. The sequence continues at coordinate 1,287 of JANNHO010000037.1, read as the reverse complement.
GTTCAAAGACATGATCGTGTCGGGCGGCGAGAACGTATATCCGGCCGAGGTCGAGAACGCGATGCTTCACCACACCGGGATCGCCGAGGTTGCGGTGATCGGTGTTCCCGACGAACGCTGGGGTGAGACGGTCAAGGCGATCGTCGTGCTCCGTCCCGGAGTCGACCCGACCGAACGCGAACTGATCGAGTTCACTCGGACCAGGCTCGCCAAGTTCAAATGCCCCACCTCGGTCGACTTCACCGATGTCTTGCCGCGTAACGCCTCCGGCAAGATCTTGAAGAAGGAGCTGCGCCAGGTCCACTGGAGCGGCCAGGACCGAGCGGTGAACTGAGGTGCGGTGGTGAACCCACTGGTCGGGTTGATGCGCGGGTTCGTGGTCGACTTCTTCAATCGCCACGACGTGGTGAGGTGCCGCGAACTGATGGTCGACGACTACACACTGCGGGTCGGCGATGCGGTGATCTCGGGTCGTGACGAGCACTACGGACCCGCCGTTCAAGCGCAGTTCGACCAGTTCCCGGGGCTTGGCATGACGGTGCACGGGCTGGTTGTTGGTGAGGCTCAGGTCGCGCTGCACTTCTCCGAACATGGTGCCTCGGGCGGCCGGTCCGCGTGCTGGTCGGGGATCGCGCTGTACACATCGAATGGAACGCAGCTGAGCGGATGCGTTGCGGTCGAGGATTACGCGGCGCGCCGGCGTCAGCTCACGACCGGCGACGTCGACCCGGTCGACCCGCCCATGGCAGCACCATGGGACACCTCGCCCGGCGCGCCCGATCGGGCCGCCGAGTCGTTGGTGAGACGGTGGCTTGCAGATCCCGCACATGTAGCCGCGACGGGTGTCATCCTCGACGACGAGCACATAGCCGGCACTGCGGCACTCGGGTTCGATGTGACTGCCACCGAAGTCACCGACATGTTCTCCGCGGGACCCCACGTGGCGTTTCACATTCGCCAGCTCGGTACCGGAGCCGATGCGGCCGGTTCCTCGGCCCCGCGTATCGGCGTGATGTGCAGTGCAGGAATCGTCGAGGTCATCGACGGCAGCATTTCCCGTGGTCGCATCGTCCGCGACCGTGCCGGGCTTCGTCGCTCCCTCTCACCGACCTGACACCTTGGCCCACCGATCTCGTGGTGGGAACCGGTAGCTACTGACCCGGTCCGTTCGTCATCGAGTGTCAGGAGCCCATCCGAGTATCGAGCGCCCACCCGTGTGTGCGTTCGGCACTCGGATCGCCCTCTCCCCACTCGGATGACGCGCGGGGACTCGGATGACACTTGGGG
>JANNHO010000036.1:0-2582 GCA_031404435.1 Acidimicrobiaceae bacterium | reverse complement strand
CGTCCCTCGATTTCCCGAAGGGCCGCGGGGTGAACGCCCGCACCATGGAGATCCTCCGCCAGTGGGGCATCGAGCAGCGGCTCACAGATGTTGCGCTGCAAGCCGAGGAGACGTCGTTCGTCTACATGGGCGCGACGTTGTTGTCCGACACGTTCATCAGAATCCCGCGAATGGAGCCGACGGACACAGCAATGAGCCCATGCACCTGGATTACCTGCTCTTAGGAGATCACGGAGCAGGTGCTCCGTGACGTAGCCACCTGGAGAGGGGCCAACGTCCGCTTTGGCTGTCGACTCGACTCGTTCGCCCAAGACGCTGATGGGATCGAGGCGTGCGTGATCCACGAGGAGACCCGGGAACTACACGACGTTCACGCCCGGTACCTCATTGCGGCCGACGGCGTCCGCAATTTGATCCGCGAGCAGCTAGGGATCGGCGTCGAAGGGCCAGGAGCCGTAGGGAACTCCGTGAGCATCCTCGTGGACGCCCCGCTCCGGGATCGAGTCTCCGAGCGCTCCAGCTTGATATACGGCGTCCGCCACCCGCGTCCTGGAGGCGGTTTCCCCGTCGTCGACAACGATCATCGCTGGGTGCTGCTACTCCCGAGGGACACGGACAACGAGCCACCCGAGTGGTTCACTGAGAAGCGCTGCACCGAACTCGTACGAAGTGCGATCGGCGACCCGAGCGTTCCCGTTCGCTACATCGCCCATCGACGGTGGCAGCCGACCGCTCAATGGGCAACCTCGATGTCGCAGGGCCGCGTCTTCCTCGCCGGTGACGCAGCGCACGTGACCACACCGGCCGGGGGCCTGGGCATGACCGGTGGCGTGGCCGACGCCCACAACCTCGCGTGGAAGCTCGCCGGAGTCCTGCAAGGTTGGGCGTCACCCGACCTGCTCGACACGTACGACGCCGAACGGCGGCCAGCAGCCCGCCGAGCCGCAGAGGCGAGCATCCAGATCGGACGGCAGACGCGAGACGAGAACCTGAAGCTGGGCGGATTGGGCATATCACTGGGTACGACCTACCGCTCCAATGCCATCGTCCCGGACGGCTCGGACGAGGTGCAAGGCGAGGATCCGATCCACGACTACGTTCCCTGTGCCCGGCCCGGGCATCGTGCTCCGCACATTGCCCTCGGTAAAGACACGTCACTCCTCGACAGCTTTGGCGTATCCTTCGTGGTCCTCGTGCATGCCGAACACCCGCAACGAGCAGACCTCGAGGAGCTTGCATTCGACGTACCTGTGACGATTCGCTGGATGCAAGACACCGAATGGGAGGAAACATACGGCGTCACTCGTAGGGGTGTCGTGTTGGTTCGGCCTGACGGATACGTGTCGCACCGCGAGTCGTCAACCGCTGACCCCGCAGCGGCGATCGGATCGGCGATCTCCGCCTCGGTCTGTGGCGCTGGCGGTCGCCCGACGCTGTGACCGACGAACCTGCTGTGAGATCAACAACGACGAGCGGACCTTATGGGACGGCTTTCACACCCTGTCCAACGCCGGCTATCCGACGCCGAAATCGGCGATCTGTGCCGCCTCTACAGCGAGGGTAGGTCGATCGACGCGCTCGCCCGCCAGTTCGAGGTCAACCGGACCACGATCATCACCCACCTCGATCGAGCGGGCATCGAACGGCGGCGCGTGGCCCGCATGATGACCGACAACTCGGTCGCCATGGCGGCAACACGATACGGGCAGGGCGCTTCGCTCGCCGTCGTGGCGCAGGAGTTCGATGTGCACGGCAGGACTCTGGCCCCGGAAGTTCTGCCAAGCGGGCGTGTCGATCCGATCTGGCACGGTTGCTAGAGCTGGCATCATCGCTCCCGCCCCACCTGTTGGCGTCACAGATCAGATGTCACCCGATCACGACCCGAGCACGCGCCGGATGTGTGAGACTCGGGTCTTCACCCTTGGGGGTCTTCGGGCAGGGAAGTGCCAGATGCGTGCCGACAACCTGATCATCACCGGGCTTGCCGTGGTCGCAGTGGCCTTTTCCGCTGTGGCGATCCTGCGATGGGGTCGGCTCCCGATCCGGGCATCCGCATCCTCAGGTAGCGGGGTCGATGGCCGATGGACGTCCAGGCTCGCCGGTTCGCTCCGAGCGCTTGGTCCAGTGTGCTCGGCGGGGATCATCTGCGGTGCGCTCGTCGCCGGGTTCCTCGGCCGGTTCGTGATGCGGGTGTTGGCGGCCACATCAGGCGATGGCGCCCAAGGCCTCCTCACCGATGCCGAGGAGGTCGTGGGCGAGATCACCCTCTCCGGGACCATTGGCTTCATCGCCTTCGTCGGCTTGGGCGCCGGCGCGGTCGCCGCCATCGTGCTCCTGGTTGCGCGACCCTGGTTGCACGTCAGGGGCGCGGCGGCGGGCGTGATGGCTGGGCTGGTGCCGTTGGTCCTGTTCGGGGACAAGGACTTCTCATCGGAGAACGTGGACTTCTCGATCTTGTCGCCGACCTGGCTTGCGGTGGGTCTGATCGTGGGTGGAACTGCATTGTTCGGGGCTGCCCTCGGCTCGGTGGCTGCTCGGCTCCAGCAGACAGCGGAAGGCGACAGCCGGTTCCGGAACGTGCC
>JANNHO010000035.1:0-2539 GCA_031404435.1 Acidimicrobiaceae bacterium | reverse complement strand
GTGCCGATGATCCCTTCGTCGGACAACGGCTGGCCGTCGATCTCGGCCTCGATCAATGCCTTGATGATGCCGGGCCGGGGGTTCGCTCGGGCCTCTCCGACGCACTGCGCGAGGCGCATCACCATCGCCAGTGCCGCCTGCTGCACGCGGGGCAGATCGGGGCTGTCGGGTGGCGTGTACACCATTGCGTGCGACGGCTCGCAGTAGATCTCCCAATCCGCCAGCGGCAGACCGAGCATGGCCATGGTGAGCACCGCGGGGACGATGTTGGCGATGTCGTCGACAAAGTCGAGCCGACCGCCTTCGATCACCTCGTTGACACAGGCATGGGTGAAGTCGCGCACCAACGGCTCCCACCGCTTGATCGCCGCCGGCGACATGTACGGGTTGAGCACATGCCGGTACGCGATCTGCAAGGGCGGATCCATCTCCAAAAACCCTGCGGTAATCCCCGGGTTCGTGTCGGGGATCTGGATGCCCCGGTACCGGCTTTCGGGATTGGCCAGATCTTTGATCGCCGAGAACAGGTCGGGGCGACGGAAGAACGCGCTGACCTCCTCGAGACCGGTGACGACCCAGTAGCCGTCGTAGTTCGTGCTCCACGTAACGGGGCACTTGGAACGCAGCTCGTGGGAGATTTCCGGGTAGCGGTTGCGGTAGTCGAGCGAGTGTTGGTCGAAGTCGACCTCGATCCGGTCGTCGAGCGTCATGGTGTGCTCAGCCCTTGTTCCAGGCGATGGTCTTGGTCTCGAGGTGCTGTTCGAACCCTTCCGTGCCGTTCTGGCGGCCGATGCCGCTGGACTTGTATCCGCCGTAGGGCGAATCGGCGCCGTACCAGACACCACCGTTCACGCTGATCGAGCCGGTCCTGATGCGCCGGGCGATCGCCGTAGCCCGGTCGTTGCCGCCGAAGACGCCGCCCGACAGACCGTAGCCGCTGTCGTTGGCGATGCGGATCGCGTGCTCGTCATCGTCGTAGGGAATCACTGCGAGGACAGGTCCGAAGATCTCCTCTTGGGCGATGGTCATCGAGTTGTCGACATCGGCGAACAGGGTCGGCTCGACGAACCAACCCTTCGGAAGATGCGCCGGGCGTCCCCCACCAAGCACGAGGCGGGCACCCTCACGCTGGCCCGTTTCGATGTACCCGAGCACTCGGTCGCGCTGCTTGGAACTGATCAGCGGGCCCATGAAGTTACCCATGTCGTTGGGGTCGCCGTATGGCATCTGAGCCATGCCGGCGGAAATCAACTCGATGCCTTCGTCGTAGCGCGAACGGGGCAACAGCATCCGCGTCTGCATCGCACAGCCCTGGCCAGCGTGCATGCACACCATCGAGCCCATCGGCACCACAGCGGGGAAATCGGCGTCGTCGAGCACGATCATCGCCGACTTGCCGCCGAGCTCGAGGAACACCCGCTTCAGCGTGGCAGCACCATTTTCCATGATCCGCTTGCCGGTCACGGTGGAGCCGGTGAACGAGATCATGTCGACCATCGGCGACAGCGTCAGTTCTTCACCGACGAGGTGGTCGGACGAGGTGACGACGTTGACGACCCCGGCGGGGATGTCGGTCTTTTCCAGCATCAGCCGACCGAGCCGGGTGGCGTTCCACGGCGTGTCTGGCGCCGGCTTGAGCACCATCGTGTTGCCGGTGGCGAGGATCTGGCCGATCTTGTTGATCGTCACCTCGAACGGGTAGTTCCACGGGGTGATCGCACCGATCACCCCGAGCGACTCCTTCCACACCTGTCGAGCGCTGTTGATGCCGAACATCGTCGCATCGCCGAGGTCGCGCTCCCACGCGAACTCGTCGATCATCCGTGCCGGGTACAGCAACGCATCCGCGAGGGGGCCGTCGAGTTGGGCCATGTACGTGACCGCCCGCGGGGAGCCGACCTCGGCGATCAACTCCTCGCGCATCGCTTCGGCCTCGGTGACGATGGCCTCGTGCAATTGTTCCAGGCAGCGCTTGCGTAACGCCCGGTTCGTGGACCAGTCGGTGTCGTCGAAGGCCCGTCGCGCCGCTGCGATTGCCCGCTGCATCTCGGCCGGCGACGCATCGGCAACCTGGCCGAGCACCTCCTCGGTGGCCGGGTTGACGTTGTCGTAGGTGGCGCCGCCCTCGGCGTCCACCCGCTCACCGTCGATGTACAGACGCGTCTCGTGCCAGAGATCCCCCATGACGGCCGATCGTAGGCCAGCGTTGCGATCAGCCGGACGGGCGGGTCAGGGCAGCACCGTCGGCAACGGATCCGGCGCGGCGCGGCGGGTGTCGATCCGCCACGAGCCGAACGCCGACACGATCGCCAGCACGGCGAGCAGCAACCACAGCGACTGGAAGGTGCCGGCGTCGGCCGAGGCGCGGGCCGCTGTGCTGCTCTGCACGAGGGCGACGGCGACGGCCACGCCCAACGTCCCCGCAACGCGGATGTTGGTCTGTGTGGTGGCCGCGGCGATGCCGAACTTGCGGGTGGGCACGGCGTGCACGGCCGCACTCTGGAACGACGGGAACACGGTGCCGACCCCTGCCCCCATC
>JANNHO010000034.1:0-3482 GCA_031404435.1 Acidimicrobiaceae bacterium | reverse complement strand
AACGCGCCGCGGGCGACGAACGCCCGTGCAATCGCAAGCCCGATCCCGTCGGCCGCCGCCGTCACCATCACCCGCCTCCCCGCAAGCTCGTCCATCTACCCACTGTCGCACGTCAGGCAAGACCACCGTGTCCCGAGGCCGAACGCATCCGCCGACTGCCACCGGAACGGGACGCTCGCCGCCCGTCGCGGGCCATGCGGAGGTGGCGGTTGTCGAGAACCACACTGCCACGGGGGGTTTCTCGACTCGCGGGGCGGCGGGGCCTGGGCCGTTGTACCGCGTCGACGTAGATTGAGGGGCTATGGCGTACCGGTACCTGTGGTCACCGCTCCAACTTGGCCCGATCACCACGCGCAACCGGATCGTGTTCAGCGCGCACCTCACCAACTACGCCCGTAACGGCCTGCCGACCGAGCAGCACGCCGCGTACTACGCCGCTCGAGCCGCCGGCGGCACCGGGTTGATCATCACCGAGGAGCACTCGACTCACCCCACCGACTGGCCGTACGAGAAGCTGATCCACGGCTTCCACCGCGAGGTCATCCCCGGCTACAAGCGGATCACCGACGCCGTCCATCGCCACCGCACGCCGATCTTCGCCCAGATCAACCACAACGGCGGGCAGGCTTCGTCGATGTACACACGACTGCCGGTGTGGGCGCCATCGGCTGTGGCCGATCCGCTGTTCCGCGAGGTTCCGAAAGCCATCGATCAGGCCGAGATCGACGAGATCATTGCCGGGTATGTGCTCGTGGCCGAGCACTGCGCTGAGGGTGGGTTCGACGGCATCGAACTGCAATGCAGCCACTCCTCGATCGTGCGCGGCTTTCTGTCGCCCGCAACGAATCGCCGCACCGACAGCTACGGCGGATCGCTTGATAACCGGGCGCGTTTGCTGATTCAGCTCGTGGATGCAGTCCGCGAGGTGATTGGCAACAGGCTTGCGCTCGGGGTGCGGCTCTGCGGCGACGAACTGATCGAGGGTGGCACCACCATCGACGACGCCGTCGCCGTTGCGCGGCTGGTGGAAGCGACCTGCAAGGTCGACTACATCAACACCTCGATCGGCGTTGCGACGGCGAGCCTGTTCATGATCGAGGCGAGCATGCACGTGCCTCCTGGCTACGCGCTCTTCATTCCCAGCGCGTTCCGCAAGGCAGTCGATCTGCCGGTGATCGGCGTCGGCCGGTTCAAGGATCCGCTCCAAGCCGAGCGCGCCTTGGCCGAGGGGCACTGCGATCTCGTCGGCGTGGTGCGCGGCCAGATCGCTGACGCCGAGTTCGCCGCCAAGGCCCGCGCTGGTGCCACTGACGAAACCCGATTGTGCCTCAGCTGCAACCAGGAGTGCGTTGGCCGGATGGGCCTCAACCGCTGGCTCGGATGCATCGAGAATCCGCGCACCGGCCGTGAAGCCGAGTACGACAAGCGTCCCCGGCCGAGCGGACCCCGTCGCAATGTGATGGTGGTCGGTGCCGGCCCGGCCGGGTTGCAGGCCGCGATCAGCGCTGCCCGCCACGGGCACCAGGTGACGGTATACGAGCAGCACAGCAAGGCCGGCGGGCAGGTACGCCTCGCCGCGAGCGTGCCCAACCGAGCCGAGTTCGGTGACATGATCCGCAACCAGCTCACCGAATGCCGTCGCCTCGGCGTGACGATCGAATACGGGGTGGGGGTATGGCCCGGCATGGTTGCCGAGCAGCGGCACGATCACGTGATCGTGGCCACTGGCGCCGAGCCGCAGCGGCCGTGGTGGGTTCCCGAATCCGCCGACAACGTCGCCGATGTGCAGCAGGTGCTCGACGGTTCGGCCGCGCCGTGGGGCACGGTGGTGGTGGTCGACGAGATCGGCTTCCATCACGCCACCTCGATCGCCGAACTGCTCGCCGATCGCGGCTGCCAGGTGGAGATCGTGACGCCGGGCATGGTCGTCGGCCAAGATCTCGGGGTGACGCTCGACATGGAGAACTGGTGGATGCGGGCCCTCGCCAAAGGCATCGTGCAATCGACCGATCTTGTGCCGATGGGAGCCAGCGCCGACACGCTCGAACTGCTCCATCACCCCACCGGCACCACGCAGACTCGCCGGTTCGACTGGCTGGTCCTGGCGGTGCCACCGGCGCCGGTGGAGTGGTTGTACAACGATCTGAAAGCGGCCGGGGTGAGCGTCGAACGGGTGGGCGACTGCGTTGCCCCGCGTCGCGCCCATGCAGCCGTCGTGGACGGCGAGCGCGCGGGAGCCGGTGTGCCGTGACCGAAACCGTTACGAGTGGCCCGGCGGTGGTGGCGGTGGTGATGGGCTCGTCGAGCGACTGGCCAACCATGGCCCGCTCCGTCGAGATCCTGGAATCGTTCGGCGTCGCCCACTGCGTGCAGGTGCTGTCGGCACACCGGATGCCCGACGAAATGTTCGCGTTCGCCGAGCGGGCCGAGGCCGACGGGCTGCGGGCGATCATCGCCGGGGCCGGCGGCGCCGCCCACCTCCCGGGAATGCTCGCTGCGAAGACGACGGTCCCCGTGCTCGGAGTGCCCGTGGCATCACGCCACCTGTCGGGCCAGGACTCGCTGTATTCGATCGTGCAAATGCCCGGAGGCATCCCGGTGGCCACGTTCGCGATCGGCGAGGCAGGCGCAACGAACGCAGCGCTGTTCGCCGTGGCCATGCTGGCCGCGAATGACCCCGCCCTCGCCGAACAGCTACGCGCCCACCGCGAAGAACTGCGTCGCGCCGGAGCATCCAGCACCTTGCCGCCCCCATGATCCAGCCGCCCAATTGCGTTCTGGTCATGCAATCCCGGCTCCACGGCGGGAACCCGTGACCAGAACGATCGGTGCAGTGGTGCCGCCGGCAATGCTCGGGATCCTGGGTGGCGGGCAACTCGGCTACTACTTCGTGGTCGCGGCCCGCACCATGGGGTATCGCACGATGGTGCTCGAACCCGACCCGTCGGCGCCGGCCGGGCGCGTGGCCGACGTGCATCTCGTTGCCCCCTATGACGACCCGGCAGCGTTAGCGCAGATGGGTGCCGAGTGCGCGGTGGTGACGACCGAGTTCGAGAACCCGCCCGCGGCTGCGCTCACCCGCCTGGAGGCCGCCACGGTCGTGCGGCCGTCGGCGGCGACGATCGCGATCGTGCAGGATCGCCGCCTGGAAAAGGAGTTCCTCGTCGGGATCGACGCCGCAGTCGGACCGTTCGCCGTGATCGAAACGCAGGCCGACATCGACGCTCATCGCATCGGGTTCCCGGCGATCCTCAAGACCGCCCGCCTCGGTTACGACGGCAAGGGGCAAGCGGTCGTGCATGACGAGACCGAGCTTCACGACGCGTGGGAGCGATTCGGTCGGGTCGCCTGCGTGCTCGAGCAGCGGCTCGATCTGTTGGCGGAGCTGTCGGTGGTGCTGGCCCGCTCCCCCGACGGCTCGATCACGCACTACCCGCCGGCATACAACACCCACGTCGACGGCATTCTCGACTGCACCGTCG
>JANNHO010000033.1:0-8067 GCA_031404435.1 Acidimicrobiaceae bacterium | reverse complement strand
CATCCACGCGCAACCCGACGATCGTGCCGTCGCGCGTCGCCGCGATCTCGCCGTGCATGTGGTAGTCACGGGCGAAGCCGGTGGACATCAGGTTCTCGGAGCGGTCCTCCATCCACTTCACGGGCTTGCCGGTCACGATCGAACCCACCACCGACAACACGTAGCCGGGATAGATCGGCACCTTGTTGCCGAACCCACCGCCGATATCGGGGGCGATCACCTGGATCTTGTGCTCGGGCAGCCCGGCCACCATCGCATAGACGGTGCGGTGGGCGTGCGGTGCCTGGGTGTTACACCACAGGGTGAGCTTGCCCGTGACCGGGTTCATGTCGGCCACCGAGCCGCATGTCTCCATCGGCGCCGGATGCGAACGCGGGTACAGCATGTCCTGGCTGACCACCACGTCGGCACTGGCAAAGGCCGCGTCGGTTGTGGCTTTGTCGCCGGCCTCCCAGTCGAAGATGTGGTTGTCGGTCTTGCCCTCTTTGTCGTCGCGGATGACGGGCGCGTCGGCATCGAGGGCCCGCTTGGCATCCATCACCACCGCCAGCGGCTCGTACTCCACCGTGATCAGTTCGATCGCGTCACGGGCCGAGTACTTGTCCTCGGCCACCACGAACGCGACCTCCTGGCCTTGAAAGCGCACCTTGTCGGTGGCCATCACAGCCTGGGTGTCATACGACATGGTCGGCATCCACGCCAGGCCGAGTGTCTCCAGGGTGGCACCGGTGATGACCGCACGAACCTTCGGGTGCGCCTCGGCCGCGCTGGTGTCGATCGAGATGATCCGGGCGTGTGCGTAGGGGCTGCGCAGGAATGCCCCGAACAACATGCCGGGCAGCTTCACGTCGTCGACGTAGTTGCCTTTGCCGCGCACGAAGCGCACGTCTTCCTTGCGCAGCATCCGGCCGAACCCGATCGGGTTGCCGCCGGCACTGATGGGGACTTCGGTGACGGTCATGCCGACACTCCGTTCTTGGCTTCGGTTGCGGTGTCGGTGGTTGCGGTGATGGTGGTCTCGGGCGTGTCGCCGTCGAGCGCGTCGGCCGTTGCGTTGGCCGGGACGACGGGGTGCTGGGCGGCCCATTGGATCGCCTTGACGATGTTGTCGTAACCGGTGCAACGACAGATCTGACCGGAGATCGCTTCGCGGATGTCTGCTTCGCTCGGGTGCGGATTGTTGTTCAGCAACCAGCGTGCGGTCAGCATCATGCCGGGAGTGCAGAATCCGCACTGCAGCCCGTGGAGCTCGATGAAGCCTTGCTGCACCGGATCGAGTTGGCCGTTTTTCTCCATGCCTTCGACCGTGTCGACGGTGCGCCCGTCGGCCATCACGCCGAGCACGGTGCAGCTCTTCACCGGCTCGCCGTCCATCCACACCACACACGTGCCGCAGTTCGAGGTGTCGCACCCCCAGTGCGTTCCGGTGAGGCCGAGGTTGTCACGCAGCACGTGCACCAACAGGTGGCGCGCCTCCACGTCGGCGCGGCGATCCTCGCCGTTGACGTTGATGTTGATCTGCATCTCAGCCCTCCTGTCCTTTGCTGCGGGCGATTGCGCTGCGCAGCGCTCGTTTGGTGAGCTCACCGGCAAGGTGACGTTTGTAGTCCTCGGGGCCACGCTGGTCGGCGCTGGGTGAGCAGTTCATCGAGGCGGCATGGCCCGCCCGTTCGATCAGATCGTCGGTGACCGCGTTCCCGCGCAGCACCGCCTCGGCCGCTGGCGAGCAGTGGTGCTCGGCGCCGACCGCGGTGAGCCCGACGCCCACATCGCGGATCACGTCGCCATCCATCCACACGCACACCCCAGCGGCGGCAACAGCCCAGTCGCCGACGCGCCGCTCGACCTTTTGGTATGCGCTACCCGAGCCGGGCTTGATCGCGAGGCGGACCTCGGTGATCATCTCGGCCGGGCCCACCACTGTTTCGTACGGGCCGAGGGCAAGTTCGCGGGCCGGTACCGTGCGCGTCCCCGACGACGAGGCGATCACGACCGTGGCGTGAGCGGCGGAGAACGCTGCCGACAGGTCTTCCGACGGATCGGCCTGGCCGAGCGACCCGCCGATCGTGCCGCGGTTGCGCACGACCGGGTCGGCGATCACCCGCTCGGCATCGTGAAGGATTCGGAAGTGCTCGCCGGCCACGGCCGACGAGAGCAGGTCCGCATGGCGACACATCGCCCCGATGCACAGCTCGTTGTTGTCGATGCGGATCTGGCCGAGCTCGCCGACGAGGTCGTTGATGTCGACCAGGTGTTCGGGGCGGGCGAGGCGCAGCTTCATCATCGGCAGCAGGCTGTGCCCGCCGGCGATCAGTCGTGATTCGGGCCCCAGCCGCTCGAGCAACTGCAGCGCGTGCTCGACGGACGTGGCCCGTTCGTACTCGAACGGTGGTGGCGTCTGCATGGTTGACCTCGTCATGTCTCAAGCGGATCTTCGGCGGTGCCGGGGCCCCCTCGCCCCAACGTCGTCGATGATGCAACTCGCGGAAGCGTCGGTCAACGCCTACATAACCGAACGGTTATCGGGCCCGGCCGATGAGCGCTCGTGGCGAGCTCGGGGGGTGCATCCGTGACCAACACGCGCCACCACAGTGCATGATGGACACGGATACTCCGATCTGGCGCGGCACGACATCAGATTGCGGGACGACGCGGGCAAGTCGCAACGGCAGCCGATCCCAACGCCGTACTCGTCACGTACAGTTCGGCGGTGACGCTCACACAGCTCAAGGTTTTCGTGCTGGTCGCCCGGCTCGGTTCGGTCAAGGGGGCTGCAGCGGCACTTGGGGTGAGCGAGCCGGCAGTGTCCCAGGCGCTCACCGCGTTGCGGCAGAGCCTTGGCGACCAGTTGCTCACCCGCACCCCGACCGGGATGGAGCTGACCGCGGCAGGCCAGCGGGTGGTCGGCATCGCCTCACAGATGGTGCACCTGTCCGACGAGGCCGAAGCAGCGGTGCGCCAATCACAGGGTGCACCCGAGCTCATCCGCGTCGTCGCAACCAGCACGATCGGGCACGCCGCCGCACCAGCGCTCTTGCAGGCGTTCGCGGCACGGTCCGGCAAAGTGGAAGTGACCCTCGGGATCGCTGCGACCGACGAGATCGCTGCGCTGCTACACGAGCGTCTCGCCGACGTGGCGCTCGGCCCAGAGCTGCCCACCGCCCGCAACGACAGGATCAGCAGCGAACCGGTGATGCGCTACCGGCTGGTCATTGCTGCGGCGCACACCCACCACCTTGCCGCGTCGACCAACGTTGCACCGCGACAGCTCCGCGACGAGGTGTGGATGGTCGACCCCGAGGGCACCGACGTCCGCTCACCCGTGGGGCAACTCGTGCAACGGATCGGCGTTCCGGCACAGCACGTGCGCGTGTTCCCCAACCAGTCGGCGGCCTGTGCTGCCGCGGCCGCCGAGGGTGCTGGCGTTGCTCCGGCAGTTGAACATCTGCTGCGCCGTGACCCCGCCCATGCCGGCCTCACCAAGCTTGCTGTGGCCGACTTTCCATTGGAGCGGCTGTGGTACGTGAGTGCGCTCAGCGGAGAACGACGCCAGCCGCTGGTGAGCAAGCTGCAACGATTCCTGACCACTCCCGAGGCGATGCACGCGATGCACAGCGGCGACGGCGGTGTCCCGGCGCAACGCTTCAAGCCACCCGTCTACGTCACCATCTGGAGCTGACCATGAACACACCCAGCCCGAGCGCGGCGACCCGTTGGAACACCGCACTTGCCGAGTGGGGAATTCCCGCGCTCATCATCGACCAAGCCCCGGCGAGCCCGTGGGTTCATGCCCCGGCGATGTTTCGTTCGGGCACCGATGACCCAACGGACACACCCTCGATGGAGCTCGCTCGCGAGGCACTCCTCCAACCCGGATCGGCTCACGTGCTCGATGTGGGATGCGGTGGCGGGCGTTCCAGTCTGCCGCTCGCGCCGGCGGCGGGGCTGATCACCGGCGTCGATCATCAACAGCGGATGCTCGATCAGTTCGCCGAAGCCGGTGCAGCCCAAGGCGTCGAGACGCGGACCGTGCTGGGGACGTGGCCGGACGTCGCCGACCGATGCGCCATCGCAGACGTGGTGGTGTGCCACCACGTGGTGTACAACGTGGGCGACATCGTCGCGTTCGTCCGGGCGCTCACCGACCATGCGGCAGCGATGGTGGTGGTCGAACTGACGGCACGCCACCCGCAGTCGTCGCTGTCACCGATGTGGCGGCACTTCTGGAACCTGGAGCGACCCACGGAGCCGACCGCCGACAGCTTCGCCGACGTGGTGCGCGAACTCGGCTACGAACCCGCCGTGGAGCATTGGAATCGTGCGGCGCGCCCGGCGCCCATCAGCGATGCCGACCTCGTGGCCAACATCCGCCAGCGGCTATGCCTGCACGCTGAGCGCGACGCCGAGATCGCCGAGTTGCTCGGCCGAACGCCGCGCCTGACTGCCGACCAAGTGGTCACCGTCGCCTGGCGTCCGCGCTAAACGCCGAGGGTCAATGCGGCGTGACGACATCGAGGAATGGACGCGCCGCGGCGACGTCGAGTTGGTCGTAGCGGCAGCTCACCGGATCACGGTCGTCGCGCCACCGCAGGAACTGCACGCCGTGGCGGAAGCGGCCGCCCTGCAGCTGACCGAACGTCACCTCGGCCACGCGCTCGACGCGCAACGGCACCCATGACAGGTCCTTGCCGGCATTCCAGCGACTCTGCGCACCGGGCAGCCGTGCAGACTCGTGGGCCTGCGCCTCGGCCCACTCGCGCCACGGGTGATCGGCAATCGCGTGGTGGGTCAACGGTTCCAGCTCGTCGAGCAGCTCGGTACGCCGTTTGGCGGTGAAGCTGGCGGCCACACCCACGTGGTGGAGTTGGCCGTCGTCGTCATGGAGACCGAGCAGCAGCGACCCGACACCCTTGCCGTCTTTGTGGACCCGATATCCCGCCACCGCGCAGTCGGCCGTACGGACGTGCTTGACTTTGACGAGTGTTCGCTTGTCGGGCGTGTACGGATCGGCCAGGCGCTTGGCAACCACACCGTCGAGGCCGGCACCCTCGAAGTCGACGAACCACCGCGCCGCGATGGCGTGATCGGTCGTGCTCGGGCACAGGTGCACCTCGCTGGCCCCGGTGCTCGTGAGTTCGGGGACCAACTCCCCAACGAGACGCTCATGACGCGAGGCGAGCGGTGCATCGAGCAGCGAATCGTCGCCGATCGCCAGGAGGTCGAACACAACGAACGACGCCGGGGTCTCGGCCGCTAGTCGACGTACACGTGATTCGGCGGGATGAATGCGCTGCAGCAACGCATCGAAATCGAGACCGCCGTCAGGGCCCGGAATGACGATCTCGCCATCGACCACGCATCGCTCGGGAAGCCGCCGCATCAAGGGCTCGAGTAGCTCGGGGAAGTAGCGCGTAAACGGGCGCTCGTTGCGACTGGCAAGCTCGATCTGATCGCCGTCGCGAAACACGATGCAGCGAAACCCATCCCACTTCGGCTCGTACAGCCAACCGTCACCGTCGGGGATGACGGCCGCGGCCTTGGCGAGCATCGGGGCGAGGGGTGGCGACAGCGGCAAGCTCACCGTCGCGACAGTACGCGCCGGGCGGGAACGACGCGACGCACCCATCCGACCCCACCGCCCGCCCGACCCGCCGGCTTGGTCCAACATGGGCAAGGCGGGGCGACGGGCGGTGCTCAACTAGCGTGGCGGTCGTGACCGATCAGATCTCCAACGCGATGGATGCCAAGCTCGACGATCTGCGTCAGCGGCGCGAGCAGGCGTACAACGCCGGCTCGCCGCGCTCGGTCGAGCGCCAGCATGCCAAGGGCAAGCTGCTCGCCCGCGAGCGCATCGAGTACTTCCTCGATCCCGACAGCTTCCACGAACTCGATCTGCTCGCTCGTCACCGGGCCCACGCTGCCGGGCTCGAGGAGCGCCCGTACACCGACGGCGTGATCACCGGGTGGGGCACCGTCGACGGTCGCAAGGTTTTCGTGTTCAGCCAGGACTTCACCGTGTTCGGCGGTGCGCTCGGTGAGGTGTTCGCCGAGAAGATCCACAAGATGATGGACCTCGCGCTGAAAGTCGGGGCCCCCGTCGTCGGGCTGAACGACGGTGCCGGCGCGCGCATCCAAGAGGGCGTGGTCAGCCTCGCCAGCTACGGCGGCATCTTCTACCGCAACGTGTTGTCGAGCGGCGTGGTGCCGCAGATCTCGGTGATCCTGGGGCCGTGCGCCGGCGGCGCCGTGTACAGCCCGGCGATGACCGACTTCATCTTCATGGTCCGCGAAGCGAGCCACATGTTCATCACCGGCCCCGACGTCGTGAAGACCGTCACCGGCGAAGAGGTCACCCTCGAAGAGCTCGGCGGGGCGATGAGTCATGCCTCCAAGAGCGGCGTCGCCACGTTCGTCAGCGCGGACGAGAAGTCGTGCCTCGACGACGTGCGCTTCCTGCTCAGCTTCCTGCCGTCGAACAACCTCGAGGACCCCCCGGCGATCGACACCGGCGACGACCCGGATCGCCTCTGCCCGGAGCTGCAGACCATCCTCCCGCCGTCGCCGAACCAGCCCTACGACATGAAGAAGGTGATCGCCGCGGTCGTCGACGACGGCGAGTTCTTCGAGTACTTCCCGCACTGGGCGCGCAACATCGTGTGCGGGTTCAGCCGGGTGGAGGGGCATCCAGTCGGCATCGTCGGTAACCAGCCGATGATGTTGGCCGGCGTGCTCGACATCGAGTCGAGCGAGAAGGCCGCCCGCTTCGTGCGCACCTGCGACGCGTTCAACATCCCGCTGCTCACCTTCGTCGACGTACCCGGCTTTCTCCCCGGCGTCGATCAGGAGTACGGCGGCATCATCCGCCACGGAGCCAAGTTGCTGTACGCATACTGCGAGGCGACGGTGCCGCGCATCCAGATCATCACCCGCAAGGCGTACGGCGGTGCATACGTGGTGATGAACTCGAAGTCGATCGGCGCCGACCTTGCCTACGCGTGGCCGTCGGCCGAACTCGCCGTGATGGGACCTCAGGGCGCCGTCGAGATCGTGTACCGCCGCGAGCTGCAACAGGCCGCTGATCCGGTGACACGACGGGCCGAGCTCGTCGCCGAGTACACCGAGAAGTACGCCAACCCGTACAACGCGGCTGAACGCGGCTACGTCGACGACGTGATCGACCCGGCCGAAACCCGCCAGAAGATCGTTGCAGGGCTCCGCATGCTGCGCACCAAACGCGAAGAGCTGCCGCAGCGCAAGCATGGGAACATGCCGCTGTGAACTCGCCCCGTGCGTCGGAGGCGGCGATCTCGCCGGAGCCGACCGATGAGGAAGCCGCGGCGATCGTGGCCGCCGTCGAAGTGCTGTGGCCGCGCCCGAGCTTCACGGAGGACGAGGTGCGCCGACGCGAAGCTGCGTGGCGCTTCAGCGGCCGCTGGTGGTCGAAGCCCGTGGCCTCGCGCCGCCACCGGCCGTTCCGCTGACGTTGCGGGTCGACGGCATTCGGCGGGGTCACTGCCGCAATGCGGCGGGAGCGTTACGTTGGTGTTCATGAGCACTCCTCCGCCCCCGCCCCCGCCGCCCGGCTCCGTCCCACCACCCCCGCGGCCGCCCGGCTCCATCCCACCGCCGGGGTATCAAGCGCCCGGCGCTCCGGCACCCGGCTTCCCGGCCGCTGGATATCAAACTCCGGGGGGATCACAACTGCCGCCCGGATACCAGGGATACGGCCAGGCAGCGCCGAACTACGCCGGCGTCGGGTCCCGGCTTGGTGCGCTGATCATCGATGGGTTGATCGGTGCGCTGTTCGCCCTTCCAGCAATCATCGCCCTCCTCGCCGGGCCACGCGAGATCGGGGCCTGCACCGTCAACGGCGAGCCGAGGTTGTGTAACCTGCCGACCGGCACAACCGTTGGGCTCACCATCCTTCTCGCCGTGGTTGGCAGCGTCGCCTACCTCGTGCTCTACTGCAAGAAGGTCGGCACCAGCGGGCAGAGCTGGGGCGGCAAGGCAGTCGGCAACAAGGTGGTCGATGTCAACACCGGTCAGCCGATCGGCGTCGGCAAGGCG
>JANNHO010000032.1:0-1574 GCA_031404435.1 Acidimicrobiaceae bacterium | reverse complement strand
ATTTTTCGCGACGGAACCGACATCTACTTTGCAAGGCAGATCGTCAACGAAAGGCTTCAAGGTGTTCGGGCTGACCTGCCGATTGGTATTGACCCCAAACCTGGGCCGATCGCCACGGGTCTAGGCGAGATATTCATGTATACGGTCCAGCCGAAACCGGGCGCACGCAAGCCGGACGGCTCCGCCTGGATGCCAGAGGACCTTCGAACCCTGCAGGATTGGGTGATCCGACCGCAACTTCGGAATGTGCCTGGCGTCACCGAAGTCAACACCATCGGCGGATTTCAGCGTCAATACCACGTCACGCCGTGGCCACAGCGGCTCGCCGCCTACAGCCTGACGATGACCGACGTCATCACTGCCCTGCAGCGCAATAACGCGAATGTCGGCGCGGGCTATGTGGAGCGCTACGGGGAGCAAAGCCTCGTCCGAGTTATCGGCCAGGCGGGCGGGATTGAGGATATTCGAAACATTGTCATTGAGACACGCAAAGGAGTGCCGATTCGGGTCGGCGATGTGGCCGACGTGCTCCTGGGCGAAGAGCTACGGACGGGCGCTGCCACACAAAACGGCCGAGAAGTTGTGCTCGGCACCGTCTTCATGCTGATCGGCGAGAATAGTCGCACGGTGTCACAGGCCGTTGCAGCCAAGTTGAAGGAGGCAAATCGCGCTCTCCCCGCAGGAGTTGTTGCAAAGTCAGTTTATGATCGCACCGCGCTCGTCGAACGCACCATCGCGACAGTACAGAAAAATCTGGTTGAAGGGGCGTTTCTTGTGATCGCCGTGTTGTTCCTGCTGCTGGGGAACATCAGAGCCGCGCTCATCACAGCCGCCATCATCCCGTTCTCGATGCTACTCACCGTCACGGCGATGGTGCAGGGAAGAGTTTCGGGAAGCCTCATGAGTCTCGGTGCGCTCGACTTCGGGCTGATTGTCGATGGCCAAGTCGGCGGCACCCGGGCAGATCGCGAAGTTCGTCGACCACACGTACTCGGCGAAGCAGCCGCGCATCGTGGCACCGAAGGCTCCACGCGCCGCGATCGCCCCGAGAGTGCAGAGCTTCATCGGTGACGCGGCCACCGCCGCGCGCGACTACCTCGGCCTGAGCGTTCGGGACCTGGCTGCCGGCCTGCGTTCAGGAAAGAGCCTCGGAGAGATCGCCGATGCCACGGCCGGCAAGACCCGGACGGGACTCGTCGCCTCGATCAACGCCTCGACGAACGCGAAGATCGACAAGGCGCAGCAGGACGGCCGGCTCACGGCGGAGCAGTCCACGGCGCTGAAAGCCACGGTCCAGGACGCGGTGACCGCGCTCGTTGACCGCAAGGGGCCTGCGAAGGGAACCAGCCGCTAGGCGGTCGCAGTTCCGTTTCTAAAGGCGCCCGCCCCGAGGGTGGCCGGGGCCCGATGTAACGGGCACCCTCCGCAGCCGTTCACGTGTCAGGTGACGACACCGTTCGGGGGAGGCGCATGGCCAATCCACTCGCACACACTGTCTCGCATGGGAGTCACGGTATAGTCGCCGCGCGCCAGTCGGTCACCGAGCTGGCTGTGGAGCGTGTCCTGGACAAGCG
>JANNHO010000031.1:0-16224 GCA_031404435.1 Acidimicrobiaceae bacterium | reverse complement strand
ATCTCACGCAGTATACGCTCGCGGTCAGTCGCGACGACCCGAGCGTGAGCCGCTACTTTCTCGACCATCACACTTCGGTGCTGCGGCTCCTCGGCATTGTCGTCGCCGATGCCGGAGCGCTGCCGCTCACGTTGTGCGGCGAGTTGGCGGGGCGAGAAGAAATGGTGCCGCGGTTGCTGGAAATCGGATTCCGTTCGTTGAGCCTGGCGCCGACTCTGATCCCCGGCGTCAAAGAGCTGATCCGCAGCCGGCGTATTGCTCCGGCGACGGCGTAAACGCCGGCGCCCCTCAGCCCCAGCCGCTGCTGCAGCCTCAGCCTCTCCGAACGGTGGGCGGTGGCGTGGTTTGAAGCTCAGCCCCACCACCACCGAAACAGCGGAAGGCTGAGGCTCGGGCTGCGGCAGAGGCTGAGGGCAGGCGGGTTAGATCACGGCGCGGCCGAGCACCACGTTGGCAGCAACGATCGCCAACACGGTCCCGGCCCACACAGCGCACAGCATCACCAGGTACTCGCCCCAAAACCGTCCCCAGGTGGCGACCGTCGTGCGGGTGGCGCGACGCGACGCGATCAGCCCGAGCAACAACCACAGTACAGCGCTGGCCGCCACCGCCGCGAGGTACACGCCGGCTCCGGATCGCAGCGGCACACCGGCAACGGTCAGCAGCGGTGCAGCCAACATCACCAGCACGAACCCGCCGACACCGCGGATGGTGGAGTCATTGCCGCGCAGCAACATCAGGCCAACCACCCCCGCCAACGCCGGCACCACCAGTGCCAGCAGCGGTCCACGAGAGCGGATGCTGCGCCGATAGGACGCGCGCTGATGGTGTTGAACAGGCGCAATCTGGGTCGCCGGACCCAGGGCTTGTGGCCCGGCTTGTGTTGAGGCCGGCTGCTGATGCACGGGTGGGCGCGTCTGTGGCGCACGGACCGGCAGCCGCACCTGGGCGACGCGAGCGGGTGCCGGCAGGTCTGGCTGCTGATCGGGTTGAACACGCGGGTCGGGCGGCTGGCTCGGCGCGGGTGCGCTGCGGTCCAACCGTTCGAGTCGTTCCAGCGCGGTCAACACGCGCGCTTCGCGACCTGACGGTTGGGGCATGACCGAATCGTACGGGGCCGGGCTCGGCCGATGGTGGCAACACAACACCAACGCGCACGTCGTCGGTCTCGCCGTCGTCGCGGTGCTGGCGACCTGGCTCGGCGAGACACGGCCATCGCCGCCGATCGTTGCCGTCGCAGCAGCCGGCGCAGTCGTGTGCCTGCCGCGCCGTCGCGACCTGATCGTGCTGGTCACCCTATTTGCTCTCGTTGCCTCGCTCGCGTCACAACGCGCCTGGCAGCAGGCATCACCGCGTCAGTTGGGTCGCTACCAGGGGTGGGTGACGGTGGTGTCGGACCCGGCACCGATCGGGCCGGGGATCCGGGTGGTACTCGAGATCGAAGGCCAGCGCTTCGAAGCCAAGGTCTTTGGCCCGCTGCGACGCCGGTTACACGGCCGCGAGGCAGGCGAACAGGTGGAGGTGATCGGCTCGCGGCGGGCGTCCACCGGCCCCTGGGCGCGGCGTGCTCAGGTGCGTCACGTGATCGGCGAGTTCGTCATCGAGAGTGTCGGTGGCCATGATCCCGGCGGTCCGCTGGCACGGGCCAGCAACCGTGTGCGCGACCGGCTGCGGGTTGCCGGGGCGACCACGATGCCGGCCGATCAGGCCGCGCTGTTCACCGGTCTGGTCATCGGCGACGACGTCGCCCAACCGCCGGAGATGGTCGATCAATTCCGGGCGGCCGGGCTGTCACACCTGACCGCGGTGTCCGGACAGAACGTCGCGTTCGTCCTAGCCGTTGCCGGACTCGGTTTGCGCCGTCTGCCGCGCTGGTGGCGCGCCGGCGCAACGCTGGCGGTGATTGCGTGGTTCGTGGTGATCACCCGCGTCGAGCCGTCGGTGATCCGTGCCGGCACGATGGCGGCGATGTCGGCGATCGCGTTCGCGATGGGGCGCGAGCGAGCACCCGTGCGCATCCTGGCGTTGTCCGTGACGCTCCTGGTGTTGCTTGATCCGTTGCTGGTGTGGTCGGTGGCGTTCTGGCTGTCGGTGGGGGCAACCTTCGGCGTCACCACGGTGGCCCCGGTGTTGACGGCGAGGTTACGCGGTCCCGTGTGGATCGTCGCCCCGCTGTCGGTCTCGGTCGGCGCGCAACTCGGGGTGCTCGTCCCCAGTTGGTTGGTGTTCCACCGCCTGCCCACACTCGCGCTGGTGTCCAACCTGCTCGCCGTGCCCGTTGCCGGTGTGGTGATGCTGTACGGCATTCCTGCCGGTCTGGTGGCGGCCTCGTTGCCTTTTACCGCCGATGTGGTGATGCTGCCGTGCGTGGTCGGCACCAGATGGGTGTCCACCGTCGCCGCGCTTGCGGCACGGCTCGAACCGTCCGGAGCGCTCGCCGCGTTGGCATGGGCGCTTCAGATCGCCGGTGGCGGATGGTGGTGGTGGCGTTCACGCGGTCCGCGCCCTTCGGTGATCGGTCCAATTCCCGAGTGAGGCTGGCCAGTCGCCCCAAGTGTGGACAGGCCGCCGTCTGTGCGACGATGAGTGCCGACATGGGCGTGTACCTGATCTCTGGAGACGATGAATCACTGGTGCTGAGCGGGCTCTCCGAGCTCGTCCATCGGTTGGTCGGCGACGGTGACCGCTCGCTGATGGTCGACGATTTCGATGGCCCCGAGTACGAACTGCGCTCGGTCGTCGACGCATCGCAGACGCCCCCGTTCCTCACCGATTGCCGGGTGGTGATCGCCAGGGGCATGGGTCGGTTCACGCTTGACGAGACGCCTGCGCTGGTCGCATATCTCGGCGACCCGTTGGCCAGTACCGAGCTGGTCCTCGTTGGTGGCGGTGACCGGTTGCCCAAGGCGTTGGCCGAAGCGATCAAGGCATCGGGGGCGTTGTCGATCGATACCAACGCGCCGACTCGCGCGAAGGACCGCTCGGTGTGGATCGATCAGCAATTTGCCACCGCCGGACTCCGTGTCGAGCCGGCCACCGTGCACGCAGTGGGCGGGTGGATGGGGGAGGACGCGGGCCGACTCCAGGGACTGATCGGCACCCTCATGAGCACCTACGGCACATCGCGCAAGTTGGCCGTTGCCGATGTGCAACCGTTCCTCGGCGAAGGTGGCGGGGTCCCGCCATGGGATCTCACCGACGCGATCGACAAGGGTGACACCACCGTGTCGCTCAGCTTGTTGCAGCGGATGATGGGGTCCGGCGAGCGCCACCCGCTGCAGGTGATGTCGATCTTGCACAGCCACTACACCAAGTTGTTGCGCCTTGATGGTGCGGGTGCCCGCGACGAGAACTCTGCGGCCCAGGCCCTCGGGATCAAGCCCGGCTACCCAGCGCGTAAGGCGCTCGATCAGTATCGCAAGCTCAGCGGTACGGGCGTCAGCCGTGCCGTGGGGCTGCTCGCCCAGGCCGACCTCGACCTGCGCGGCGCCAAGGATTGGCCCGAGTCGTTGGTGATGGAAGTGCTCGTCGCCCGGCTGTCCAAGCTCGCCGGCGGTCGACGCTGAACCGGACCTGACGCCGCCTGACAATGCAAGGAGCCCGGACCGATGGGCCCGGGCTCGCTCGAAGCGGTACTCGTTGAAAGTGTGCTGCGCTCGACGATGCGAGCGCCGACGCGGTGTCAGCCGGCGGCGTTGATCTGCTTCATCAGGCGGCTCTTACGACGGGCGGCCTGGTTGGCGTGGATGACGCCTTTGGCAGCGGCCATGTCGAGGCGCTTCACCGCGATCCGCAACGACTCGTCGGCCTGGGGGGTGCCAGCGGCCTTGATCGCGTTCTTGGAGCGGGTCTTCAATTCGCTGCGGACGGCCTTGTTGCGATCGGCCGCCTTGGCGTTGGTGAGGATGCGCTTCTTTTGGCTCTTGATGTTTGCCATGGTGGTGGTGGTTCTCCTCGGGCCGCAAGACCCGTTCCGTGGCTCCCACAAGGAGGCGCACAAGTACAAAGCAGCCCTGGATGATATCAGCGGCCGGTAGAGTCACCACACCCTCGATACCCCTCGATGCACCGGCGTTCCCCCCGGAATGCTGCATCGTCACCCGCCACGACGGCCCGATCACAGGCGCACATGGACCTCGCACGAATCCGGAACTTCTCGATCATCGCGCACATCGACCATGGCAAATCCACGTTGTCCGATCGCATTCTGGAAATGACCGGCGCGGTCGAGATCCGCGACATGCGCAGCCAGTACCTCGACACGATGGATCTGGAACGCGAGCGGGGCATCACCATCAAGGCCCAGAACGTGCGCGTCGATTGGAAGGGGTTCACCCTGCACCTGATCGATACCCCTGGCCACGTCGACTTCGGTTACGAGGTCAGCCGCTCGCTGGCGGCCTGCGAGGGTGTGGTGCTGGTTGTCGATGCGGCGCAGGGGATCGAGGCGCAAACCCTGGCCAACTGCTATCTGGCGCTGGAGAACGACCTCGAGATCGTGGCCGTACTGAACAAGATCGACCTGCCCGCCGCCGACCCCGATCGCTACGCAGCCGAGATCGAGCAGGTGCTCGGCATCCCCGCCGATCAGATCCTGCGCATCTCGGCCAAAACCGGGATGGGCGTCGACGACCTGCTCGATGCCGTCTGCGATCGAATCCCGGCTCCGGTCGGCGATGTCAACGCTCCGTTGCAGGCGCTGATCTTCGATAGCCAGTTCGACCAGTACCGCGGCGTGGTCAGCTCGGTGCGGGTGATGAACGGCACGATGGTCACCGGCAGCCGGTTGAAGTTCCTGCAGGCTGGCACGTTGCAGGAAGCGATCGAGATTGGTGCCCGGCGGCCCGTGCCCACCCCGACGGCCGAACTCGGCCCGGGCGAGGTGGGTTACCTCATCGCCGGTGTCAAAGACATTGCCCAGGCTCGCTCCGGCGAGACGGTCACCACCGCGTCGCACGGTTCGACCGAGGCGCTGCCCGGCTACCGCGACCCGAAACCGATGGTGTTCTGTGGCCTGTACCCGATCGACGGCGATGAGTTCGAAAACATGCGCGAGAGCTTGCAGAAGCTGAAGCTCAACGACGCGTCGGTCACCTACGAACCTGAATCGTCGGGTGCATTGGGTTCCGGGTTCCGTTGCGGATTTCTTGGCCTGTTGCACATGGAGATCGTCAAGGAGCGCTTGGAGCGCGAGTTCAACCTGGCCCTCATCGCCACCGCGCCAAGTGTCGAGTACCGGGTGCATCGCACCAACGGCGAGGTCGAGTTCGTCGACAACCCAGCCGACCTGCCGATGCCGCAGGCGATCGACTTCATCGAGGAGCCGTACTTCCGGGTCAGCATCATCACCCCGAAGGAGTACACCGGCACGTTGATGGAGCTGTGCCAGAACCGGCGCGGCGACATGATCAAGCTCGAGTACCTGTCGCCGGAGCGGGTGGAGCTGCACTACCAACTGCCCCTCGCCGAGGTGGTGGTCGACTTCTTCGATCAGATGAAGAGCCGCACCCAGGGTTACGCCAGCCTCGACTACGAGCTCAGCGGCTACCAGCGCAGCAACTTGGTGAAGGTCGACCTGTTGCTCAACGGCATCGCCGCCGACGCGTTCAGCACCATCGTGCACCGTGACAAGGCGTTCCAGTACGGCAACCGGATGTGCGAGAAGCTGAAGGAACTGATTCCGCGGCAGATGTTCGACGTACCGATTCAGGCTGCCATCGGTGGCAAGGTGATCGCCCGCGAAACCGTGAAGGCCCGCCGCAAAGACGTGCTGGCCAAGTGCTACGGCGGTGACATCACCCGCAAGCGCAAGCTGCTCGAGAAGCAGAAAGAGGGCAAAAAGAAGATGAAGTCGATCGGCCGGGTCGAAGTCCCGGGCGACGTCTTCATCTCCGCCCTCAAACTCGACGACTAAAGCTCGTTCTGGTCACGTGATCCCGGCGCAGAGCCGGGAACGTATGACCAGAACGATCGTGCGACGGTAGAAAGGTTGTCCATGCGTGATTCCGCTACGTTCCGGTCACTGCGGCACCGGAACGCGCGGATCTTCTTCGTTGGGTTGATCATCTCCAACATCGGGACGTGGATGCAGCTCACGGCGATGTCGCTGCTCGTCTACCGGCTCACGGGCAAGGGCACCGACGTCGGCATCACGCTCGCCTGCCAGTTCCTGCCGATGCTGCTGCTCGGGGTGTGGGCCGGGGGCATCGCCGACCGGGTCGACAAGCGCAAGATGGCGATCTTCACCCAATCGTGCCTTGCCGTGCAGGCGCTCGTGCTCGGTGTCGTCGACCTTGCCGGCCACGCCAACCTGGCCGTGGTGTGGTCGCTCTCGCTCGTGCTCGGGATGGTGAACGCGCTCGACAACCCGGCCCGTCGCGGGTTCGTCGTGGAGCTCGTCGAGCCTCACGACATCCCCAACGTGTTGGCGTTGAACACGGCGGTGATGACCGGCTCGCGCATCTTCGGCCCGGCCCTCGCGGCCACGTTGGTCGGCCCGCTCGGTACGGGCTGGCTGTTCGTCGTCAACGGTGTGTCGTACACCGCGATCGTGCTGCCGATGGTGCGGATCAACCGCTCCGAGTTGCACCGCTCGCCCCCGGCCGCACGCGGTGGACAGCCCGTACGCGAAGCGCTGCGGTTCGTTCGGCGCAGCCCGCGCCTGTTTGTGCTGTTCGTCAGCTTCGCCGTCGTCGGCACGTTCGCGTTCAACTACAACGTGTCGCTGCTCACCCTGTCGGCTGACCGCTTCGGTGACCGCAAGTTGTTCGGCTGGCTGCTCGCTGCCACCAGCGTTGGCAGCCTCGCTGGCTCGCTCGTCACCGCTGGGCGGACCCGGGTCGGTTCGGTGTGGTTCTTCGGTAGCGGTGTGGTACTTGGTGTCAGTGGGTTGGCGCTCGCGTGGTCGCCGTCGATCTGGGTTGCCTATGTGGTGAGCCTGCCGCTCGGGGCCGGGGGGGCGGCGTTTATCTCGTCGCTGAACGGGATTTCGCAGATCGAATCGCCACCGGCGATGCGCGGCCGCATCCTCGCATTGGGGGCGGTGGCGTTCCTCGGCACCACACCGATCGGCGGGCCGATCACCGGTTTTGTTGCCGACCACGTGAGCGCCGAATGGAGCCTTGCCTACGGCAGCGTGATCACCCTGGTAGTGATGGTGATCGGTGCGGCTGTCCGGCGGAGGTCAGTGCGCGCCGAGGTTCCAGGCGGTGAGAACCGGGAAACCTCGACGCTCGTCGACCACTGCGATGGTGGCGGTGTCGTTGTAGAGGGTTGAGCCGAGCGACGCAGGTTGGCCGAGCAGACGAGCGGTGAGCACGCGACTGAAGTGACCGTGGGTAAAGGCCACCACGGTCCGCCCGGCGGCCATGCGTTCGGTCTTGGCGATGAACGAATCGCAGCGAGCAATGACGGCGGCGACGCTCTCGCCGCCGGGGCAACCATCGGTGTACAGGTTCCACGCTGGATCGATCACTGCGATTTCGGGGCTGGTGAGGCCCTCGAATCGCCCATAGTCGATCTCCACGAGCTGTTCGATCGGTTCGGCCCGGTCAACGAATCGAGCAGGCAACGCAAGCGCCGCTGTCTCGCTGGCTCGACTCAGCGTGCTGGTGAACACCACCGGCTCGTCGTCGGCGTGCTGGCCGGCCGAGTCGTCTCCGTCGTGTGCGGTCGTCGACGTGATGATGCGTTCCAGGAAGGGACGGAGCCGCTGTGACTGCTGACGCCCGACGTCGTTCAACGCGATGTCGCTGCGACCGGTGTGCTTGCCGACCATCGACCAGTCAGTCGCCCCGTGGCGAACGATGATCACACGTGCCGGCATTGCGATGGTCATGGCGAGACAGTAGAGGAGCATCGCCAGTGTTCGCCGCACGTCGGCGCGCCAGCCGGCTTGACCCGACGTGACACGACCCTGATGGTTCGGCGACACTGGGCCGGTATGCCTCGATCGATCCTGTGGTTCCGGCGCGATCTGCGCGTCAGCGACCACCTCGCCTTGGCCGCAGCCGCTGCTGGCGGTGGCGAGGTGGTCCCGCTGTTCGTGGTTGATCCGGCGTTCACCCGGGCCGGTGCCCCTCGCCTCGCCTACATGGTTCGCGCCCTCGCTGATCTGTCCGCTCAGTTGGGAGGGACACTCGTCTACCGCCACGGAGACCCGGCCGCCGTCGTGCCCGAACTTGCTGCCGAGGTCGGTGCCGACACCGTTTTCGTCAGCCGCGACTATGGCCCGTACGGGCGCCGGCGCGACGCCGCGGTTGCTGCCCGACTGAAGGCGGATGGTCGCCACCTGCGCGGCGAGGGCAGCCCCTACGCGGTGCACCCCGGCACGGTTACCAAGGATGACGGTTCGCCGTATGCAGTGTTCACGCCGTTTTCGAAACGGTGGATGGCAACCGGTAGCCCGATCTGGGCGCAGCGCCCAACCACCCCGCACGTGGGTTCGGTCGTGTGGACCGAGCCCGGCGATGTCGCGACCGATCCCGCCCCTGCCGTACTCCCGACCGGGATCGACCTCCCGGCGCACACGGCGGCGGGCGTCGATGACCAATGGGGCGAGTTCGTCCGCGACGGGCTCGACAGCTACGACGAGGCCCGCAACCTGCCCGGTGTCGCGGGGACCAGCCGAATGTCGCCCGCGTTGCGCTGGGGCATGGTTCATCCGTGCGAGCTGATCGACGACCTCGGAGCGCCACGCGCGCACGAAGTGTTTCGGACCGAACTCGCGTGGCGCGACTTCTATGCCGACGTGCTCTACCACCGGCCCGAATCCGCGTGGTGCAACCTCCAGGCGAAGATGGACGCGATGCCGCTCGACCGTGGTCCGGCAGCCGAGAAACGGTTCCGGGCGTGGCGCGATGGAGCAACCGGATACCCGATCGTCGACGCCGGGATGCGCCAGTTATTGGCGACCGGCTGGATGCACAACCGGGTACGAATGATCGTGGCCAGCTTCCTGGTCAAGGATTTGCACCTGCCGTGGCAGTGGGGGGCGCGTCACTTCATGACCCACCTCGTCGACGGTGACCTCGCCTCGAACAATCACGGCTGGCAGTGGGCCGCAGGCACCGGCACCGACGCGGCCCCGTACTTCCGGGTTTTCAACCCGACCAGTCAGTCCGAGCGGTTCGATTCCAACGGCACCTACCTGCGCCGTTGGCTGCCTGAGATTGCCGATCTGAGCGATGCCGAAATCCACGCGCCCGGTCGCCATTGCTCGGATGCGTACCCACCCCCCATCGTCGACCATGCGGTCGAACGCGAGGAAGCGCTGCGAAGGTACAAGTCACTGGGGTCGTCGACTCGCTAGCCTGAACCGACGACGTTCCTCGAGGGGAATCACATGCTGGACGAACGCAAGACATCCATCCTGCGGGCGATCGTGCACGAGTACATCGCCACTGCTCAGCCGGTCGGTTCAACCCACATCTCCAGTGCGCCCGGCGTTCATGTCAGCTCCGCCACCGTGCGCAACGAGATGGCGGTGCTCGAACAGGAGGGCTACCTCGCGCAGCCGCACACCTCCGCTGGTCGGGTGCCTACTGACAAGGGTTACCGGTTCTTCGTCGACCACATGACCGAACCCGGCCTGCTCGACGAGGCCAGCGCCCGCCAGGTGAGCCTGTTCTTCGATGCCACCCATGGTCGCCTCGAGGAACTGCTGCACCAGACCACCAACCTGTTGGCCCACCTCACCCACCACGCCTCCGTACTGGTGGGCCCGCCACCGGATCGCGCCGTGGTTCGCTCGGTCCAGGTGGTTGGGCTGTCGGCGCGTGTGGCGGTCGTGGTTGCCGTGCTCAGCAGCGGATCGGTCGAGAACGAGACGATCGAACTCGCCAATGATGTCACCGAGGTGCGCATCGCCGCAGCCTCGGCGCACCTGCAACGGATGCTCACCGGACGCCCGATCGAGCCCGGCGACCTGACGGCGAGTGGCGATGCCGACGTTGACATCGTGTGCCATGCGGCGCATCACGCCCTCGCCGGAGCGGTTCAGCGCGAGTCGGTGTTCGTGAGCGGCACATCGGTGGTCGCGCAGTCGTTCGAGGCGGTGGAAACGGTGCGTGCCGTGCTGCACACCCTCGAGCAGCAGTACGTGGTGGTGTCGCTCGTTCGCGACGTGATCGACCGCGGGTTGTCGGTGGCGATCGGTACCGAGCACGGAGTCCAACCGCTGGCGGCATGCTCGGTCGTCGTGGCACCCGTGGTGGTGGACGGCCAGCATCTCGGTACCGTGGGGGTCCTCGGGCCAACGCGCATGAACTATCCGCAAGCGTTGGCAACTGTCGAGGTGGTCAGCGACCGTCTCGGCAAGCATCTCGGCGAAGGGGCTGGCTGAATTGGCCGACTACTACGAATTGTTGGGTGTGACGCGCACAGCGAATCCCGACGACATCAAGAAGGCGTACCGCAAGCGGGCTCGCGAACTGCATCCCGACGCCCGCCCCGGCGACCCTGCCGCCGAGGAGCAGTTCAAAGCCGTTGCCCAGGCCTACGAAGTGCTGAGCGATCCCGACACCCGGGCCCGCTACGACCGTTTCGGCGCGGCTGGTGTCGGCGGCGCTGGTGGACAGAACATGGGCGACGTGTTCGGCGGCGGCGGCCTCGGCGACCTGTTCGACGCATTCTTCGGGGGCAATGGCTCGAGCGGTCGGGGTGGTCCTGCTGGCCCGCCGCGGGGCCAGGATCTCGAAGTGGTGGCCGACATCACCCTCGAGCAGGCGGTCTTCGGTGCCACGGTACCGGTCACGGTGCGCACCGCAGTTCGCTGCGAGCATTGCGATGGTTCCGGTGCCGCCGAAGGTACGCATCCGGTCACCTGCTCCGAATGCAATGGCCGTGGCCAGGTGCAACGGGTCCGCCAGAGCCTGCTCGGGCAGATGGTCACCACCGCAGCCTGCCCGCGCTGTCACGGTGCCGGTCAGGTGATTGCCAGCCCGTGCGCCGGCTGCAACGGCGACGGCCGCCTGGTCACGGAGCGCACCTATCAGGTGGACATCCCCGCTGGTGTCGATACCGGTTCCACGCTGCGGCTCGGCTCGCGGGGCGCAGTCGGCCCGCGACGCGGTTCGGCTGGCGACCTGTACGTGCACATCCGGGTCGCGACGCACGACCGATTCACGCGCGACGGCGACGATCTCGTGTTCGAGTTGGGAGTCTCCATCGCCCAGGCGTCGCTCGGGGCGAAGTTCACCCTCGACACCCTCGACGGCGACGAAGACATCGTCGTGCCGGCGGGCACCCAGCCCGGGCGCGAGTTCGTGCTCCGCCAACGCGGCGTCACCCGGCTGCAGGGTCGCGGTCGCGGTGACTTGCGCGTGCGCGTGCGCGTGGATGTGCCTGGCAAGCTCAGCGATTCCGAAGTCGACCTGCTGCGGCGCTTTGCCGAGGGTCGCGGCGAGGAAGTCGGCACGGGTGAGCATGGGTTCTTTTCGCGGATCAAATCCGCGTTTACGTGAACCCGCTGCTGCGGCGGTCGGCGGCGCACGTGTTTGTCGAATCACTCAGCGCGCCCGAGATCACCGAAGCCGACGACCATCATCTGCGCCGCGTGCTGCGCCTCGCCGATGGGCAGTCGGTCACGCTGAGCGACGGTGACGGTGGGTGGTGTGCGGCGCGGTGGTCCACAGCCGGGGGAGTGCAGGTGGACGGTCCGGTGGTCGTCGAGCCGCCTGCCGCGGCGGAGCTAACGGTTGGCTGCGCGATCCCCAAGGGGGACCGTGTCGAGTTGGTGGTGGGCAAGCTCACCGAGATCGGCATCGACCGCGTCGTGCTGTTCGAAACGGCGAGATCAGTGGTGCGGTGGGGTGCCGAACGCCAGGTCAAGCAGCTTGACCGGTTGCGCCGGATCGCTCGCGAGGCGGCGGCGCAAAGCCGTCGAGTGCGGCTGCCGCGGGTCGAGGTGCTGACGTTCCGAGACGCGGTTGCCCTTGACGGTGCCGTAATCGCCGAGCCGGGTGCCGCGGGTTGCATCGACGACTCGGTGAACACCGTTCTGATCGGCCCGGAAGGGGGCTTCGACCAGGTCGAGCTGGCGGCTGCTGGGCGCACGATCGGGTTGGGTGAGACGGTGCTGCGGGTGGAAACAGCGGCGATCGTGGCGGCAGCCTGCCTCATAGCGTGGCGAAACTGACAACTTTGCGCGTTGAGTTACCCACTTTTAGTTGTTTTTCCACGGAGAGTGTGCCATCATGCCCCTACGTCATGACGTTGACGGGACGTCACGACACACGAACAGGAGAGCGGGTATGCGAGATTTTGACGAGGACGACGTTCATTCATCGCCCTACAGCCGCAAGGTTGGTGATCGCCTGCGGGTGATCCGGCGCCAGAAGCGGCTGTCATTGCAAGAGGTGGAGGCCACCTCGGCCGACGAGTTCAAGGCGTCCGTGCTCGGTGCCTACGAGCGTGGCGAGCGGGCCATCTCGGTGCCACGGCTGGAGCGGTTGGCCAAGTTCTACAACGTGCCGGTCGATCAACTACTGCCCCGCGAAGACATCTCGATGCCCAATGAGGGCGATGCCGCGGCGGCGCGCAAGATCGCCATCGACCTGGTCAAACTGAGCCAGCTGACCGGCCAGCCGTTCGAGATGTTGATCCGGTTCCTGCGCATGATCCAGGTGCAACGCCAGGACTTCAACGGCAAGGTCATCACCGTTCGCGGCGACGACACCCGTGCAATCGCGGCGATGCTCGATGTCCCCGTCGACCAGTGCGGCGAGCGCCTCGACGCGCTCGACTTGTTGTTCCACGCCTGATAACGGACTTCGGCTGCCCTGGCGCATCGTCGGTAGGGTGACTTGGTGAGTGAGCCGTTCGGGGTGTACGTGCACATCCCGTTTTGCGTGAAGCGGTGTGATTACTGCGCGTTCGCCACCTGGACCGACCGCCAACACCTGCATCAGCAGTATCTCGATGCGCTGCGAATCGACATCGGTCGGCACGCCGTCCAGCCGGCCACCACGGTGTTCGTCGGCGGCGGAACCCCCACCCTCGTCGACCCGGTCGCGTTGGCGGCTGTGATCCAAGCGATCCCGCGTGAAGCCGGCGCCGAGGTGACCGTCGAGTGCAACCCCGACGATGTGACCGACGACCTGCTGGCTGCGTATCTGGGCAGTGGCGTGAACCGTGTCAGCATCGGTGTGCAGTCGATGGTCCCTGATGTGCTTGCCGCGCTCGGCCGGTGGCATGACCCCGGCAACGTCGTCCGCGCCGTCGAAGCCGCCCGACGAAGCGGCATGACGACGTGGAATCTCGACCTTATCTACGGCGGGGCGGGCGAGTCGCTGGCCGATTGGGAGCGCACCGTGACCCTCGCGCTCGCCCTCGGACCGCCGCACGTGTCGGCGTACGGCCTCACCGTCGAGCCGGGCACCCCGCTGGCCGAACAGCCCGAACGTCATCCAGACGATGACGACATGGCCGACAAGTACGAACTTGCCGACGATCTGTTGACCGCAGCCGGGCTCGACAACTACGAGGTGAGCAACTGGGCGCGGTCGGGGCACGAGTCGATGCACAACCGCCTGTACTGGTCGCAGGCGAACTACCTCGGTTTCGGCGCAGCGGCGCATTCGCACCGCGATGGCCGGCGGTGGTGGAACGTGCGGACGCCGGAGCGCTACATCGCCGCGGTCGAAACGGGGGCCTCCACCGAAGCCGCCGGCGAGACGCTCGATGCGCCGACGCGGCGGATCGAGGGCCTGCAACTCGCGCTGCGGACCCGCGATGGTGTGCCCGCCGATGCGCTCGATGTCGATGGGCTCGACGACCTGGTGGTGAGCGACGGCGTGCGGGTTCAGCTGACGCGCCGCGGTCGTCTGCTCGCCAATCAGGTGTCGATGCACCTCAAATAGGTCCACCTCAAGTAGATGGCGGTGCGGCCGTTAGGTGTCGGCCGTCGCGAAAACGGGTACGGACAACTGATGGTCGAGGCGAGTCATGGATGATGCGACAGCTCGCGTCCGCGCGCCCGGGGTGCAGCGCGCTGGGTCGGCTACCCGTCAGTCCGCCGGTTCGGTCATCGTCAACCGGTACGTGCTTGATCGGCGGCTCGCCAGTGGTGGGATGGGTGAGGTCTGGCTCGGCACTGACAACGTGCTGGGACGCCGTGTCGCAGTCAAGATCCTGAGCGTCGAACTGGTCGACTCAGCGGAGTTCCTGGAACGATTCCGGGCCGAGGCCCGGCATACCGCATCACTGAGTCACCCCGGAATCGCCAGCATCTTCGACTACGGCGAGGACGCGAGCTACGACCCTCCGCTCGCGTTCTTGGTGATGGAGTATGTCGACGGGGAGCCGCTGTCGAAGCGCGCCGAACGCGCCCCATGGCTCGCAATGGTCGCGATCGTCGACATCCTGATCCAGATTGCCGAGGCATTGCAGGCCGCCCACGAACGCGGGGTGATCCATCGTGATGTCAAGCCCGGCAACGTGATGGTCGCCACGAGCGGCAGGATCAAGGTGACCGATTTCGGTATCGCCCGAGCCGTCGATTCCGTGCCGCTGACCGCCGCCGGTCAGGTCGTTGGCACGGCCGCATACATGTCGCCGGAGCAGGCCTGTGGGGGCGAGGTGACCCCGTCGAGCGACGTCTATTCGTTGGGGGTGGTGGGCTATGAGCTGCTCGCCGGGCGAGCGCTCTTCGCCGCGTCCAACCCCGCTGCGGTCGCACTCGCCCATGTACAGCAACTGCCTGCGCCACTTCCACCGACGGTTCCACCAGGCGTTCGCCGCGTGATCGAACAGACGCTTGCGAAGAAGCCGAGCGATCGTCCTGTCTCGGCGATGGCTGTTGCCGACGCGCTGCGCGCCGCCTCCGCCGAGATTCCGCCGCTGGCCGACAGCGCCGCAACCGCTCTGATGGCAGTGCTAGCAGGGGCTGCGATCGAGGGCCCAGCGGAAGCGGGGGAGCCGACGGAGGTCATGGCCGCTGCTGGAACACGTTCGGGCACCGCGGTGATGCCGGCCGCGTTCTTGCCGGGAGCACCGGTGCGCCCGACGGTTGCCGCTGAGCTGGCCGCGCGCCGTCGGCGACTGCGGATGGCGGCGGCCATCGGGCTAGCGGTGGCCGTGGCGCTCGTTGTCGTCGCGTTCGCAACCGCAGGCGACGGTGAAGTTCCCACCCCTGGCACGGTCAGCACCGAAGCGGTCATCGACCCCAACGACGTCGTCGGGATGCAAGAGGCCGCGGCAGCAGCGTCGCTGGACCAGAACGGGGTCGTCGTCGATGTCCGCCGCGTCGCAACAGCAGCAGGCGTAGCAGCCGGGACGGTCATCGGCGTAGAACCAGCTGGGCCGGTGGCCGCGGGTGAAACGGTGACTCTCGTCGTCGCCGATGGCGCGCCGGAGCAGACCGACCCGCCGATTACAAGCCCCCCGCAGACCGCCCCGCCCGACGAAAACGGGCGAGGCAACGGCAACGGGCGAGGCAACGGCAACAAGAACGACGACGACTGACGCGTCGTGCCAACTTCGAAGTCGGAAAGTTCGTGGTCGGCAAGCGACACCAGCGACACCGGTGTACAGTGGCGAGCGCGTTTCCCCAGGGTGCTCGACAGCCCTGGTAGACGGGCGTGTAGCTCAGTTGGTTAGAGCGCTACCATGACACGGTAGAGGTAGCAGGTTCGATCCCTGTCACGCCCACCACGAACCCCCAGGTAGCAGGCCCGCCCTTTCGGCGGAGGCCTCCCGGACCGGTCTCGGAGGCGTTCCGACCAATCCCGCCTCTCGCTGACAGCGTCGTCGGCACATCGAGCACGATCTCGCCGCCAGCGACGAGCTGCTGCGCGGGCAGGTACCCGAGCCCACCCGCCGACTCGATCGCCCATGTCCGCGAACCAGGCAGATCTGGCGCAGCTGCTACCGACGATCTGACGCAATCGCAGGCTGTCGACTGACGGCCAGTGTGCTGAACCGCACGCCTACTTCACCGGCGGGCCGGTACCCGCGTTGTAGGTCGCCAACCATCACGTACCACAACGCTCGCTCCACTTCGTACGTCCACTCGGCGACCTGCCCGTGTAAGTGAATCGATGTAACGAGTTAGTCGGCGCCGTCGTCGAGCACAGACAGACCGCCTTCACGTAGGCACGGTCAAGCCCGACGGCTGGTTCGAGTTCGACGCATACGTCCCACTCGACTGAGCCCCGACCCACGCAGAACGGCCGATCGGCATCCGGCCCGATCACCGAACGGAGACGATCGCCGGAGCAGGCTTGG
>JANNHO010000030.1:0-25383 GCA_031404435.1 Acidimicrobiaceae bacterium | reverse complement strand
TCAACCACCGCCGCTTGGCCAAGGTCGACACCGAGGTCGGTGGATTCACCATCCCGGCCGGGGCGCCGGTGATGCTCGGCTTTGCCTCGGCCGACCGTGACCCGGCGCTGTTCGCCGAGCCGGATTCCTTCGATGTTGCCCGCGAGAACGCCGAACTGCACCTTGCTTTCGGTAAAGGTGCGCACCTGTGCCTTGGTGCGCCACTCGCTCGAATCGAAGTTCGGATCGTGCTCGATCTGCTCCGCGAGCTCACTCCCGACATTGCCCTCGTTGCCGACCAAGAGTTCATCTACAGTCCGAACGCTCTGTTCCGGGGACTGCAACGGTTGATGGTCGCCCCGCAGGGGAGACCCGACGAGGGATGACGTGCGAACGATGACCGATGAACCGAGCGTTGACGAAGTCAAGTTCGAGCAGGCGCAACGGCTGATCCGGGTGACGGCGCTACGCGGCTCGCCGCTCGACGACGACTCGTGTGGCACCTGCCGGTACTACCTCGAACCCGACGACGACCTTGCGTTCTGTTGGCACGAGAAGCTGCAAACCCTCGTGGCCACCAACTGGTGGTGTCACTACTGGGAGATGACCGACGACTGACCGGCCGGCCGCTCAGGTATCTGCGTCCGCCAGGATGTCGGCGCTGAATGCGAGCGCGGTGGCGATTGCCGCCGAGCGCTCGACGATCGCGCCGAAGTGGTATCCGGCCTCGATCCCGCCGTGCATCGGTGGCTCGCCCAGCGAGCGGATCAGTGCGGTCACATCCTGGGCCACGCGGATCGGGTCGAGGTCGGGGAGCGGTGCCGCGGTGCGCCAGATGTCGACCGGCTGGCGCTGGTTGCGGCGGCGTTGGTTGTTGCGGCCGTTCTGTTTGCTCATCGTGCGTCCTCGGTGAGCAGTTCGTCGGTTCGCAAGCCGAATGCCAAGCGAAGCTGATCGGTGCTGAGGTCGGCCATCGAACTGCCCTTCGGGAGCACGAGTTGGGCAATGTGGCGCTTGCCGGCAACCACCTCCTCCACCCGTTCATCGACGGTGCCGGGGCACACCAGTCGATGCGAGATGACGGTGCGTCCTTGACCGATCCGCCATGCCCGGTCACGGGCCTGGTCCTCGACAGCGGGGTTCCACCAGCGGTCATAGAGCACCACGTGGTTGGCCGAGGTGAGGTTGAGCCCGGTGCCGCCGGCCTTCAATGACAGCACCATCGCCCCGGCGCCCTCGCCGGATTGGAACTCGGCGACAAGGCGGTCGCGTACCGGTCGGGTGAGGCTGCCGTCGTAGCAGGCGATCGGGGTTCCGGTGACGGAGCTGAGATGCTCGGCCAGCCGGCGGCCCCACGAGGCGAAGTGTGTGAACACGAGCACTCGCTCGCCGGCCGCGAAGACCGACTCGACGATCTCCTCGAGCCGGGCCAGCTTGCCGGAACGCCCGGCCAGCGGTTGGTCGTCGTCGTGGTATGCCGCGGGATGGTTGCAGATCTGCTTCAACGCCGTGATCGCCGCGAGAATCGCGCCCTGTTTGGGTTCGCCCACGGCATTGGTGACGTTCAACACGAGATCGTCGAGCACTGCCTGGTACAGCCCGATCTGCTCGGGTGTCATCGTGCAGTGATCGAGTTCGTCGATCTTGTCGGGGAGCTCGGCGGCGACCTCTGGCTCAGCCTTGGTCCGGCGGAACACGAGCACACCGTTCAAGGCCGCCAGCGCCGATTCGCGGTCGCCCGACATCTGCGCGACAAAGGCCGGCCGGGACCCGACCAGGCCCGGGTTGGTGAAATCGAGGATCGCCCAGAGATCACCGACGCCGTTCTCGATCGGCGTGCCGGTGAGCGCAACGCGGGTGCGTGCCGGGAGCCGGCGGAGCTGCTGCGCAGTGTCGCTGGTGGGGTTCTTGATCGCTTGCGCTTCGTCGAGGATGATCCTGCCCCACGACGTTCGCCCGAGCAGTTCGACGTCTCGTACCGCTGTCGCGTACGTGGTGATGATGATGTCGGCACCGCTGGTCTCGGCGTCGAACTCGTCGGCTGTGGAGCGTTCGACGCCGTGGTGGACGACCACCCGTAGCCCCGGTACGAAACGCGCCGCCTCGGCCGCCCAGTTGCCGACTACAGCGGCGGGGGCGACCACCAAGGTGGTGCCATGTCCGACCGTACGGGCGAGATGAGCGAGCACGGTCGGGGTCTTGCCGAGCCCCATGTCGAGGGCGAGGCAACCACCGAGCTCGGCGGCATCGAGGAACCCGAGCCAGGCCAGCGCCTCGGCCTGGTACGAGCGCAGGGTGCCGACGAACCCGGCAAGCTCGGTCACCGGATCGGTCGACAACTCGCCGGCCCGTTCCAGAACATCGTTGGCCCAACTGTTTCCCGCGACGGTGGTCCGCCCGGACAACCCCGAGCCATCGAGGCCGATGCTGTGGCGCAGGATCTCGGCACCCGTGAGCTGGGTGATGTCGGCTCGTTCGGCCAGTGCCGCGGCGGCCTTTTCGAGGTCGAGGCGGTCGACCTCAACCCATCGGCCGTGTGATTGCAGCAGCGGCCGGGCCTGACGTGCGAGCCGGGAGATGTCGGCCGCGGAGAGCTCGATGTCGTCGAACAGCACCGACCAGGCGACGTTGCTGAGCTGGTGGGCGCCCACCTTGGAGCCGGCAGGCGCTTCGGCAAAGAGCCGCAGCGACGGTCGAGCCTTGCGCCGGGTGAGCGCCGGGGCGCGCACGTCGAACCCGATCGCGGCGAGAGTGGGCCCGAGCGCGGTCATGAACTCCCACGCTTCGTCCTGGCCCAGCACGACGCGACCGAGTTGGCGTACGTCGGCGCGGCCAAGCGCTGGTACGAGCCGGCCGAGGCGGGCCCACTCGCCGATTGCGACCCGGCTGGTGTCGGGAGCGCGCAGGGCCTCGTCGATCGCAACGAGCTTGCCCTTCGCGATTTTGAGGTGCACCGACAGCAGCCACACCCCCTGCGCCCCCGATGGTGCTTCGAGTTGCACCACCAGTCGCGCCTGCATCGGGTCGGTAACGGTGCGCGACCATTGGTCGAACCGCTTTGACAGGTCACGCGTGAGCGCGTGATCGGCGCGGAACGCTTTGCCGTCCATCCGGGCGATGACGGTGTCGGCCAAGTCGGTCGACGAGATTGCGGTGGGCGGTTGAGCCGGCAACTCGACTCGTTCGATGCTCTCGTTCACGATTGCTTCCACGACCCCGGCGATCACCGCGAGGGTGGTCGCTCGGCTGCCACCGTTACCGTTCGGGTCGGCGGCGAGCACCGTGGCGGGCATGGCTGCAGCGAGTGCATCGATGACGGTGGAGTCGATCAATGCAGGCACCCAGCGCACGAAGGCATCGGTAAACCGCCCGGTGCGCTCGCTGGCCACGCGCAGGCGTGGGACAATCGAGCCTGCCGCACACAGACGCACCCCTTCGATCGCGGTGCGACCGAGCCACAGCAGGCTGGCCCCGGCCGCGTCCGGCTGGGCGCCGCCGCCGACAGCGGCAAGCCAGCCGAGCACATCCTTCATCGGGATCGACAAGGCCTCTGCCTGTTGGCCGTCGGGTAGGACGATGTCGGCGTGGAGTTGCCAGCCCTGCGGCGGTCCGCCACTCGCCTCGAGACGTGCTGCGAGGGCCTCGTTCGACTCGGCGGTCGCGCCACGAGCCGATGCCCATACCACGATCTGGCCATGTG
This sequence comes from Acidimicrobiaceae bacterium, assembly GCA_031404435.1. Classification (GTDB taxonomy): domain Bacteria; phylum Actinomycetota; class Acidimicrobiia; order Acidimicrobiales; family Ilumatobacteraceae; genus VFMC01. Next base: position 21,704 of record JANNHO010000030.1, on the reverse strand, counting down.
ACCACGACGCTTGCAGACGAACCTCGTCGGGTTCAATCGGTAGCACGTCCGAAAAACCGAAGGTCTCGTCGTTCCAGTCGGTGCCGTTCCAGTTGCCGCCGTCGCTGACGGTGGTCCACCCCGGTGGCGGAGGGCGCAACCTGGTGAAAGCGGCCCGCAGGCTGAGCAGCGTGTCGGTGAAGTCGGCAACCACCTGATCTCGCTCGTCGCCCGGAAGGTGGCGCACCGAGGCGAGATCATCCTCGGCATTGATGATCAATCGGTCGAGGAGCGACAGCGTTGCGTTCTCGTCGCGTTCGAACACGGCGAGGTCGTCATCGGTAGCGCGACCGTCGGCGATCGACCAGATCGCGTCTTCGAGATGTCGTAGTTCAACCATGAGTCTCCGCAGGGTCATCCAATGTGGTTCGTCGTTCCCCGTCGCTGGACCAAGGGCGTCTCGCACGTGTGCGAGAGGTGAGGAAATGGCCCGACCCGTCGCGGCGGGCGGACAGCACTGGTGTACAGGTTACGGGAAAATGGCGGAAAGGAGGGTTTCCTCGGCAGTTTCGGCGAGACTGGCGAGCATGGCGTTCGGTCAATCAGCAGGTTCGCCGGCGACGGCGCGACAGGTGCAGGAACTACTCGGGCTGTTACAGAGCGCGGGTCACAGCGATTTTCGAGATGCCCGCGGGCCGATGGGCTTCACCCAGCGCCAAGCCGGCGGCAAGTTCTCGCGTGATGAGGCAGCGGCCTTCATCGATCGGCTCCAGCAAGAAGCCGAGTTCGAGCCTGGCCCCGATGCCGCTCCCGACGCTGGTACGACGTCCGCTCCGGTTCCCGTGGCCCGTCTGACGGCGGCCGAACAGGCACTGCGGCGGATACCCACCGAGCACCTTGCGGCCGAACTCCAGCGTCGCGGCTGGATCGTTGTCGAGCCGTAACCTGCCGATGCAGCCCTGAATCGAGCCGAAAATGTAGTCGTGAGCGAACCGCTCTTCGATCACGGCGGAAAATAGTCACCTCATTTGGGCCAACTTCGAGCGTCGCAGTGCGGAAGCCTTGCATTGCGAGGGTGTCGGCCGGTACGTTGGATCATGCGGTGCACTCGGTGCACCTTTGGGGAAACGATTTTCAAACTCCGTCGACGTGACCACACGCCGCCCGGCTGAGGGAATCCACAACAAGGGGGAAAACATTGAAACGTCGACGTTATGGCGCGGTCCTCGCCGCGGCCGCGCTCGTTCTCGCAGCCTGCGGCAGCGACGAAGCGGCAAACCCGGGTACTGCGGCTCCTGTAGAAGCGGGTGAGACGACTGATCCTCCCGCTGCTGATGTGACTGATCCTCCCGCTGCTGATGTGACCGAGCCGCCCGCAGCTGATGCGACCGAGCCGCCCGCAGCTGATGCAACGGATCCGCCCGAATCTGATGCGACCGATCCGCCCACAGCGGGTGGCGGCGAGGCATCGCAGATGGATGCCGACGGCGAGAGCGTGTGTGGTCTCGGCAACGGTGAGACAGCCGATGGCGAGCCGATCAAGCTTGGTGGCATCGTCACCTCCGTTCCCGGCATCGGTTTCGATCTGATCACTGATCAGACGGCCGCGTACTTCGACTGTGTGAACGCAAACGGCGGCATCTATGGCCACCCGATTTCGTACACCGTCGAAAACGACGAGCTCGACCCCGCCAAGGCCGGTGCTGCTGCCGCCAAGCTGGTGGAAAGCGACGGCGTTGTTGCCCTCGTCGGTTCCACGTCGATCCTCGACTGCCCGGTGAACGGCAACTACTACACCGAGCAGAAGGTCTATGCGATCATTGCCGGTGTCCCTGCCGAGTGCTTCGGTGTGCCCAACATGGCTGCCGTCAACATGGGCCCCCACTACTCGGCGCTCGGCGCAGCCCAGGCTGTCGTTCGTGCGGGTGCCGAGGGCAAGCTCGTCGCCGTTACTGGTGTCGTTCCCGGCTCGGAGTACAACAACACCGGGGTGGAGGCGTTGGCTGCCGCTGAAGGTTACGAGTACGAGTCCGTCCAGGTTCCGTTGCCGATCTCCGATGCCGACACGATCATCCTCGACCTCATCTCCAAAGCCGGTGAGGGCGGCGGCGTCATCCTCACCTTCACGCCACCGGAAATGATCAAATTGATGGTCGCCGCCGAGAACCAGGGTGTCATCGATGATGTCATCTGGGGTTCGGCGACACCGGCCAACGACGGTTCGGTCGCTGCTGCGGTCGGACCCGATTGGGACGGCAAGCTGCTGATCAATGCCGAGTTCGAGCCGACCGACAAAGACGGCCCCGACACCCGCCTGTACACCTCGATCAGCACCGAGTACGGCGGCGGGCAGCCGCTCGGCTCGTTCGGCCAGATGGGTTTCCTCACCGGCCGGATCATGACCAGCGCGCTGCTCAGCATGGGTCCCGATGCCGAGTTCAGCCGCGAAAACGTCAGCGCAGCGATTATCGGAATCAGCAAGTTCGAGTCCGACATGTTCTGCCAGCCGTGGTACTTCGGCGACCTGCCGTTGCACATCCCGAACAACTGGGATATCACCGTGGTACCCGATTCCGCTTCGGGCACGATGGTCAAGTCGGAGGAGTGCTTCGCGATCGCAGCACTCGATGATCCATTGATCGAGACCCGCGCCGCTGAAGTCGAGTTCGGCCTCGGAGCCGAAGGCTGACCTTCGGGTTGGCACCACCAATGAACTCCGGAACCACCACAGCATGATCGATACGAATCAACTGTTCCCCTTCCTCATGTCGGGGCTGGGTTTCGGAGCCGTGTACGCCATGTCCGGTACAGGACTGCTCGTCCTGTACCGGACCACCGGCGTGCTCAATTTCGCCTTCGGGGCGATCGGCGCGTTCGGCGCAAGCATCACCTGGTCGGCAATCGAAAACAACTGGGCACCCGACTGGGTGGCCTACCTGATGTGCATCGCGTTCTGTGGCGCGGTCACCCTCGGCTACGGCCTGTACCTTGCGCCGCGGTACGCCAACCGAGACGATCTCAACAAGATGCTCGGCACGCTCGGCTTGGCGCTGATCTTGCTCGGCTTCATGTTCAACCTGTGGAAGACCGAGGACGCCCGCGTGTTCCGCCTGCCCACCGGTACACGTCGGGTGCAGATCGAATGGTTCTGCAACAGCGAGGGCAAGGAATGCGTGTTCGACGCGCGCATCTCCTATACCCAGATCCTTGCTGTCGTGTTCGCACTCGTCGTTGCGGCCGGCGTCACGGTCTACCTCAAGCGGACCAAGATGGGCACAGCGATGCGGGCGATCGCCAACGACCGCGAGATCTCGTCGCTGCTCGGCGTGCCCGTCCGGCGCATCGAGGCCATTGCGTGGCTCGGCTCGGGTGTGCTGTGCGGCATTGTCGGGTTGCTGCTCGTCGATCTGTTCGGCTCGCTCGACGTGGTGTTGATGACCTGGTTCGTCATCCCTGCGCTCGCTCCGGTGCTCGTCGGCCGGCTCCGCCATCTGTGGGTGGCGTTCTTCGCGGCCTTCGCGATCGGGGTGGTCGAGGCCGAGTTGAACGCGTCCACATGGGCATGGCCGTCGCTGTATCGCAAGACGACGGCCTATGTGGTGGCAATCGTCGCGCTGTTGTGGTTCGCCCGCAAGCGCAATCTCGTCATCTCTGGAAGGTCGACGCGATGACCGCCGTTGCCGACGATCCGCGCACGACCGCCGTCGAGCAGGGTCGCACGGCCGCTGGTTCGCCGACCCTGCTCGGCAAACGCAGCATCGCCAAGATGGGCGTAGCCGCCGCCGCACTGGCGATCGGCCTGTTCCTTCTGCCCGCGATCACGTCAACGTTCTGGGTGAAGAACCTGACCAGTGCAGCGATCTTGGCCATCGTCGCCGGAGCCACCGGCATGCTGTACGGCCGGGTCGGCCTCGTCGCCCTGGGCCAGATGGCGTTGTACGGCCTGTCCACATGGATCACGTTGCGGCTGTCGTTCGCCACCGACTTGCCGTTCCCGGCGCTTGTGCTGATCGCCGCAGTCATCACCACCATCTTCGGGGTCATCCTCGGGCTCCCCGCGCTGCGCCTGAGTGGCATCTATCTCTCGTTGATCACGCTGATGTCAGCTGCCGGGTTCCTCGTGATTCTGTCCGAGGCCAAGTTCCCCAACGGCGGCCCCGGGTTCAAGGGCCTGGTGCAGGAAGTCACCAACCGCAGCGAGATGCGTCGCCCCGACATCGCCATCGGCGATTTCGCCTACTATCGCTACGTCGTCATTGCGATGGTGCTGACGTACCTGCTCGCATTGATCCACGTGGTCGGCAAACCGGGTCGTGCATGGGCTTCGATCAAGCAGAGTGAGGCCGCCGCGCTCGCCGCCGGCATCAACACCACCACGTACAAGTTGTGGGCGTGGGCGCTGGCCAGCTTCATGACTGGTATCGCCGGCGGCTTGCTCGCTGGGCATGTGAAGTCGCCGTCGGTGTTTCCGTTCATCGTCGAGCAGAACATCATCCTCATCGCTGTCGTCGTGATGGGAGGTGTCGTGTCGCTGTGGGGCGGCATCATCTCAGGCCTGCTCGCCGCCGTGCTGCCAGAGCTCTTCCAGAAGATTGGCGTATCCGATCGGTGGAGTCTCATCCTGTTCGGTGTCGGCCTCACCGTCAACCTGCTCATCACGAGCCACCAACTGGACAAAGCGGGCATCCGAGAGTGATTGGCATCAGCAACTTGACCGTACGGTTCGGCGGCGTACTCTCGCTCGCCGGCGTGACCGTCGATTTCCCCGGCGGCGCGTGCGGCCTGATCGGCCCGAATGGCGCAGGCAAAACCACGTTTTTCAACGTCCTATCGGGCTTCGTCGTTCCCGTTGAGGGCAGCGTTGACGCCGACGGGGTCGACCTGTTGGCGATGCCAGACTTCAAGCGGGCCCGGTGGGGTGTGCGGCGAACCTTCCAGACCGAGCAGGCGATCGAATCGCTGACCGTGTTCGACAACGTCCGCACGGTCCTCGAGCACACCAGCAAGCACGGCAAGGACTCGGCCCGAACGCAGGTGCTCGACGCAGTCGAGTTCTGCGGGCTCGGCGCTCAGGTATACGCCCGCGTCGGCACGCTGTCGCCACGTGAACGTCGCCTAGTCGAGGTCGCCCGCGCCGTCGTCGGCTCACCGAAGTTGATCCTGCTCGACGAGCCGGGTGCAGGCCTTCCGGAAGCCGAGAGTGAACACCTCGGCACGGTCATCCGCCAGATCCCCGACCATGTCGGTGCCACAGTCATCCTCGTCGAACATGACATGAGCCTCGTCCGCAAGTGCTGCGACTGGACTGCCGTACTGGACTTCGGTCGCCTTCTTTCCTGTGGCCCGACCGAGGACGTGCTCCGCGATCCGACGGTGCTCGCTGCCTACCTCGGACAGGAGGTGGAGGCGTGAGCGATGGACTGGTCATCGAAGGTGTCTCCGTCGCCCGCGCCGGCCGTACCGTCGTGCGCGAGGTGTCGCTCGCCGCGCCGCTCGGCGAGGTCACCACGATCCTCGGCCCCAACGGTGCCGGAAAGTCCAGTCTTGCTCTCGGTGTGGCCGGGTTGCTCCGGCTGACCACCGGCACGGTCACGTTAAACGGCCAACGAGTCAGCGGCCTACGACCCGACCGGGTCCGCTCCGCCGGAGTCGCTGTCGTGCCAGAGGGTCGCAAACTGCTCACCGATCTCTCGGTCGAAGACAACCTTGCCGTTGCGTGCTACGCCTACGAAAAGGCTGCGGCCAAGACCGGTCTTGAGTACGCGCTGTCGTTGTTCCCTGAGCTCGAAAAACTATGGGACCAGCCGGCGCGCGCGCTGTCCGGTGGCGAGCAACAGATGTTGGTGCTGGCCCAGGCGCTGGTGTCGCGGCCGAAGGTACTGTTGGTTGACGAGTTGTCGCTGGGTCTCGCCCCGATCGTGGTTCAGCGGCTCGAGCGGACCCTTGCCGACGTTGCCACATCCGGCGTCGGGATACTGCTCATCGAGCAGTTCGCCAACGTCGCGCTTGCCCTGGCGACAACGGCGTACGTGATGGAGGGAGCGATGATTCGCTACTCCGGAACAGCGCAGGAACTCAAGGACCATCCTGAGCTGTTGCATTCGGCGTACCTGCTGCGCGACTGAAGGCCAGGTCGCTACAGTTGACAGTGCCGTCAACTTCTTGCAGGGGAATCCATGAACGTCGAAGATCTCATTGTTGTCAGCGTGCAGCGATGGGCAGCGATGCTCGGTCGCTGAGCTCGCGGACATGGTCAACGTGACAGGTGCTGCCGCGCTCGGCTGCTACGTGGTGCCCGGTGGGGTGGCTGACCCACTGGTCGCGCTCGACGAAGCTCGTGTGGCCGAACAGATCGGCCTCGGCACGGTGTGGATCGGCGAACGCTACGACACCAAAGATCTACCCTCACTGGCCGGAGCGTTGTCCGTTGCGACGGCGCGGGTGCGTATCGGTGCGGCCATTACCCATACGGGCCTGCGTCATCCGATGGTCCTTGCGTCGATGGGCCAAACCTTGCAGGCCCTGAGCGGCGGCCGGTTCCTCATGGGGTTCGGACGTTCAGCGATGTGGCGTTGGAACGCGTACGGCGTGGCGTCACCCACACTCGCGTCGCTCGGCGATAGCGCCGGCATCCTGCGCCGCCTGTGGGCCGGCGAGTCGGTTACCTATCGCGGGCCGGCCGGGAACTTTCCGCTCCTGCGCTTGCCGCAGCGCCCCGATGTCGCGCCCCCGCCGCTGTTGCTGGCGGCGGTCGGACCGAAGACGGTCGAGCTTGCCGGGCGGTGCTTCGACGGTGTGATCCTGCACCCGTTCCTCACCCCCGCAGCCGTTGGTCGCGCGGCGACCATTGCTCGTGCCGCGGCGCAGCGGGCGGGGCGCGACCCGAGCACGTTCCGCTGCTATGCGGCGGTGGTGGCGGCGCCCGACCGAACCGATGCCGACAGCGCGCTGGTGATCGGGGCGCGCGCCGCGGGCTACTTCCATGTGAGTGGACTCGGCGACGCGCTCGTGAGCGCGAACGGCTGGGATGCCGCCGATCTCGAGGCGTACCGCTCGCACCCGACGCTTGTGGCCCTCGGCGATCGCACCGCCGACAAGCACCTGTCACGCACCGAACTCGCCGCATTGAGCGCAACGCTGCCGCCGCACTGGCTGCCGTCGTCGTCGTCGGCCGGCACCGCGGCGCGATGCGCCAGCCGACTGTGCGAATACCTCGACGCGGGTGCCGACGAGGTGATCCTGCATGGCAGTACCGCAGATCTCTATGGCCAGCTCGCCGCACAGTTCGCGCCCCAATCATGATCGACGTCGTGTGGTCCGGCAGTGTGTGCTCCGTCGTGAGCAGCGCGGTTGTGAGCGGCCTGTCGTGAGCGGTCCAGTTGTGCTGCCGGATGCCTTGGCGGTGTGGCTCGCCGGTTGTTCGGGCGTGTCGTCGGGGGATGACGGCGTGCATCTCGAAGGCGGAGAACGGCCCGGTGCCGGGCAGTCGAACGACACGGTGCTGTTCACCGCGTCGTGGATGGCACCCGACGGACCGCACCGCCGTGAGTTGGTGCTTCGCCGGCAGCCAAACGGCCAGCAAATCTTTCTCACACCCGATGTGATCCGCGAGGCGAACGTTCTCATCGGTCTCGAACGCGGTGGGCTTGTGCCGGTGCCCCATGTGCTCGGATACGAGACTGATCCAGAGTTGCTCGGCGGCGCGTTCTTCGTCATGGAACGTGTCCGCGGGCGGGTGCCACTGGCCCGGCCGTCAATCCATAGCGTCGGCTTCCTCCCAACGCTCACCGCATCGCAGCGGCGAGTGATGTGGGACTCGGCACTCGATGTGCTCATCGCTGTTCACGCCACCGATTGGCCAGCGACGCACGCGTTCCTGCTTGACGGCGCGGCACCGGCCGGCGCGCTCGACCGTCACCTCGACCGGCTTGTCGAGTGGTACCGATGGACCACGCAGCAACGCGGGTTCCCGGTCACCGATGCCGCGCTCGAGCGACTGGTGGCTGATCGTGGCGCAGTGGGCACCGACGATTCGGTGCTGGTGTGGGGCGACTCCCGCGTCGGCAACATGATCTTCGGCGACGACCATCGCGTGGCTGCGGCCATCGACTGGGAGGTTGCCACGATCGGGCCGGCGGCGATCGATGTGGCGCACTGGCTGTTCTTTGACGACTTCGCCACGACGGCATCGGGCATCGAGCCGCTCGCGGGGTGGCCCGACCGCGCCACTACCCTCGCCGAGTACGAAGCCCGGTCGGGACGAACGCTGCGCGACCTGTGGTACTTCGAGTTGATGGAGGAGTTCTTTATGGCAACCACCCTGATCCGCCAAGCCGACTTCCGTGTCGCCAACGGTCTCGCCGTCGCCGACACGCGGATGGGGCACGACAACGCGGTCACCCAGATGCTCGCCCGCCGCCTCGGCCTCCCCGTGCCCAACCTGTCACCCGACTACATCGCCCATCGCTCGGGGGTGGCTGCCGATCCCGACTCGCAGTCGCTGACATGAAGGCCGCCGTCTACTACGGGCCGCGTGATATCCGCATCGAGGAGGTCGTCGAGCCGGAACCCGCGCCCGGCCAGGTGCTGCTCGACGTGTCGCGTAACGGCATCTGCGGTAGCGACCTGCATACCTACGTTGGGTCGTCGTCCGGAGGAGCGTCGATGCACGTCCCCGGCGTGGTGCTCGGACACGAGTTCTCTGGCACGGTTCGTGCGGTCGGCGACGGCGTCGACGACATTGCTATCGGATCCGAGGTGGTGGTCGCGCCGCTCGACTCGTGTGGCACGTGCTGGTCGTGCAAGCACCAATGGCCGCACATGTGCCGACGGCTTGCCCTCTACGGCGGATACGGGCGACCGTTACACGGCGGTCTCGCCCCGCAGGTGTGCGTGACACGCCAGTCGGCGTTTGCCGTGCCGGCCGGGCTCGATGTTGCCAGTGCAGCGCTCACCGAGCCGATGGCCGTGGCGGTGCATGCGGTACGTCGTGGACCACCGACGCTCGGCGCGACCGTGTTGATCCTCGGTGCCGGTCCGATTGGGCTCGGCTTGCTGCAAGCGGTGCGGGCTGGTGGCGCGTCGATCACGATCGTCACCGACCCGTCGAGTGCGCGCCGTCGCGCCGCCGAACGATTCGGCGCGACGGCGGCCCTCGACCCCGCGGAGGTCGATCCGATCAGCGTGGTTCGCGACCTCACCCGCCACGGCGTCGACATCGTGTTCGACACCACCGCGGTGCACGCCGCGCTGCACCAGGGCATCCTCGCGTTGCGGCCGAGGGGCACGTTGGTCAGCGTTGCCGGCTGGCAGGAACCGGCTCGGATCGACATGAGCAGGGCGATGATCAAAGAGATCGACGTCCGCTTCTCGATGACCTACGAGCCAGACATCGACTTCCCGATTGCGCTGGCGCAACTCACCTCGGGAGGTTTCGACGCGGCGACGATGATCACCGACCACATTGGCCTCGACGACCTGGTCGAGCACGGCCTGGAGGAGTTGCTCCACCACGCCGACCGCCACATCAAGATCCTCGTCGATCCCAACGCCTGATTGGGCGGCTCGCGGTAGGTGCTACGACCATTGTGCAGCTATCGCACACGTGACGGAGCGCTCATGATGGATCTGTCGCCGACGACAGGCTCCGGGGAGGCGACGACCTTCACCGAGTTCGGAAGCCGGAAGTAGGCAGTGGCGATGGACAGCTACAGGTTTGGTCGTCGGGTTGCCGCGTTGATCCTGATCTCAGCTGTGGCTTCAGTGCTCGTGTCACCAACCGTGCACGCCGCGGTGAGTGTGTCCAGGGCGTCGCTGTCGTCAGGGAGCTTACGGGTCGAAGGGCGAGGTGCGCTGGCCAACGCGGGTATCACGGTGACATCGCCGGAATCGAGCGTCACGGGCCGGGCCAGTAGCAAGGGCGAGTACCGGGTCACCGCGATTGGATACCGGTCGAGCACGTGCAAAGTGACCGTGAGTGACGGCAGGACCTCAATGGTCGCGACGCTGACCGGGTGCACGGTGAGTTCTTCGCCGCCGCCCGTCTCGTCAATGCTCACCTTTCTGGGGTTGAGCCATGCATCGCTGAACTCCGTCGGCACGCTGGCTGTCGGCGAGGTGATCCTTGCAAGCGCAACGTCGACACCCGTTGTTGTGGCGGTGGCGAGCAGCCATCCGAACATCGCCAGGGTCACCCTCGGTTCTACTGCCCAGGTGGCGTCCGTTCAGGTCGAGCCCGGGTTCGACCAGGCGGTGTTCAACGTTCGCCACGTTGCCGCTGTTACTGCGGCGACCGTTGTCACGATCACGGCCTCAGCAGGTGCAGCCACGCTGACCAGACAGTTGACGATCTACCCGGAACCCGTTTTTGGCTTCTTCGCTGCATCGACCAACATGGGACCAGGCTTCGTCGGGTCGAACTTCGTCGACACGGCAACCGGTATCGGGACCACTCTGGGCACCACCGACGCGGGCTGTGTGTCGTTCGACATCATCGCCGGGCAGTTGCCGAACGGCCTGTTCCTATCCGACCCGAACGCGGGCTCCACTCCGTGCAAGCTCGACATGATCGCCGTCTCCGGTGTGCCAACCACAGCACAGACGAACACGTTCACGCTCGGGGCGACGGATGATGCGAGCGGTGCGCAAGCAACCATCGTGGTCACGATCACGATCAATCCACCGCTCGGGATCGTGATCAACGCGCAAACGCCGTGGTCGCCAGTGGTCGGCAGCTTCTCCAACCTGTGGATCGATGGCAGCGGCGGCGTCCGGCCCTACACGTGGGCGCGAACCGCCGGTCAGTTGCCGCCGGGGATGTCGCTCGTCCAGGACAACCGTGATGGGCCGCTGGTGCGGATCACCGGCACACCGACCACCGCCGGCACGTTCACCTTCACACTGCGGGTCACGGATTCGAAGGGCGCGACGGCGAGCCGAAGCCTGAGCGTGACGGTGGCTGGCGTCTGATTCAGCTGGAGTAGGTCGACTGATTTAGCGGGAGTAGGTGGAAGGGATGTCGATGTGGCCGCGGCGCGACTTGAACCGCCACCGGCCGTTCTCTCGAACCAGTTCGTCGTGGTGCTTGCCCACCATCGACAGACGCGGCTGGCCATCGTCGGTGCGCTCCACCACGGTCCACATCACTGTCGATGTGGCCATATCGCCAACGAGATCGACCACCGGGCTGCTGATGATGTGATACGTGGAGCCGATCAAACCGGACAGCACCCGTTCCATCAACGCCTTAATCTGCTCGGGCCCCTTGGCTCGCCCCATCGGGCCGAGCAGCGCCTCGCCGTCGGCGGCGAACAAGGCCGCGTAGGCGCCGAAGTCGCCGGCGTCGAGGTACACGCCATAGTCGACGAACAGCTGGTGGATCGCGGTGAGGTCCTCGAGCCGTTGCAGTCTCGCTTCAAGGTGCTCGCTCATCAGTGGCCGCCGTCAGGGATCGGCAGGCTGCGGTGCGTGCGGCAGTTGTTCAGCTGCGGAAGGTGGTTGGCGTCGTAGGCATCGATCCACTCCTTGGGCAGCTTGCCCCATGCTTCACCGACGTTCAGCCGGCCACCCTTGCGGAGTCGTTCCGAGGCGACGACATCGCCCAAGAAGATGGAGTTTTCGTCGGCATCCATGCTGTTGACCACCGTGCATTCGACGTAGGCGAGGGCGTCGAGCAGGACCGGGCACCCGGTCTGGCCCGGCTTGGTGGCGAGACCGCTCAGCTTGTCGCCGTCGCGCCCCGAGCTGCCACCGAGGGTCATCAGGATGTTCAACGACGCGTCGATGATGTCGGCGTCGTTGCCGAGCAGGTGCACGCAGAACAGCCCCGAGCTGACGACCATGTCGTGGGTGAGGTTGTACTTGGTCAGGCTGATCGTCATTCGCGGCGCTTCCGGGATGATGCCGCCGGCACCGGCCGACAGCGACATCAGCCCGTTCATCCGCCCGTTGTCGATCGTGGTCACCGCCACGGGAAACGGGCGTAAACCGGCCAAGGTGTAGTTGGCAGCATCGAGATCAAGGGACATGTCAGGCCTCACGGGTCGTCGGGAGCGGAGCCGCACCAGCATGCCAGCTGAGGGTGACCGGTATGACCCAAATCTGACGAACGTGTCAGAATCAGATCTCGTGGCACGTACCGGAGATGCTTGGGGGCACTGATGAAGTTCATGTTGCAGTACCCAGACGTGCATGGCACAGCCGATGACCTCCTCGACGCCGCGTTCATCGACCAATGACGTCCGACCTGCCCACCTCCGCCTCTCCAGCCATCAACGCCACGCCAGCTCGATGGACCTGACGTTCGCTGCGGAGGCCGAGGCATTCCGCACTCATGTGCGCACGTTCCTCGCGGCGACGCTTCCCGACAACTGGCAGGGCATCGGTGTGCTCGATCAGCACGACGCCGAGGCGTTCTCGATTACGTGGCGGCGCACGCTGTACGAGCACGGTTTCATCGGCATCACATGGCCGGTCGAGTACGGCGGGGGTGGCCGGACCAAGGTCGAACAGGTGGTGCTGGCCCAGGAGATGGCCCGGGCGCGTGTGCCGCTCGGCCGGGTAGCCGACACAACGAGCGTGAAGATGCTCGGCAACACGCTCGTGCGATGGGGGACCGAGGAACAGAAGCGCCGTTGGCTACCCGGCATTTTGTCGGGCGACGACGTGTGGGTGCAGGGCTACTCCGAACCCGAAGCCGGCTCGGATCTGGCCGGGCTGAAGCTACGCGCAACTCGTGACGGCGATCACTGGGTACTCAACGGGCAGAAGATCTGGACATCTCGCGGCCTCGACGGTACGGGGATCTTCGTGCTCGCCCGAACTGAGGCCAAGGCGCCGAAGCACCGTGGTATCACGTTCATGCTGTGCCCGATCGACACGCCCGGGGTGGAGGTGCGGGCGATCACCACACTGACTGGCGACGCCGAGTTCTGCGAGGTGTTCTTCACCGATGTCCGTGTGCCGGCCGACAACGTGGTTGGCGAGGTGAACAAGGGCTGGACGGTGGCCAACAGCCTGCTCGGGCATGAGCGTGGCGAGGAGGCGGCGACCAACCCGATCTTCTTCCGTGCCGAGCTCGACCGGATCATCGATCTCGCGCGATCGCGTGGGCTTCATCGCGATGCGATCGTGCGCGACCGGCTGGCGTGGTGCCACATGAAGGTCGAGACGATGCGTTTCCTCGGCTACCGAATCCTCACCCAATACCTGCGCGATGGCGAACTCGGAGCGGTGGTGTCGATCTCGAAGCTCTACTGGAGTGAGTATCACCAACAGGCGGTTGATCTGGCTCTGTCGATCATGGGTGCCGACGCAATGGTGCGCGAGGGGCGTCGACCATACAAGCACTTCCGCGCCGACGAACCCGGCGCGATCTATTCGTCGAACTCGTGGATCGATGTGTTCCTGCTGAACGCGCGCAGCGGCACCGTGTACGCGGGCACGTCGCAAATCCAGCGCAACATCCTCGGCGAGAACATCCTTGGTCTCCCGAAGGAGCCGCTGCTCACGACCTGAGCGGCGTCATTCCCAGCGGAACTGGGGGTCGCGCTTTTCGAGGAACGCAATCCGGGCCTCGTCGGAATCGGTGTGCCGTTTGACGCGACCGGTGTAGTCCTGCTCGAGCCGGTACCCGTCCTGCAACGACAGTGACTCGACCCGATTGGCCGACTCCTTGGCCAACCGCACCGCGATCGGGCTCTTAGCAGCGATCGGCCGAGCGATCGCCATCGCTGCGTCGATCAGTTGCTCGGCAGGTACGACCGCTTCGATCGCGCCCCGCCGATACATCTCGTCGGCGGTCACGAACTCTCCGGTGAGCAGCATCCGCTTGGCGAGGAACGGCCCGACGAGCCGCTGCGCGTGACGGACCCCGCCGAGCACGCCGACGTTGATCTCGGTGAGCGCGAAGCTGGTTCGATCGGAGGCAACCACGAGATCGCAGTTCGCCACGAGCGCAGTCCCGGCACCGATCGCCTTGCCGTCGACCGCGGCAATCACTGGTAGCGCGCAGTCGTAGATCGACCAGAAGCAGTCGCGCACGACACGGCCCGGATCGATTTGGAAACGGGCATCGACGAGCGGGCCGCCGTCTTCGAAGCGGCCATCCGGTCGGTAGCGACGCGGCGAATCGTGGAGGTCGACACCTCCGCAGAACACTCGCGATCCGGGCGCAGCGCGCAGGATTGCCACCGACGCGTCGCGCCCCGAGCCGAGCGATTCGAACGCCTCGGCGAGTTCGCTGAAGCTCTGGTGATCGAGTGCGTTCACGGGCGGTCGGCCGAAGGTGACCAGTGCGATCCGGTTGGTGATCTCGACGGTGACGTGGCCCATCGGCCGACACTACCGGCAGGCGGGTGTCGGTCCGAATGCCACGTTCTCGCCCGGCTGGCCGCTCAGGCTGACATCTGCGAATTGCCGTCGCGTCCGCTCGACTCGCGCTTGACCTCATCGAGCCGAGACTCGCCAGGGGTAGTGCTTTTGGTGTCGTCGACGGCGTGTACGACCCGATCTGCCACCGCAGTGGTGGCGTCGACCGCCTTGTCCGCCACGGTGGACGTCACGTCCTGGGCGGCGTCTTTCAGGCGGCGGGTCCGCGGACCGGTCGTCGCCGAACGCACCCGGTCCTTCACCTGTGTGCGCTGCTCCTCGGTCATCGCCGAACAGGCGATGAACCCGGCAACGGTTCCTGCTACGAACGTCATGGATTTGATCATGTCCGAGTGTTCCCGCTTCGCGCCACGTCTAACCGCGACGAAGCTCTTGGCCGGGAGCGGCCCCGTTGCCTCTCGTCTGGTACTAGGACGTTGGTCCAGTGGCGAACGTGACCTCGAAGCGACTACACCTGAGCTGGGACGTCGGTGGTTTCCGGCACCAGTTGCACGTAGATGGAGAACAAATGAGCGTGAGCTCCGCATATCGGTCGGTGGCCAAGTCTCGGTCCAAGTTGGCCGTGGCTGGGTGGCTCGTTGTCTCGAACGTGCTTGTCGTAGGCGTGCTCGCAGATTCCGCAGCGGCTGCAGTGTCGGTGTCGCGAGCCGAGGTAAAGGGCACCGAACTGCGTCTCGAGGGGACCGCCATTGCATCGCGAAACATCACCGTCGACGGTGTGGTCATGGGCGCCACCAGCACGTCGGGCACCTTCCGCATCACCCGCAACCCGTTCACAGCACCCGCCGACTGCACCGTCGATGTCCGGGATGGATCTGCGACAATCACGGTCGCCCGGTTGTCGGGCTGCACCGTCAGCACCGCCCCGCCGCCGCCCCCGCCGCCGCCGTCCGGCGACGCCGTCGCACCGACTGCGCCGGCCGGGCTCACCGTCACCGTCGTCGGCACGACGATCAGCCTCAGCTGGGGGCTCAGCACCGACAACGTCGCAGTGACTGGCTTCCGACTCACCCGCAACGGCACGGTACGGACCACCACCACAGCCTTCGACACCACCTTCCTCGATACGGGGCTGGCCGCCGGGACCTACACCTACACCGTTGCCGCTTTCGATGCCGCCGGCAACACGTCGGCGCAATCCAACAGCGTCTCGGCGACCGTTGTCGGGTCGGCGGGGCTGTCGTTCCTCACGCCGTCGCAACTCCCCGCGGCGGTTCTCGGGGAGGCCTACCTCGGCTACATCGTGGCTGACGGGGGCGTCACCAGCTACTCGTTCAAGCTGGTCTCGGGCAGGGTCCCAGCGGGGATGCAGTTCACGGGGAACACGTTGCCTGCACGGCCGGATGCTCGGGTCACGGGAACCCCGACCACGGTCGGCACGTCGACGTTCACCGTCGAAGTCAGGGACGGCAGCGGTGCATCTGCACGGAGGACGTTCACCATCGTCGTGACCGCGGCCCCGCCACTGGCTATACCCGCGGGTGTCAACGTGTTGGATGCGGCCACGGTCGGGGTGTCCTACAGCGCTGTGCTCCCGGTATCGGGCGGGGGACCGCTTCGTAGTTGGGCGCTCATCAGCGGAACCCTGCCGCCCGGGTTGGCGCTCGGTGTCGGCGTTGTCTGGGGTATCCCCACAACCGCTGGCACCCACACCTTCAGCGCCCGTGTCACGGACAACCTCGGTATCACCGCAACCGGACAGTTCTCCGTCACCGTCGCGCCGTGAACGCTACTGCCGGATAGTTGGGTCGGCTCGTGGGGTTGGTTAGTTGCCGATGAACTTCGCTGGGCGCCGTTCGATCATCGACTGGACGCCTTCGCGGCGGTCGTGGGTGGTCGAGATCAGCGCCTGGGCATTGCGTTCGGCTTCGAAGGCAGTGGCGATGTCGGTGTCGAGCGAACGTCGGTAGAGGCGTTTGGTCATCGCCAGTGCACGGGTGGGGCCCTCGGCGAGTCGGGCCGCCAGTTCGAGTGCCGTGGGAACCACTTCGGCGGCGGGCACGCACCGGTTCACCATGCCCCACTCGTGCAGGGTCTCCGAGGGAAACGGTTCGCTCAACATGGCGATCTCATTGAGCCGGTGGAACGGGATGATGCGCGGCATGAAGTACGGGTCGCCCGCGTGCGGGACCATGCCGCGGCGGGTGAACACGTGGGTCCAGCGGGCCCCCTGGGCGGCGACCACCAAGTCGGCGAGGAGGGCGAGCATCCACCCTGCCCCGGCGACGGTGCCGGTTACCGCGCTGACGACTGGAGTCTCGATCTCCCACAGCCGCTGAAACAGGGCTTGGTACTGCGTGGTCGCGAAGCGGTAGTCGAGCGTGGTCATTGTCGCCAATGTCTCCGGTGATGCGGTCACGTCGGCACCGGTGCAGAAATCGCGCTCGGTGCCGGAGATGACAATTGCCCGTACCTGGGAGTCGCGGTCGGCCTCGCCGAGGAGGTCGTGCAGCCCGACACACGTCGCGACATCGATCGTGTTGCGCTTGTCGGCGCGGTCGAGGGTGATGTGCAGGACCGCTCCGACGTGTTCGATGCGCAGTGCGCCCCGTTCGGGGGAGACGGTTTCTTGGGAGACGGTTTCTGGGGCGACGGGTTGAGGGAAAACGGCTTCGGGTGGCATGAGAACCTCGCTCGATCAACGGTGCGGGGACCGGCCGCCGCTGCATCTGACAGTAGCGTCGCGCAGGATGAACGTCGCCAACTTCCTTCGGCTCACAGCCCGCAGCTTTCCCGGTCACCCTGCGATCAGTTGGCGCGGTACCACCATTGGCTACGACGAGTTCGACTGTCGTTCGGCGGCGTTCGCGCAATGGCTCATTTCGATCGGCGCGGCTCCTGGGCGGGTGGTGCTGTACCTCGACAACCGGCCCGAACTGCTGATTGCCATGTTCGGCACGTTCCGTGCAGGTGCGACAGTGGTGCCGTGCAACTCCCGGCTGACTGCCGACGAGCTCGGCTTCCTGATCGCTGATTGTGCGGCCACCGTCGTCGTCACCGATGCCGACCACGAATCGGTGGCCCGTCGCGCGGGTGGCGCGGCGACGGTGGTGGTCGCGGGTGCCGGACTTGACGAGGTACTCGCCGCTAAGTCGCCGACGCGCGACGTTGCCGAGATGGACCCCGACGCCATCGCCTGGATCTTCTACACGTCGGGTACCACGGGGCATCCGAAGGGGGCGATGTTGTCACATGCCGTGCTCAACTTCGTGACGGTGTCGTGGCTTGCCGATCTCACCCCGCTGGACGAGAGCGATGTCACGTTGCACGTTGCGCCGCTCAGTCACGGTGCGGGGTTCCATGCCTTGGCGGCCACTGCTCGCGGGGCGCGCCAGATCATCCCTTCCGGTGTCAGCTTCGACCCGGCGGCCACGCTGGAACTGATCCAGCGCGAGGGCGTGACCAACACCTGGATGGTCCCGACGCAAATCGTGATGCTCACCGATGCGGCAACGATCGGTGCTGCGCCAGACATTGACGTGCCCAGTTTGCAGCATGTGGTGTACGGCGGCGCGCCGATCACGCCGGCCGCGATGACGCGGGCGTTGCAGCGCTTCGGCCCGGTCTTCGTGCAGCTCTACGGTCAAGGTGAGACGCCAATGACGGCCACCGTGTTGCGCCGCCAGGATCATCGACCTGAACTGCTCGGCAGCGCTGGGCGTCCCCGCCCTGGCATCGAACTGCGCATCGTGGACGATGCCGGCCAACCGCTCGCCGATGGCGAGATCGGTGAGCTCGCCGTTCGCGGCCCGAGCGTGATGACCGGTTACTGGAACCGCCCGGAGGCGACAGCGGACACGATCGTCGACGGGTGGCTGCGCACCGGGGATCTCGGCAGGTTCACCCCCGACGGAATCCTGTGGCTGCTCGACCGGGCCAAGGACCTGATCATCTCCGGCGGTTCCAACGTGTACGCCGTCGAAGTGGAGCAGGTGCTTGCCACCCATCCCGCGGTTGGCGAGGTCGCGGTGGTCGGCGTTGCCGACGATCTGTGGGGTGAGCTCGTCGTCGCAGTGATCGTGCCGGCTGACTCCGTTACCGTCGATACGTCCGAGACCGGTGTGCTTACAACCGGTG
Organism: Acidimicrobiaceae bacterium; assembly: GCA_031404435.1. Taxonomy (GTDB): domain Bacteria; phylum Actinomycetota; class Acidimicrobiia; order Acidimicrobiales; family Ilumatobacteraceae; genus VFMC01. The sequence continues at coordinate 3,260 of JANNHO010000030.1, read as the reverse complement.
TGCTCGATACCGGTGTGCTCGACGCCCACTGCCGGCAGACGCTCGCCGGGTACAAGGTGCCGCGGCGTTACGTATACGTCGCGACGCTCCCGCGTAACGCCTACGGCAAGGTGCTCAAGCGCGAGTTGCGCGAACTGCTCGCGTAGCGTCGTCACAACCATGGACACCCGCGCCAACCTTGCCCGTCTGCTCTCGCCATCGACCGTTGCCGTGGTCGGGGCGAACGAGAAGCTGGGGATGTCGAACAACGCCGTGGTGCCGATGCTGGAAGCGGGCCGCAACGTACTGCTCGTCAACCCGAACCGGGACACGCTGTACGGGCAGGCTGCCTACGCCAGCCTCGCTGCTGTCGGACGGCCGGTGGACGCGGTGCTGTCACTCGTGAATGCAGAACGCTCGATCGAGGTGCTCGAACAGGCTGTGGCGCTCGGATGCGGCGGCGTCGTGATCGCGGCCGCCGGCTTTGTCGAACAAGGCGACGCTGGCGCAGCACTGCAGCAGCGGTTGCAGCAGATCGCTGGGGCATCGGGGCTTGCCGTCGTCGGACCGAATTGCAGCGGGTTCAAAAACGTACCGCTGGGCGTCAACCTGTTCACCGGGGGACGACTCGACCTCACCTCGGGGGGAGTCGCGGTGGTGTCCCAAAGCGGGTTCCTGGTGCGATCGGCGATGGCCGCGGCGAAGGAGCGGATGCTCGGAGTATCGATCGCAGTGTCGTCGGGCAACGAAGCGGTATGCGACCTTGCCGATCACGTCGCCGTGCTTGCCGCCGACGAGCACACGTCCGTGATCTGCCTCGTGATCGAAGCCATTCGTCGGCCTGCCGCTTTCTTCGCCGCGGTGGCCGACGCTCGCGCCGTCGGGAAGCCGGTGATCGCGCTGAAGCTCGGGCGTAGCGATCGGGCACGGCGAATCATGCAATCTCACACCGGAGCGATTGCCGACGCGAGCTGGGTCTACGACCTCGCGTTCCGCGAGCACGGGATCACCGTGGCACGCGATATCGACGAGTTGCTCGATGCCGCACAGCTGTTCGCGCAGATCCCGTCAGCGCGTCGAACCCGCATCCAGCGGATCGGGATGATCACCACCTCCGGCGGGGTCGCTGCCCTCGCCACCGACATCGCCGACGAGATGGATGCTCCGTTGCCCCCCCTGGAGGAACTGGAGGAATGGGTCCGTGAGCGGGTGCCTGGCGACACGGTGAACCCTCTCGACCTCACCGGATTCGTGATGACGAAGGCCGAGCTGATGGAAGAGGTGTTCGCCCGCTACGCAGACGCGGTCGACGTGCTCGTGCTCGCGTGGTGGGCCGGCGACGGCGACGAGGGCTGGAGCACCACGCTGCTCGAACCGTTCAGCGCCGCGGCGTCGCGTTCGGCGACGCCGTTCGTGGTGAGCCCGGTGGAGGCGACGGGTGTTGGGGAGTGGGCGCAGGACTGGCGCGACCGCGGCCTGCTGTTCGCCCGCGGTGTGCCATCGGTCTACCGCGCCGTTGCCGCGCTCGATGGATTCGTGGCCGCTGGAGTTCGCGGCGTGCTCACCCAGCCCGAGTTTGGTGGCGGGGCGTCCCCCCGGCTGATCGAATCGTCGGCGGGGCGCATCGTTGGATTCGATGACGCCATGTCGGCACTCGCCTCGGTCGGGATCGGGGTCGCGCCGTACATCCTGGTCGACGAGTCGTGTGTCGAGCTTCCCGAGCTTGGTTCGCTCGGGGACCGGCTGGTGGTCAAGCTGGCCGACGTGGCGCACCGCACCGAACTGGCTGCTGTCCGCGTCGGGGTATTCCCGGCGGCAGTGGCGGAGGTCATCGCCGAGTTGCGCGAGGTTGCACGGCGTGAGGGTGTTGCGTCCACCGTGGTGGTCCAGGCCATGGTGAGCGGCTTCGGCGAAGCATTCGGTGGTCTGCAGTGCGGTACCGAACTTGGTCCGGTCGTGCTGCTCGGACTTGGCGGCGTACTGGTCGAGGTAGCCGGCAAGGTCGGCGGCCGGTTCCTCCCGCTCGACCGTAACGCCGCCGCGGCGCTCGCCGACGAGGTAGCCGGCCCGGCTGTGTTCGCAGGGCTGCGCGGCCAGCAGCCCTGGCCGACCGATGCTGTGGTGGCGCTGCTACACGGTCTTGATCAGTTGTGGCGCGCCAACGCGTCGTGGCTCGGATCGGTCGACATCAACCCGCTGATCGTTACGGCCGACGGTCTCGTCGCCGTCGACGCGTTGCTCGTGGCCCGATCTGATGCATGACCACAGCCTCCCAGAGTCGGGGGTGCAACGGCCGGGGTTCGACGAGTTGTTCAAGCTCCACCCGACCCCTTCGCCGACCCGATGGGTTTGCGAGTACCCGCGGCTGGTGCTCACGCCGCGCAACACCTTGCAAGGTGGGGCTGGGCTAGCAGCTGCGCTGCTCGCAACCGAAGCCGTGGTCGGCCGACCGACGGTATGGGCCACGGCGCAGTACCTGTCGTTCGCGGTCGGTACCGAACCGGTCGAGTTGGAAGTTGCGGTGGAGGTCGCCGGCCACATGACCACCCAGGCGCGGTGTGTGGTGACCCGTCACGGCGTGGAGATCCTCACCGCGCACGTTGCGCTCGGGGTTCGACCGTTCGGCCCCGACCGAACCTGGGTTACCCCGCCCGTCGTTCCTCCGCCGCTCGAATGCCCGCCGTTCGACTACTTCGCCGCTGGGCGCGGCGATCTCGGTGATCTCACCGACATCCGGCTCGCGCTGGGTCGTCAGATCCACGACCTCAGCGGATCGCCCGGAGGTAGCAACAGCGCCCGCTGGTGTCGGGTGACTCCGGCCCGCCACGTCGTCGGTGTCGGCGAGATCGCGTTCATCGGTGACCTGCTACCGATGTCGTTCTGCGAGCCGTATGGTGCCGAGTACCACGGCTCAAGCATCGACAACACGGTGCGCGTTGGGTGCCGGGCCGAGACCGAGTGGGTGCTGCTTGATTGTCGCCTCGAGCAGGTCGCCAACGGCTTTGGTCACGGCCACGCCTACCTGTGGAGCGAGGACGGCCAACTGCTCGGCACCGCCAGCCAAACCATGGTGATGAGGATTGCCGACCACGCCAACTGAGCCAGGATCAACGATTGCGGACCACGAGCACGGTGGAGGGTCGAATCGTCCTGGCGATCCAGCGGCAGCGACCCAGCGGCGGCCGGGTCAGTGTGCCGAAGCGGAGTCGAACTTGTCGGCCAGGCCCTCGGTGAGGCGGTCGAGAATGATCGCCATCACCAGCATTGCCAGCCCGACCTCG